>JBGOVR010000217.1:0-6087 GCA_041478205.1 Candidatus Acidiferrum sp.
CGTAGTGATGGCATTCCGTACCCATGAACAGCATCGGCGTTCCCGGGATCGCAATATTGAGGGCCCAGCCCATGCGGGCCTGCGCGCGCGCATACCAGTTCTCCCGGCCGGAAATCGCGCCTCCGATCACCTCCACGAAGTAGCGGTTCTCTCCCAAATCGTCCGCAAGGTTCTTGTCCCAATGCCCACCGCCATCGAGCTTCCACTCATTGAAAATCTGATCGTGCGATCCCAGCAGATACCGGATCGCGCTCCATGCGAACGGATAACCGAAGCGGCTCACCAGAGAATCCAACTGGCGCATATCACGCTGCGCGACGCTGCGCGCAAACGCGAAGGGGCTGTTCATATCCCACATCGCCCGGAATCCGATCGTGTTGAAGATGTAGTCGGCTTGGTTGTCTTCGGCGTAGATGAATTTGTCCGGATACCGCGCGATCAGCGGTTGAACGATCGCTTGCAGGCCGCCTGCGCTGAAATTGCCGGCGGAATCGAAGCGCAGACCATCGACATGGTATTCGTCGAACCACATTGCCGCATTCTCGGCAAAAAATCGTTGCACGTCCGGAGAGTCGTGGTCCGGCCGCCGGCCAAATCCCGTTTCCACCGTGCTGAAGTAGATGCCTCCGCCTGTCGTGGGCTGGCTCTCGTCGGTCCGGTGATCGTTGTTTCCATCGAACTGCCACAGGTTGTCGGTGCTGTCCATGTGGTTGTAGACCACGTCGAAAAACACCGCCAAGCCTCGCGCGTGGCATGCGTCGATCAACCGGCGAAGGTCGTCGGGCTGCCCGTAGAGAACCTCCGGCGCGTAGTAGTTGGATGGGTTATACGCTTCGCCTTCTGTTCCGCGATATTCGCCATTCGGCAGGAACTGAACGGCGTTGAAGTTCATGGACCGGATGTAGTCCAGCTTGCTTCCCACCTGCGAAAAGCTTGCGGTCCCGCCGTTCTTGTCTGTCGCCACGGCGATGCCGTCATTGCGGCCCGCAAAAGATCCGATATGCGCTTGATACACGATAAAATTCTCAAAGGCAGGGGTCTGGAAAGGTGCGTTGAATTTGTAAATGCCAGGATCACTGATGACGCTGGGCACCGTGGGGTCGGAAGATGTGACTTGACGAGCGCACGGATCGGCTCGCAGCAACGGCAGCCCGCCTGGGTCGTACTTGTCGCCACCGCGATTCTGTATCGTGAATTGATACAGGTGTCCCGCTACGGCGTCCGCAACATCCACCGACCAATAGGCAGGGTTGCCCGCATCCTTGGCGAGCGCCAACGAAGCGGCAGGCGTCGCTGAATCCGGCTGCAGCAACACCTTCACGGAAGAAGCGTTCGGCGCCCACACCCGGAAACTACTGCCGGACTTGTCCGGGAAAAGAGTCGCACCCAATGTCTTCGTTTGGCTGGGAGAAGAGACCACGGCGTACATCTCTTACCTCCGGTCTGAAAACCCGCTGAAAGTTCTGACACGATAGCATGATTGAGCCTTCGTTCTGTTACATCACGGTAATGTTTCGCATTCAAAGCGCCGGAATCTTGCGCTTGCCATCGAGTGGGCCCCATGACACATCCCAGTTACCAAGGTTTTACTTAACATTTTCGAGATAATAAGCCATGAGATGTGCGTTGATTTCTGCTCTTTGCTCGGATCAAGTAAGCCCTTTCTTTTGATACTCTTCCGCAATTTACACCTGTAAGCCCCATGGAATCATACTCTTGCATTCTGGTTGGACTTATAGTCCTTTAGAATCATACTCTTGCAAAAAACAAGGCCCCCCTGGCCGCTGGATCCCGTTCCCGCCCAATCTTCCGGGTTAACTGCGTTCTGCGGTACACTGCCCCGGGCATTTAGTCCCTATGGACAAACGCATCGCCACCGCCGACGCCGCCATCGAGAAGCTCGCCGATGGCGCGACGATCCTGATGGGTGGCTTTGGACTCTGCGGCATCCCGGAAAGCCTGATCGCCGCCCTGCGCCGCAAGGGCACCAAGGACCTCACCATCATCAGCAACAATCCCGGCGCCGATGACTTTGGCATTGGCCTGCTCCTGCAGAACGGCCAGGTCAAGAAAATGATTTCGAGCTATGTCGGCGAAAACAAAGTCTTTGAGCAAATGGTGCTGAAGGGTGAATTGCAGATGGAATTGAACCCCCAGGGCACCCTCGCGGAACGAATTCGTGCAGGTGGCGCAGGCATTCCCGCGTTTTACACGCCGACCGGCTACGGCACCATGGTCGCCGAAGGCAAGGAGACCCGCGAATTCGCCGGCCGCCCTTACGTTCTGGAACGCGCCCTTCGCGGTGATTTTGCCTTCATCAAGGCCTGGAAGGGCGACCGCTGGGGCAACCTTGCCTACCGCAAGACGGCCCGCAACTTTAATCCCATGATGGCCACCGCCGCCGACTACGTCATCGCGGAAGTCGAAGAGCTCGTCGATCTCGGCCAGCTTGCCCCTGACCAAATCCATACGCCCGGGATTTTCGTCAATGCCATCTTGCAGGGCTCAAGCTACGAAAAGCGCATCGAGCGCCGCACTACACGCAAGCAATGAACTTACAGGGGCGCAGCATGCTGCGGCCCAGCTACCGAGGACTCAGCCATGTCCCTCACCGACGAACAAAAACGCGAACGCATCGCCCGGCGCATCGCTCTTGAGCTCCGCGACGGCTACTACGTCAATCTCGGTATCGGCATCCCCACGCTCGTCGCCAATTACGTTCCCAAGGGCATGGACGTCCTGCTGCAATCCGAAAACGGCATGCTCGGTGTCGGCCCGTATCCTCTCGACTCGGAAATCGACCCCGACCTCATCAACGCCGGCAAGGAAACGGTCACCGAGCTGCCCGGCAGCTGTTATTTTTCCTCCGCCGATTCATTCGCGATGATTCGCGGCGGCCACGTGGACCTCACCGTTCTCGGCGCGCTCCAGGTGGATGAAAAGGGAACTCTCGCCAATTGGGCGATTCCCGGGAAAATGCTCAAAGGCATGGGCGGCGCCATGGACCTGGTCGCGGGCGCCAAGCGCGTCTTCATCGCCATGGAACACGCCACGCGCGACAACAAACCGAAAATCATGAAAAAGTGTTCGCTCCCGCTTACCGGCGTCGAAGTCGTCGATCACATCGTCACCGAGCTCGCGCTCATCGACGTCACACCCGAAGGTCTCGTGCTCCGGGAGTTGGCACCCGATGCCACCCTCGAACAAGTCCAGTCCTTGACCGAGCCGAAGCTCCTTCTTCCTCCCGGTGGCCCAGCTTCCATGGCGATTTGACGGGGACAAATTTATTCAAGATGAAGGCCAAGAAAACAAAGCCTAATCGGCCGAAACTTTCGCCCATTGCCGAGGAGATGAAGCAATGGTCGGCCATGCTTGGTCAGGAGATGAGCGCCTGGCCTCACGTGAAATCGCGCCCTATGTTCGGTTTGCTGGCCTTCTACCGGCGAGCCGAGATTTTTGCCGGTTTGCCGGTTACACGAGGGCTCAAAACCTCCAGTTCGATTATTTTCAAGATCAAACCGATGCCGCCGGACTTGCTGCGCCGCGCCATGCAGGACCCACGCCTTGACGCCGAAAGCAAGCTTCCGGGCGCGCAGTGGTCCTCCTTCGAGATCAATTCAGCCGAGGATCTGCGCGATGCTCTCTGGTGGTTGAACCAAGCGTACGAACGGGCGAAATGACATTTGCAGCGATACGGTCTGAATTTAGGAGCTACCGAGGCCGCGAGTGATCGCGAACGAATACTGTAAAGCGGAGATGATGGCGAAAGTGGGGACGGTGTAAATCAAGAAGGGACTGAGTGGTCCGAGCCGCAGATGTGGATAGGCTGCCGCGAGAACGACGGTGAAGACCAGAATGATCTCAAACATGGTGGTCAGCTTGCCGAAGATGCTGGGTGGAAACGGGCGATAGCCGGAAATGAGAATAATCACCACCGCGACGATGAGAATGAGGATGTCGCGGCTGAGCACGATGATGGTGAGCCACCAGGCAATTTTTTGTTTAAAAGCCAGAATAGCGAAAGAAGAGGACAGCAGAAGCTTGTCCGCGATGGGATCGAGATACGCGCCGAGCGCCGAGCGTTGATTGAGCTTCCGGGCGAGCAGGCCGTCGATGCCATCGCTCAGGCCCGCGACGACCAGGACCAGAAGCGCCCACTTGTAGCGCTCGTAGGAAATAAGACTCAGGAAAACAGGCAGAAAGCCGAGACGCAGAAGTGTTATTTGGTTGGGTACGGTCCAGATTCGGCCTTTCATTCGAGCTTCAGGATAGCGCAGTTCAGGCGAACTGCGCTAACGGACGAAAGCCCGCGCGAACAAAGGCGAAGCGCAACACGGCCTCCAAACAGCCGCCAACACGCTTAGGCGAACTGCGCTAAATAGTCGATCAGGCCGCGCCCGAGCTTGCGGGCGAACAGCTCGTCCATGGACGGAATGGCGCCGGAGGGTTCGTCGAGCGCGATGCGCTCGATGCGCGTCATGGGGAAGAAGAGAGTTGGGACGCCGACGCGTTCGGTGTCCGGCTCGTTGATCTGGCGGATGAAGTGGTCGAAGGAATTCAGGTCGATGCCGCGCAGGGTGATGCCCGCTGTGTTGATCGCCAGGAGCTCGCCCCAGACTTTTTCCTTCGGCGTGTGCAGGCTGACGATGACGATGGAGTGCGGATCCATGAGCGGCGCCGAGTTTCCCCACAATCAGAGTAGCGCATTCCGCGAGGCGCCGGGGAGATGGCATGCGCGACCGTGCGGAAAGAGTTGACAGTCGAAACAATCGCGGGTGCTGAGTAAGCCTGCTACGACCCCGGCAACGGATCACGGTAGTGCAAAATCATCAGCACGAAGCTCGCAACCACAACCACCGCCGCCAGCCACCCCAGCGCGTATGCTGTACGCCGCTCACTCGGATTGGCCGGCTCCCGGTCCGCAAATAGCTTCCCGAGGCCAAATCCTGCCGCCAAACCGCCAGCGTGCGCCCAGTTGTCCACGCCCCGCATCAGAAAGCCGAACACAAAAATCGACACCACCCAGGAAATGAGTCTCGAGCGCAGTTGCTGCATGTGCGATCCGCCGCGTTTCGTGGTGATGGCAATCATCAAGCCAATCAATCCCAGAATGGGCGCGCTCGCGCCGACCGAGTTATGCCCATTGAAAGCACTCAACAGGAATCCCACGATGCCCGTCGCCGCGTACAAGAACAGGAACCTCGCCGAGCCGTAAACCTCTTCCACCACCGGACCGATATCCATCAACACCATCATATTGAAGCCGATATGGATCAAACCGCCGTGCAGAAACATGGCCGTTATGAGGCGGTACCACTGGTGCTGAATAAAAATCGAGTAGGGAAAGCTCTCGCCCAGCCGGTAGAGCGGCTCGCCTCCCATGCCCCACAAAATACTGAGCCCCTCGCCCTCGCCGGCGCTCGCCATGGCCATCCAGGTCACGCCGAACATCAAAATATTCACAATCAGCAGCACCGTGGTCACCGGCGCGCGGCCGCCGAAGAATCCGGAGAGCCCTTTGCTCACCGCCGCCAGAGAGAAAGTCAGGCTGGTTCCGCACTGGTGACATCGCGTGGCGCTGATGCCCACCAACGATCCGCAGGCGGGGCAAAGCTTCGGGCGCGGCTCTTTGTTGCCGCCGCCGAAAAGGCCGCGCGCCGCGTTCTTCCAGCGTTCGATGCGATACTGCCATTGATAGGGAAGCGGCAACTCTCCTCCTTGCGGCACTCGTGGAGCGTTCCTATAATACTCAAATCGCGCTGGGACTTCCCGCGAAGGCAAAAATGGACAAATTTGAAGACATCGGCCGCCGCTTCGACGAAGAGCTCACCCGCCTTCGCCGCTACATCGAGGAAGAAGTAGCACCGGAAACCGAACGGCGCACCGCAGAATTTCTCCGCGAGGTTTCCGTCAAACTGACCGATGCGGCTGCCAAGCTCGAGGCGCGCATGGCCTCGCGCCGCCCTCCACCGCCGGGTTCTCCATCATGAGCCGGGCTAACCTGTGATGCCCACGCGGTTCGCCGCCCAGATCCGATCGCTTCCGTACGTTGCGGGCTTCCTGTGCGTGCTGTTTCTTTGTGGCTGC
>JBGOVR010000246.1:0-4232 GCA_041478205.1 Candidatus Acidiferrum sp.
GGCGGCCTTTTTCTACGGCCTCTTTCTGCGTGGCCACTCTACGGAAGAGCTCCGGCGCGACATTGAAGTACCGCCCGCGGTCTTGGCAAAATGGCACCGCGAGGCCGAACGTGAGCCAGAGTTGCGGGATATTTTCTTCCGCCTAGTTGAATACCGGCGCAACGTCCTGGCGATCTTCGACACATTGGTGGGCTGGGACGGGCAGAAACAGCGGGTTCAGTAGCGGCTGGCACCGATCGCTTTGGCAGTTCCTTCCTGCAACTATCTTTCCCGCAGTACGCATACCGCACCGGACTCGCGTCGTTCTCCTGTACCTTGGGTCAGGTCAAATAATGTCAGGCAACCCATTGCAAGCGTGCGGATTCTAATCACCCACGGGGACAAGTGTCACAAAATACAGGACATTCGTCGATTGACGCGGGAGTCACCCCCGGAGTAGAATCCCTATCGTCCTAGAGGTTGAGGTGTACCTATGTCGCGGGTAGCACGCGCCCTGTTTGCGTCACTCTTTTCTCTCGCCTTTACGATTCCCTCGGTCAACGCGCAACAAGCGCAGGACCCGACCGCTGCTCCCGCACCGCAGAAGCTCGACAAAGAACAAAAGAAGAAGATCAAGAAGACGCTGAAGGAACTCGACACGCCCTATAAGCAGTGGTTGAGCGAGGATGTCATCTACATCATCTCTCCGGAAGAGCGTCAGGCGTTCCTGCAGCTCGAAACCAACGAAGAGCGCGAACAGTTCATCGAGCAGTTCTGGCTCCGGCGCAGCAGCAACCCCGATCTGCCGGAGAACGATTTCAAGGAAGAACACTACCGGCGTATCGCCTATGCGAACGAGCATTATGCTTCGGGCATACCTGGCTGGAAGACCGACCGCGGCCGCATGTACATCATGTGGGGGGCCGCGGACGAGGTCGAGTCGCATCCGACTGGTGGCACATACGATCGTCCGATGGAAGAAGGCGGCGGATCGACCACGACGTATCCATGGGAAACCTGGCGGTATCGGTACATGGAGGGCATCGGCGAGAACGTCATCTGGGAATTCGTGGATCCGAGCGGTTCGGGCGAATATCGCTTGACGATGGACCCCTCTGAAAAAGACGCGCTATTGCACGTGCCTGGCGCGGGACTGAGCTTGCTCGAACAGATGGGCATGGCGTCCAAGACGGATCGCTTCACACGCTCCGACGGTACCAACCTGCCCAAGACGCTTGGCGGGGAACCGTCCAGCATGAATGAGTTCAATCGTCTAGAGCAGTACTCCAAGGCTTTCAAACCGCCGGCGGTAAAGTTCAAGGACCTGGAAGCCATTGTCACCGCGCGCATCGTGCGAGACCAGATGCACTTCACCTGGCGCACCGATTATTTAAAGGTGACGAACGATACCGTGCTCGTGCCCGTGACCATCCAAGTGCCCAACAATCAGCTTTCCTTTGAGTCCAAGGAAGGCGTGCACTCCGCGACACTCAACGTGTTTGGCCGCGTGAGTACCTTGACCGGCCGCGTCGTGCAAACCTTCGAGGATCCCGTCAGCAGAGACTTTCCGGACAGCCTTTTCCAGCAGTCATTGAAGCTGCAATCCATCTATCAAAAGGCCATTCCCTTGCGGCCAGGACTCTATCGCCTGGACATCGTGATCAAGGATGTAAAGAGCGGCAACGTGGGCGTGGTGAACTCGCGGCTCCAGGTGCCCCGGTATGAGGACGACAAATTGGAAGCCAGCTCGTTGATCCTGGCGGATCAGTTAGAGCACGTCCCCGCAAAGCAAATTGGCACCGGGCAATTCGTACTGGGCTCTTCAAAAGTCCGGCCCAAGCTGGATGCCGATTTCATAAGCACTGAAAAAATGGGTATCTACATGCAAGTTTACAACCTGAAGCCCGACGACAAGACCCACAAGTCCAGTGCGACGTTCCAGTACACCGTCAAGAAGGGCGACCAGCAAGTCATGCAGTTCAAGGAAACGTCGGAAGAAATGAAGCAAACCGGCGACCAGATAACGATCGAGCGCCTGCTGCCGCTGACGACATTGGCGCCCGGGAAGTACTCGCTCGAAGTCGTCGCCACAGACACTCTTTCGAACAAGACGATTTCCAAGACGGCCGATTTCACAGTGAAAGTACCAAGCGAAACCAAGACGGCTGCGAACGCGGCCAAACCCGCACCTGGGAGGTAACGAGACGTGGAAAACGGACGGCTCCGAACCCTGGGGGCTCTGGTCCTGGTTGGAACGTGTCTCTCCATTGGAGTGAACGCGTCGGCCGCACAAGTGAGGTCTGTCTCCGGGAAGCTGGCCGGAGTGGTGAACGACACCGCGGGAACGCCGCAGATGGGCGCCACAGTGCAAGTCGCGCAAGAATCTGCGGGTATGGCATCACCGCTGGCTTTTCTTACCAACACACAAGGTATTTTCCACGGGGAGCGTCTCGCACCGGGGTTCTACACGGTGCGCGTCACCCTTGCCGGCTTCTTGCCGACGCTGCAACAGCACGTCCGCATCAGCGCCCACGTGACCACCCTGGTCACCATCCAGATGGAATCCTTGTTCGCCTCTCTCGATCAATTGCGGCGCCAGCCCTCCTCGGCGACCGTGGAAGCGGATGACTGGAAGTGGGTGCTGCGATCTGCAACCGTCACCCGCCCGGTGCTTCAGTGGATGGAAGACGGAAGCGCGGTTGCGTCGAATGTCGCTCCCGACACACCTGCCTTGCGGTCGAGAGCGCGCTTGGAATTTACGGACGGGGCGCGGCGGGCTGGTTCCGCGTCCAATGTCCCATCTGCTCCTGCAACCGCGTTCGCCTACGATCAGAAGTTGGGCGGTACGAGCCGACTGATCCTGGCTGGACAGGTGAATTATTCGGACCAGGCGCCGGGCGGTGGCCTCGCTACCGTTTGGTTGCCGACGGGCTCATTCGGTGCGGGCCCTCATACCGCTCTTGTGCTTCGCGAAGCGAAACTCGGGCCGGACGGGCACACGTTCCGAGGCGTGCGAATGGAACAGGGCGGAACGTTGACCCTGGGTGACCGCGCCGTGCTGCACTATGGCGGGGAGTATGTAGTCATCGGCATGACGAAAGCCGCGACTTCCCTGCGCCCGCGCTTGGAACTGGATACGCGAGTTTCGGATGATTGGCACGCCGCTCTCATCTTCGCCGAGGAACCAGGAGCGCCGACACCCCTCGAGTCGGATGAGCGCGACTCTGGTGGTGTTCTGGCGGCCGCATTGAATGAGCTCGACTCCTTCCCCGCAATGCTTTGGCGGGATGGCCGTCCGGTGCTTGAGGGTGGGTGGCACGAGGAAATCGCAGCGGAGCGTAAGCTGGGCGCCCGCGGCAAGCTGCAAGTTGCGGCGTTTCATGATGATGATCGCCATGTCGCCGTATACGGCCGCGGCAACGATTTGCCGGCTGCCGATTATTTCCAAGACTACTTTTCGAATGGTTTCGCATACGACGGCGGATCTTTGAACAGCTGGGGCACGCGAGTTGCGCTGCGCGAAAAGCTGTCTGAAAACGTGGAAGTGACTACGGTCTATGCTTACGCTGGGGCGCTGAGCCCGTCGGATTTTGCCGACGGCTCGCTTCGCATGATGCTGAGAAGCTCGATGCACCAGTCGATGGGAGCCAATGTTTCGGCGAAAGTTCCTCGCTCGGGCACGAAAGTGGATGCGGGCTACAAGTGGGTGAGCGGCGTCACCGTGTCTCGCCTGGACAGTTATGGCGAATCCCTGTTCCAGATGGATCCCTACCTCCACATAGGTATCCGTCAGGCGCTGCCGAAATTCGCCCCCGGCCGATGGCAGGCGATTGCGGATTGCGATAACGTACTTGCCCAGGGGTACGTATCCTTGACCAGCCAGGATGGCCGATCTGTCCTTGTTCCAGCGTTCCGGACGTTCCGAGGTGGCCTGAGCGTCCAATTCTGAGGCAATCCTAAGCTTTGGAAAGCTGTATGTCCCCTTCCATAAACTGGATAGTTCCAGGTTGGTTCACTCGTCAATTCCGTAACGCATTGAAGAATTGAGAGTTCGCGGTGCAGCGGTCTACAAAACAGTGGACATCGATTTGCACCTGATATTCTCGGGTGGGGTGTGTCTCACCTGACTCAGTCATGAAGCAAAACCTTCGAGTTAGCCTCGGTGCGGTGGTGCTGGCGCTTGCCACGCTGGCGGCGGTGATCTTTGCGTGGCTGAACTTCGTACAGCGCGAGGAGTTTGAAAGCCCGGACGA
>JBGOVR010000189.1:0-7874 GCA_041478205.1 Candidatus Acidiferrum sp.
AAATGTTTGAAGTGCCGATCCAGGCCGCGATTGGCAGCCGCGTCATCGCGCGCGAAACCGTCGCGGCCATCCGCAAGAACGTTCTGGCCAAGTGCTACGGCGGCGACATCTCTCGCAAACGCAAACTCCTCGAAAAACAAAAAGAAGGCAAAAAGCGGATGAAGCGCGTCGGCCAAGTCGATATTCCGCAAGAAGCCTTTCTCGCCGTCCTCAAAGTGGCTTCCGCCGGCGACGAAGAGTAGTCAGACGTTCATTCAGCTCACTCCTTTTTCTTCACTTCGGTGGTGAGGCGGCCGCGGTGGAGCTGCACCGCGACAGTGTCGCCGAGGACGACTTGGGCGGCGTCGCGGAGGACGTTGCCGACGGCATCGGTGGCGATGGCGTAGCCGCGTTCAAGGACGCGCAGGGGGCTGCGCTCTTCGAGTTGGAGGCGCAGGCGATCGATGCGTTCGCGTTTTGCGCGAAGCAGGCGCTCGGCGCGGGCGCCGAGTTCGGTGCAGCGTTTTTCGAGGCGCAGGCGTAGCGCGGCAATTTCCATCCGAAAATCGAAAGAGACGATGCGCAGGTGCGCGGCGGTGAAACGCTTGCGGGAGTGCTCGAGGCTGGCGTGCAGGCCGCGGGCGAGGCGGGCGGTCATTTCGTCGGCGCGCTGGCGCTGCTGACGGAGCAGGTCGAGCGGGCGGCGGAAACCCCGGCGGGCGGCGAATTCATGGACGCGGCGGCTGAGAACGAGGATGCGATAGCGCATTTGTTCGGCAAGAGCGCCGCGGAGCTCGGCAATGTGCTTGTCGAATTCGCGGCGCGTTTGGACCACCAGCTCGGCAGCGGCGGACGGCGTGGAGGCACGAACGTCGGCGACGAAATCGGCGATGGTGAAATCGGTTTCGTGGCCAATACCTGAGATCACTGGGATTTCCGAAGAGAAGATAGCGCGCGCGACGATTTCTTCATTAAAGGACCACAAGTCTTCCAGGGAGCCGCCGCCGCGCGCGAGGATCAGCACATCGACGAGTTTCTTCTGATTGAAAAACTTCAGCGCTTTGACGATTTCCCCGGCGGAACCTTCGCCCTGCACGCGCACAGGGTAAACCGTCAGATGCACGTTGGGGTAGCGACGGGTGAGGATGCGCACGACGTCGCGGACGGCGGCGCCCTTTGGCGAGGTGATGATGCCGATGCGGCTGGGGAGAATCGGCAGGGGTTTCTTGCGCGCGGCATCGAACAAGCCTTCGGCTTCCAGGCGTTTTTTTAGTTGCTCGAAGGCCAACTGGAGCGCGCCGCGCCCGACCGGCTCGAGATTTTCCACGTAGATCTGATACTCGCCGCGGGTTTCGTAGACGCTTATGGAGCCGCGCACGGTCATCAGCAGGCCATCTTCGGGGCGGAACTTGATGCCGCGCTGCTGCTGCTTGAAGAAAACGCAGCGGACCTGCGCGCGATCGTCTTTTAGAGTGAAGTAGATATGGCCGGACTGGGCTTCGCGGCAATTGGAGATTTCGCCCTGGACGCTGATGTCCGTGAAATTTTTGGCGAGAAGGTCGCGGATCTTACCGGTGAGTTCGCTGACGGTCCAAGTCTTGCGGTCGGGCATGAGGTTGAAGGTGAGCTGGCTCATGGGAGTGGAACCACCTTTGACCGCTGGCGAGTGCCTAGTGAGTCGCCGCACGATCGCAGTGGGCATTGCAGATGGAGGGAGGGATTTCTAGTTAACACTTCGCACCCCTCCCCCCCTTTTTTTTGTAAGTGCGGATTCTAAAGGACTTTAAGTCCAATGAATTTGTAAGTGCGGATTGTAAAGGAGTTATGGGTGCATTCTGCGGAAGTGCGGATTCTAAAGGGGTTAGGAGAAAGTGGCCTCTCGCAAAGAACGCTTGGGGTAAACGAGTGGAGGGGCTAGCGTGTCCTTCGCGGCTGACAGTGTGGTCGTGTTGACGCCGGGAGGGGCAAGCCCCTACCCCTACAAAGATATCGGTGTGAGTTTCGCCTGGGGCTCGCTTCTTGGACCCCTCCCCCCCGTGTTTTGTACAAGAATGTGATTCTGTGGGGGTTAGCTCGTCACTCTTGCCGCGATGTGCTAGGGACAGAAAAGACTCTTGGTTTTGGTTAGAGATACCAACACTACCCCCCCACCCCCCGGGTGTTTTTCGTATGAATTTCACAGGAAAGGAGTTACGAGAAAAGGATGTTGGAAGCTGTTGAAAATAAAGGGGTGAGATAGAACGAGTTTTGGAGATGTAAGCCCGACGCACTAGCGGGGTGCACGGCGGTTGGGGGATGGACCGAGGTACGAGCCTCATACTGGTATATTACCACAAAGATACCTACTTGTCAAGAATTTACTGCGGCGTTACCGCTATGCCTTTGAAGGGAAAGTAGATAGTCCGGAGGTGGGGAGCTGGAAGGGGGTTCAGGAGGGTCAGAGCGGGAATTTCCCAAGACTGGATGGGAAGGCAAGACGCCTTTGCGTTGATTTGTGCCGAGATGGCGAGCGCACAGACTGAAGTCTATGCCACCCAATGCTAAGCCGGATCGGCGGGGTATGGTAAGTCCCGGAATCGTAAATCAGGGGGGAGTCAAGGCAAAAGCGCCCGCGACGGTCCGCGGCCGCTACATGGCCCCGTAGGGTCAAAGGCAAGATTGGCGACGTAAAGTCGCCCGCTACGAAGGCGAAAGAGAAAGCCGCAGGGCTGCGAGGACTCCGCCCTGCGCTACAGGGCCGTCCGCGGTAGAGGCTGAAGGTGGGATTGTGAGTAACGACTGGGTCACGGTGCCGCCGCACTGGAAGACTTGGCAGCCATTTTGGGAGGCAGGGGATTCGCTGGAGACTCTTCGTCCCAGAGGATGCTTACGACCCACCAGCGGGAACCGTCGTAGAAGAGCTGGACGCTGTTGATGCCGCGCGTGAAGGGCTTTTCGGCGGGGGCATTGCGCGACTCGTAGCTGCTGAAGACTTGCGCGATGTCGCCGAACCTTTGGACGCGGTTGACGAGGGCGGATTCGTAAAAAGGATGCGTCTTGAAGTAATCGCCGGCACCGTGAATGAACCCGTCCACGTCGAGGAGACGCACTTGGGAGGTGGAGCTGCTTTTTGTGGTGGACGTGAGGCGTGCCTCCGGGATGAAGAGCGAGCGGAAGCGGTTCCAGTCGCGGTCGCCCGGGGGGCCGGAGATTACGTTGTAAACGGCACGCAGAATAGCGTCGATGGAACTTACGTCAGCGGGCTTGGCGGGCGGGACGCGCGCGGAGAGATCCTGGTGAGGCGGGCTTAGTTGCTGAGAGGGCGAGGGCTGTGGGGGAGAAGCTTGCTGGGCGAAGGCGGGGGTAAGAAGGACTAACAAAGCGGCGCAGAACCAAAGCAAGAGTTTCATCGAAATCTCCCGTGAAGCAAAGAGGTATTGAAGTCACGAAGCATGAACGGACGGACGGGAGACATATTAGCGGCGGAAGTGGGAAAAGAGCCAGAAGAGAAAAGTCAGAGCGAGGCTGAGGACGAGACAGGTGACGATGGGGAAATAGAAAGTAGTGTGTTCGCCGCGGTGGACGATGTCGCCGGGGAGACGGCCGAGGCGGAAGGGGAGACGGGCGCCGAAATAAAGCAGGGCGCCGGTGACGGTAATGACGATGCCGAGGATGAGGAGGGCGCGGCCGAGTTCGCGGAGGGGATCCATGAAGGAATTGTAGCGGGGAGGAATGAAGCAATGAAGTAAAGAAGTGAGGAGAAAAACTGAAGATGGTGGCATCCTTCGATGCGGCTGGCGCTTGACTTACGTGCCGCGGGAGTTATAGGGTCTGCGCATCTCTTTCCACATGAACTCGGACTACTTGAAAGGTGTTCCGATGAAAGCAACTTTGCGTGCAGGACGGATGGGAGTTTGGTCCAGGCTGCTAGTGATTGGCGTTGCCTTGGCGATCGGCTGTCTTTGGCTGGGCTCTGGAAGGGTAGATTGCGTGACGGCCCAGGGCGGGGCGGCGGATGCGACCGCGGGTGGACAAACACAAGCGGGGGCAGCGCCGGCCGCGGTTGCGGCGCAAGCAAAGGAGGCCCCCACTTATCTGGTGGGACAGTGGGGGTCGTTTGCGATCGCGATTGGATTTCTGTTGGTGGTGCTGCTCCTCACGGTGTTGGTGAAGAGCGAGGCCGGGATCAATTTTTTTCAATCGCCGGACGGCGCCGTGAGCGTTGCGAGGGTGCAGGTGTGGATATGGACGATGGCGATCATGTTCGCCTATGTGTACCTGTTCCTGTGGCACGGGCCACCAGAACAATTTCCCGACAGCTTGTGGAAGCTGATGGGGATCAGCGCGCTCTCGACCGGGGTGGCGCGGTATATCGCGGTGGTCACCGGAAAGACGCAGACGCCGGCACCGGAGGTCCAGCAGAAGATCAAGAAGCAGAATTGGGTAGTGAGCATGCTTTCCGACGACGGTGAGCCTAGCATGATGCGGCTGCAGATGTTCGGCTGGACGCTGGTGACCGTGTTTCTGTTTTTGATGTACCTGCACAAGGAGCAAAAGCTGTGGGATGTGCCACAGACGCTGGTGATCCTGATGGGTATCAGTCACGCGGGATATTTGGGAGATAAGGGCGCCGCGGCTTCGAAGCCGAACTGAGGGCCCGATGCAGACCGGCGCGTTGACGCTGGATCGTCAGATTAGTTCGAGGCCGGCGAAGAAGTAGCCGATTTCGAAGGCGGCGGTGTCTGGGGCGTCGGAGCCGTGGGTGCAGTTGTTGCCGATGCTGGTGCCGAGGTCGTGGCGGATGGTGCCGGGGGCGGCTTTTTTCGGGTCGGTGGCGCCCATGGTGTCGCGCCACTTGGCGATGGCGCCTTCGGCTTCCAGGACCATGGCGAAGATTTTGCCGGAGGACATGAAGTCGGTGAGTTCGCCAAAGAAGGGGCGAGCTTTGTGGACGGCGTAGAAGCCACCGGCTTCGTCTTTGGTGAGGCGCATGGATTTTATGGCGACGATTTTGAAGCCGGCTTTGTGGATGCGCGAGAGGATTTCGCCCTGCTGACCGCGGCTCACCGCGTCTGGTTTGATGATTGCGAATGTACGCTCGAGTGACACTTTGTTCTCCTAGAAAAGCGAAGTAATGAAGTAAAGAGGTAACGAAATAAAGAAAACCCGAGAGCCTAACTTGAAAAGGTCTGCCATTGTTTCCACAAGCTCTTTAGCATCGCGCCGACAACATTGAAACGATTTGAAAGATCGTTGAACCGAGTGTCCACGAGGTAGTCTTCGTCCCGGCTCATCTCGAGCCACAGTTTGCATTCATCACATGAGCCGATTGCGACCTGCAGATATCTCTTGAACTCGGGCGCTGAAGAGCGCTTCGCCCAACCCTCAACGATGTTGGCTGGGACCGAGCGGGCCGCTCTCCGCAGCTGCCGAGCCATCTCAAATTGCTCTGACGGCGGAAAGATTCGAGTCGCCCGCGACACGTCCAAAGCCAGACGATACGACTCGCGAAAGACAGTCAAATCTTTGTACGTTCTGATCGGCACGAAGGTATCATCGCACCTCTCTGCTCAATTCATTACTTCTTTATTTCTTTACTTCATCACTATCTCTATTTCAAAGCGGCGGCCAAGGTAGAACCCAGGTCGGCCGGAGTTTCGACGCAGCGGATGCCTGCGGCGCTCATGGCGGCGTATTTGTCTTTGGCGGTGCCTTGGCCGCCGCTGATGATGGCGCCGGCGTGGCCCATGCGGCGGCCTGGGGGCGCGGTTTGGCCAGCGATGAAACCCACTACCGGCTTCTTCACGCTGGCCTTGATGAATTCCGCGGCGCGCTCTTCGGCGTCGCCGCCGATTTCGCCGATGAGGATGATGGCGTGGGTGTCCGGATCGTCGTTGAACATATGGATGACGTCAAGGAAGGACGTGCCGATGATGGGGTCGCCGCCGATGCCGATGCAGGTGGATTGGCCGATGCCGAGGCGCGTCAACTGATCGACGGCTTCGTACGTCAACGTGCCGCTGCGGCTTACGACGCCGACATGGCCTTGCTTGTGAATGCGGCCGGGCATGATACCGATCTTGCACTTTCCGGGCGAAATGACGCCCGGACAGTTCGGGCCGACGAGACGCGTTTTGTTGGAATCGATGGTGGCGGTCACGCGCACCATGTCGATGACCGGGATGCCTTCCGTGACGCAAATGACCAGCGGAATTTCCGAATCGGCGGCCTCGAGGATGGCGTCAGCGGCGTAGGGCGGCGGCACGAAGATTACGGAAGCATTTGCCCCCGCGCTTTTCACGGCCTCGGACACGGTGTCAAATACGGGCCGCTCCAGATGTTTTGTGCCACCTTTGCCGGGAGTGACGCCACCGACGACGTTCGTGCCGTACTCGATCATCTGTTGGGCGTGAAAGGTGCCCTCGCGGCCGGTGAAACCTTGAACGATGAGGCGCGTTTTTTCGTCAACCAGAACACTCATTTTTGAGGTAAAGGAGGTAAATGAAGTAAAGGAGGTAAAGGATTTTCTTTCCCCCGTTACAGTTTCCTCCACTCCTTCCAGAGATTGTGAATCATGTACGCCAACTTCGAATATTCCTTCACGAGATCTTCCGCCGTTTTTCCAGTCGTGAATCCTTCGTCGGCCGCCAACCCGATCCAAAACCGTGCTTCCGCGACCTCTCCTGCAGCGATCAACAAGTGCCGCTTGAATTCGGCAGAGGAATTCCGTTTCGTCCAACCCTCAACAATGTTTGCGGGCACCGACCTGGCGCACCTGCGAAGCTGGCGTCCCAATTCAAACTGCTCTTCTCGAGGAAAACCTTCGTGAATTTGGAAACGCTGAGCGCAAGACGATAAGCCTGCCTATAAACCAAGAGGTCGGTATAGTTCTTGACCGGGCCGATGCGCGCGATTTTTTCCTTTACGTCATTTATCTCCTTAACTTCCTTTACTTCTGTAGCGCTCGGCATCACGCACCAGCTAAGGCGACGACCTTTTGGGCGCCGTCTTTCATGTCGGCGGCGATGGTGAAGTTGAGACCGGAGTCGCGGAGAATTTGCTGGCCCTTCTCGACGTTAGTGCCCTCCATGCGAACGACGACAGGGACTTTGACGTGGAGATCCTTGGCCGCGGCGACTACGCCGGTAGCGAGAACGTCGCAGCGCAAGATGCCGCCAAAAATGTTAATGAATACGGCGCGCACGCTGGGATCGCTCATCAGGATCCGGAACGCATTTTTCACTTGGTCGGCGGATGCGCCGCCGCCCACGTCTAGAAAGTTTGCCGGCGAGCCGCCGGCATACTTAATGATGTCCATGGTGGCCATCGCGAGACCCGCGCCATTGACCATGCAGGCCACGGTGCCGTCGAGCTTGATGTAATTCAGACCGTATTTCGAGGCTTCCACTTCCAGAGGATCTTCTTCATCCAGATCGCGCAGCTCGCGGAGTTCTTTGTGACGGAAGAGGCCGTTGTCGTCGAAGGTCATCTTGGCATCGAGGGCAACGATCCGGCCGTCACCGGTGAGCACGCAAGGATTAATTTCAAGAAGAGAAGAGTCGGTATCCACGAAGGCGCGGTGGAGCGCCTGGAAAAAGGGAGCGGCGTGAGTGGCGACTTCGCCGGAAAGGCCGAGCCCGAAGGCCAGCTTACGCGCCTGGTAAGGCTGAAGGCCGACGACGGGGTGAATCGTTTCGCGAATGATGGCCCCGGGATTGGTCTTGGCGACTTCTTCGATTTCCATGCCGCCGGCGGCGCTGGCCATGAAAACGACTTTGCCGGTGCCGCGATCGACGAGGATGCTGAGATAGAGTTCGCGCTTGATGTCGAGGCCTTCTTCGATCAACACGCGCTTGACGATGCGGCCGCCGGGGCCGGTTTGAGCCGTGACCAGGTTCATGCCGAGGATGTGGCTA
>JBGOVR010000228.1:0-5434 GCA_041478205.1 Candidatus Acidiferrum sp.
CTTCCAAGTGCTCGGCGTGGAGCCCCGACTGGGACGCGGTTTCCGGGAGAACGAAGATGAGGTGCCCGGCCGCGACGCCGTGGTGGTGCTCGGGCCGGACTTCTGGAAGCACGAATTCGCGAGCGACCCGTCCGTCCTGGGCAGGACGATTCGCCTGAACAGCACAGAGTTCACCGTTATTGGCGTCGCACCGGAAACCTTCCCGGGGATGCTGATATTCGGGCATCCCGACTTCTACATGCCGCTGGCGATGGCACAGGTGTTTTCGACCAACCGCCAGAAGAATTTTTTCGAGGACCGCGACGATCGCGAGTTGGGTGTCAGGGCGCGCTTGAAACCGGGCACGACGCTTGAGCAAGCGCAGAATGAACTCGCCGTGCTCGCGAAAAATTTCGAAAACGAGTATCCAAAGCTCAATCGCAGCCGGGGCGCGGCCGTACACACCCAGTTCCAAATGCGCACTCGTACTGACGACCTTAATTGGAAATTCGGCGTGATCTTTGTGATCCTTGCGCTGGCGGTCCTGCTGGTGGCGTGCACCAACGTTGCGGGCCTTCTTCTCAGCCGTGCCCGGGCGCGAACGCGCGAAATCGCCGTACGGTTGGCGATTGGTGCCGGGCGTTTCCGGCTCATCCGGCTGCTATTGACCGAAAGCCTGATTCTGGCGGCCTTAGGTGGATCGGCCGGGATCGCCATCGGGTATGGCGTCGTAGAGTGGTTCCACAGTTTTGAAAATGTAGTATTTAATAGCGATTTGCCGCTCGCGATCCCGTTCCGGATGGACACGCGCGTCCTCTTGGCAAGCCTCGCGTTGTCCGCCTTGAGCACGCTCCTTTGCGGCCTGGTGCCGGCGCTGCAGAGCACGCGCGTGGATCTGGTGAACGGACTCAAGTCGGCCGACGTGGACATGCCGGGACGCAAACGCCTGTGGGGCCGGAATGTGCTGGTGGTCGCGCAGGTCTCGATGTCCCTCATGCTCCTGACGGCGTCTTTCCTGATGGTCCGGGGTTTCCAGCGTGGCTTGCAGCTGGAAACCGGTTTCGCGAAGGATCATCTGCTGATGACCAGCTTCGATCCGCGTCTGATGCAGTACGACGCAGCTCACACGCAGCAGTTCTACAAGCTGCTGGCCGAACGTGCGCAGGAAGTGCCGGGAGTGAAGAGCGTGACTCTCACTGAGAATGTTCCGCTTGGCGGCGACTTTGACGGCGTTCTCTTCGTGCCGGACGGTTTTCAGATGCCGCTCGATCACGAGAACTTCAACTCGATAATGGACACCGCTGATGAGGGGTACTTCGAGACTATGGGGATTTCGATTTTGCGCGGCCGCGGCTTCCTGGCGTCCGATACCGCGGATGCCCCGCGGGTCGCCGTCGTGAATGAGCAGTTCGCGAAACACTATTGGCCGGGCGCGGATGCGGTGGGCAAACGCATCCGGCTCGAGAGCCGCGACGGCACGCCGGTGGAGATTGTAGGCGTGGCGCAGACCATCAAGTATCTGTCGACCTTCGACAAGCCAATGGATTTCGTGTATATGCCGCTGGCCCAACATCCTATCGCGCGAATGGTGTTGCTGTTGCGGTCGAGCGGCGATCCGCTGCAATTGGTTCCGTCCGTGAAGGAGATTGTCCGGACCCTCGATGCCAACATGCCGATGATGCAGACGAGGGCGTACGAGGACCTCTACCTAAACCAGGCCGTGAAGGGACCGGGAATTGCGATAAAGCTGGTCGGTACCATGGGCGCGGTGGGCCTCCTGTTGGCCATCGCCGGCCTGTACGGACTGGTGGCCTACAACGTGAGCCGCAGAACCCGCGAGATCGGCATTCGCATAGCCATTGGCGCGGCAAGCTCGGACGTGCAGCGGCTGGTGATGGGCAAGGGCCTGGTGCTAGTTGGGATGGGAACGATGATCGGGCTGGTGATGGGTTTCGCCATCGAGCAGCTCATGAATTCCATGCTGTTCGATTCCGGCGGAATAGATTTCGTGGCCTACCTCGTCGTCGTGCCATCGCTGTTTCTCGTGACCATGCTGGCGGCCTACGTGCCCGCGCGAAGAGCATCCCGGATTGCGCCGACACAGGCGCTGCGATACGAGTAGTGCAGTTAGTCCGTGAACGCCAGATCCGCTACGCACGCTTGCCGAAAGCACACCGACGACTAGCCAATTCAGCCAAGCGCCTGATAAACGCGCAAACCGGACAAGTGGCACCGTCGTTGGTGAGGCAGGACCCTGTTACGACAACCGGTTCAGACCGTTGAACGCCGCTGTCTTGTAACACTCCGCCAAGGTGGGATAGTTGAAGACCGTATTCTTGAAGTAGGTAATTTTGCCCTTGAGCAGGAAAACCGCCTGGCCGATGTGCAGCAGCTCCGCGGCATCTTCCCCGAAGATGTGTACGCCGAGCAGCTCCAGCGTCTCGCGATGGAATAGCAGCTTCAGACGGCCGTCCGTATGCCCGCTGATTTGCCCGCGCGCGATTTCCCGGTAATACGCCACGCCTACTTCGTAAGGCACGTCCTCGTCCGTCAATTGCTCTTCCGTCTTCCCAATAAACGATATCTGCGGAATCGTGTAGATGCCGTACGGATACCCCGCGGGATCAGTTTGCACGTCCAAGCCGAACGCACGCGCTGCGGCGATGCGCCCCTGCTCCATGGACACCGACGCCAAGCTCGGAAAGCCGATGACGTCCCCCACCGCGAAAATGTGCGGCTGCGAAGTGCGATAGTCCGCGTCAACCTTGATGCGCCCTCGATCGTCAGCTTGCAAACCTGCCGCCGGCAAGTCCAACGCATCGACGTTCCCGGCGCGGCCCACGGCATAAAGTAGCGCGTCCGCGATGATGCGTTTCTTGCTCACCAGATTTGCCGCCACTTTTCCGTCGGGCAGTTCCTCGACGCTCTCTACCTCTTCATTCAGGCGCATCGTGGCGCGGCGGTCGCGCATGTGATAGCTCAGTGCTTCCACCATCTCGGTATCCGCAAATTCCAGCAGCCGCGGGCGCTTCTCCACGATGATCACCCGCACGCCCAGCGTTGCGAACATGCACGCGTACTCCACGCCAATCACCCCGCCGCCCACCACGATCAGCGTCCGGGGAACTTGTGGCATCGTCAGGATCTGATCGCTGTTGATGATGTTCCGCCCATTGATCGGAACTTTGGGGTTGGCCGCCGGCTTCGTCCCCGTCGCCAGCACCACGTATTGCCCTTCCAGTTCGCTGAAGCCGTTGTTGTTCTCCACGCGAATGTGGTGCGCATCCATGAATTTGCCCACGCCGTGAATCAAATCCACGCCGTTGCGCTTCAGCTGGTCCAGGATGACGGAAACTTCGTTTTCGATGACCCGCTGCACGCGGAAACTCAGATCCGCCATCGTCACTTGCTCTTTGCCCTCACGGTTCGCCCCATAAAAACTCTGGTCGTAGAAACCCGACAGGTGCAGCACCGCTTCCCGCATGGTTTTGCTTGGAATTGTCCCGCTGTTGGTGCACACGCCGCCGACCGCGGCCTGCTTCTCCACCAGCGCTACGCGTTTTCCGGCCTTGACGGCCTGGATGGCGGCGCGCTGCCCGCCGGGCCCCGAACCAATGACGATCATTTCATACGGCTGCATTCGCGGAATCCTGTGTGTCAGATTCGTCCGAGGGGCTAACGGGGTCGGTCTTCACACCATCAGCAGTATAGACGACCAGGGGCGTTGCCAGTGCGGACGTGCGCGGAGAATCACTAGGGCCTCCCGCGAGCCGCATTAAATGCTCCTGCACCGAAAATCCGTGGGCGTTGCGCGCCGAACGCGGGCGAGAATACGTCCCGTCCGGCCCCAGGATGCGCGCTTTCCGGGTATCGGCCAAATAAGAGGACAGAATCTCGGTGCACACACGCTGGCAGAGCTGCGGATCTTTCAGCGGAAAGAGCACCTCGACGCGCTCGTACAGGTTGCGCTGCATCCAATCCGCGCTCCCCAGATAAATCTCCGGCGTCCCGCCGTTCTCGAAATAGAAAATGCGGCTGTGCTCCAGGAAGCGGCCCACAATGCTGCGCACGCGGATGCGGCTGCTCAGCCCCCGAACCCCGGGCGTGAGCGCGCACTGGCCCCGCACGATCAGGTCGATCTCCACACCCGCCTGCGAGGCCCGGTAGAGCGCCTGAATAACAGGTGGATCCACGACCGCGTTCACTTTCACGATCATCCGCGCGGGACGCCCGCGGCGCGCATGGCGCGCCTCTCGGTCGATCAGCGCAATGCAAGATTTGGCCATGTCACGCGGCGCGACCAGCAGCGGCTTATAGTGCGCGTGCTCGGAATACGCGGTGAGGTAATTGAAAACGTCGTGGACCGCCGAGGTGATGGACTCGTCGCTGGTCAGCAAACTCAGATCGCTGTAAAAACGCGCCGTCGATGGATTGTAGTTCCCCGTGCCCAGATGCGCGTACCGGCGGATTTTTCCGTCCGGATCGTTGCGCACGATTAACGCGAGTTTCGCGTGTGTCTTCAGGCCGGCTAGCCCGTGAAATACTTGGACGCCCGCATCTTCGAAGCTGCGCGCCCAGCGAATGTTGGACGCCTCATCGAAGCTCGCCTTCAGCTCCACCACCACGGTCACTTCTTTTTTGCCCGCCGCCTCCAGAAGCGCCTGCGCCACCGGTGAATCCGAGTTGGTCCGGTACAGCGTCTGTTTCATCGACAACACGCGTGGATCGCGCGCCGCGGTCCTCAGAAAGTTCACCACCGTATCATAGGATTCATACGGATGGTGCAGCAGCACATCTTGACGCCGCACCACGTCAAACATCGAATCGGCGTCATGCCCGACGCGAACCTGCCGCTGTACGAACGGCGGATACTTAAGGTCCGCGCGCGGCGTTTCTTCGTAAACATGGAAGAGGCGCTGTAGATTCACGGGGCCAGGGACGCGGAACACCAGAGACTCGTCGAGGTCGAACGTAGAGACCAGACGCTCGACGATGTCCGGGTGCGCGCCCGCTTCGATTTCCAGCCGTACCGCGTCACCTTTGCGGCGTAGCGCCACTTGCGAATCGATGGCGTCCAGAAGACTACGCGCTTCCTCTTCTTCCAAGTACAGGTTGCTGTTGCGCGTGATGCGGAAGGCCGCCGACGCCAGAATCTCGTAACCCCGATACAGCTTCGCGGCGTGCGTCGAGATGATGTCCTGGAGAAAAACGTGGTGAATGCCGCCATTCTCCGCCGGCACACGCAACAGGCGCGGCAGAGCCCGCGGCACGGTGACCACCCCGAAATAGGGCTTGCCATTGCCGCCGCGGCGCCGCCGCAAAAGAAACGCGACGCACAGCGCCTTGTTCAGCACATGCGGAAACGGATGCGACGGATCGACGGTGACCGGCGTCAGCATCGGGTTCACGCGCCGGTCGTAAAAAATCTTGGCCGCCTTCGCTGCCTTCGCGTCCA
>JBGOVR010000025.1:0-40854 GCA_041478205.1 Candidatus Acidiferrum sp.
CGCAAGCGCGTCACCAATTCGCGCCCGCGTTCAAACGCCATCTCGCGGTGAATGATCAGCGCCAGCGCATCGACCGGTTCGCCCGCGACCAGCACATCCAGTTTGATGAGGTCGGATTCGCTGTAGCCCGCAAGGTGATAGTCCAGCGAAGCGTAGCCGCGCGAAACGCTTTTCAGCCGGTCGTAAAAGTCCAGCACGATTTCGTTTAGCGGCAGCTCGTAGGTCAGCATGACGCGCGTGGGCGACAAATACTCGAAACCCTTCTGCGTGCCGCGCTTGTCCTGGCAAAGCTGCAGAATTCCGCCGACGGATTCTTCGTTGGTGATGATCATGGCCTTGATGATCGGCTCTTCGATCTTGCTGATGTCGCCAGGACTCGGAAACTTCGCTGGACTGTCCACTTCCATCACTTCACCGGTGACGCGCGTGATGCGGTAGCGCACGCTCGGCGCGGTGGTGATCAGGTTCAGCCCGAACTCGCGCTCCAACCGTTCCTGCACGATTTCCATGTGCAGCAGCCCGAGAAAGCCGCAACGGAAACCAAAGCCGAGCGCGACGGAATTTTCCGGCTCGTAAAAAAACGCCGCATCGTTGAGTTTCAATTTGCCGAGCGCGTCGCGCAGCGGTTCGTAGTCGTCGGCGAGCACCGGGAAAAGCCCTGCAAAGACCATGGGCTTGATGGCTTCAAAACCCGGCAGAGCGGGCGCAGGGCGTCCCGCGTCGGTGACCGTGTCGCCCATCCGCGCGTCGGCCACCTGCTTTATATTGGCCACGATAAAACCCACGTCGCCGGCTTCGAGTTCTTCCAGCGCGATGGGTTTCGGCGTTAGCGTGCCCAGGGTCTCCACTTCGTGGACCAGATTGGTGTAGCACAACCGAATTTTCATGCCATTCGTGATGCGGCCTTCCATCACGCGCACCAAAACGACGGCGCCGCGGTAGATGTCGAACCACGAATCGAAAATCAGCGCCTGCAACGGATTTTCCGCGCTGCCTTTCGGCGGCGGCACGCGTTGCACGATGGCTTCCAGCACTTCCTCCACGCCGAGGCCGCTTTTTGCGCTGATCAACAGGGCATCGTGCGCGGGAATCGCCAGCACATTTTCGATTTGCTCTTTTACAAACTCAGGCTGCGCCGCGGGCAGATCGATTTTGTTGATGACGGGAAGAATGGTGAGATTGCTGCCGGCCGCGAGAAACGTATTGGCGACGGTTTGCGCTTCCACGCCCTGGCTGGCGTCCACCACCAGCAACGCGCCCTCGCAGGCGGAAAGAGCTCGCGACACCTCGTAGGAAAAATCCACGTGGCCCGGCGTGTCGATCAAGTTCAAACGGTAGGTGTGTCCGTCTTTCGCCTTGTAATGCAGCCGGATGCTTTTCGCCTTAATCGTGATGCCGCGCTCGCGCTCGAGGTCCATCGAGTCGAGCACCTGCTCGTGCATTTCGCGTTGCGTCAAGGCTCCGGTCATCTCCAGCAAGCGGTCCGCCAGCGTGGATTTGCCGTGGTCGATGTGCGCGATGATACAAAAATTGCGTATGAACTTTGGGTCCATCAGGGTCTATTTGCCGGCAGGAGCTCTTTGCACTCGTGAGTCAGACGCCACACGCAGCGTAAAACCGTGCCGTGGAAGCATTCAGTTTGCCACAGATTCCCGTGCCGCGTAAGCCGTGCAACATACCGCATCGGTGCATCGGACGTGTTTTGCCCCGCTCCTGCGGGCGGTATATAGTTACAGAGGGCGGTTCGCGCTTCACACCGCGCACCGTCCGTCTCCAATCGCAAACAGAAACCACAAAGGCAACCCGTACGGATGGCCGCAGACGTCAGCAAGCAGCTAGAGCGCGCGAAACGCTTCCTCGAGAAAAACCGCGTCGAGGATGCGATCGAAGCCTATCTAGCGGTCATCGATGGGGCGCCGCAGCACCAGGAAGCCACGCAGGCCCTCGGCGATCTTTACGCGCGCATGGAGCAGCCCGACCGGGCGGCGATTTACTACGGACTGCTGTTCGATCTGCTCGTCGAGCCTCGTGAAGAAACCAAAGCCCTGGCGATCTACAACCGTTTTTTGCGCTCCGCTCCCGTGCAGCAACCGCCGGAGCGCATCGCGCGTTACGCCTTCTTGCAGCAGCGACAGAACCGTCCCGATGAAGCCATCGAGCAATACACCAAGGCCGCCGAGATGTTTACCCAGACAGGCCGCGCGGAAGACGCACTCTTCTGCTGGGAGCGCACCGCGCAACTTGCGCCGGAGGATCCTGCAAGCCAGCTTCGCCTGGCCGAGGCCGCGGAGCGCATCGGCAAAAATGCTTTAGCCGCGAGAGCTTTCCTGCGTGCCGGGCAGCTAGCGTCCTCGGGTGGCGCGCCAGCCGACGCACTGCGGCTCTTCGGACGCGCCTACAAGCTCGCCCCGCAAGAACGCAGCGTCGCACTCCTTTTCGCCGATGCCACGCTGCGCGCGGGTGACGCCGCGAAAGCCGCTGGGCTGCTGGAGCCTTTCGCTGCCACGGAAAAAGACGCCAACTTTTTCGATACGTTCGCCGACGCGCTTATGCGTTCCGGCCAGCTGGATCGCGCACGGCAAGTGTTGGAGCCGCTGCTGCAGGAAAAAAGCGAAGGCGTGACGCGGCTCTTCGAGCTTGCCGATCTTTACGCTACAGCCGGACAGGACTCTAAGGCGGTGGAAGTGCTGTCGGTCTTGAAGCGCCGGATGTTTGGCGACAAGCGCCAGAATGATTTCGCCGCGCAACTGGACAGTATCGGAGGAAAACATCCGGACTCGCAGGCCCTCGTGGAATTCTGGGCCGCCGTTTTCAACGAGCTGAACCGCGAATCGCAGTATTTCGAAATCCTCGTCAAACTCTTTGATGTTTACTTTAACGCGGGCAATGTCGCCAAGGCCTGCGAAACGCTAGAGAAGCTCGTGGACATCGATGCCTACGATTACCGGAATCAGGAGCGATTGGACCGCCTGCAGGGCCACGTGGACGATGCGTTTTTAAAGCGGGTCCGGGGAAGGCTGGCCAAGTCCGGCACGATCGCCGCGCCGTCACGCGGACAGCAGCCACAAGGGTTGTCCTCCGATACCGCGAACGCGCCGCAGTCCGGCAGCGAAGACAGCCGCAAAATGCAGGCCCTCGAGGATCTGATCGTTCAAACAGAGATTTTCCTGCAGTACTCGCTGCAAACCAAAGCGCTGGAGCGCTTGCAAAAAATTGCCGCGATGTTTCCCGGCGAAGAAGAGCGTCATCCGCGGCTGCGGAACCTCTACCAGATGGCCAACTGGTGGCCCGAGGGCGCGCCCAAGGTGAAAGCGGAGCCAATGGCACGGCCGGTGGAGCAGGCACCTGCGCGTGCACCTGCGCCTGCACCGGTATCCGAGCCGCCACCGGCCAACATCACGGTAAAGACAGGTGTTTACGCCGCGGAGACCCTGCGGGATCTCTCGAAAATTTCCGAGATTAACCAGAAAATATTCCGCCAGCAAACGCCGCGGGCCATGCTCAATACGGCGGTCAATGAAATCGGCGGATATCTTCACTCTTCGCGAGCTCTTGCGGTAGTTGGGGCGCCTGGTCGTCCGCCGGAACTGGCCGCGGAGTATTGCGCGCAAGGGATTCGCCCGGCGCCGGGCGCCCAGGTGGTGTTTCTGATCGCGCACATGGAAAAAGCGCAACCCGATGAACTGGGCGGCTTGATCGTGGACGCTTCGGAAGGCTCAATTCTGAGCGAGTTGGGACTGGCGACCGCGCTCGGCGTGATCATCACCGACAAAGAAACGCAGGTTCCCGCCGGAATGCTGATCGTGGCGCACGCCGACGCCCACAAATGGAAACCTAACGAGGCGTACTTTCTACAGGCCATCGGGGACCAGTTGCTGATGAGCGTGAGCCACACGCGGTTGCGTTCGCTGGTGCGCCGCATGGGTGTTTCCGACGAGCGCACGGGGTTGCTCAGTCGAAGCTCGTACCAGAGCTGCCTGCTCAACGAAGCGGACCGTTCGCGCACGCAGGGCACACCGCTCTCTCTGGCGATCCTGCAGATCGACCGTGGCGCGGAGATCCTGCGCCAGCACGGAGAATCGCCGGTGGAACGTTTTCTGGAGCAATTGGCGCGCTCGCTCCAGCCGATCGTGCGGCAGAACGACGTGGCGGTAAAATACACTTCTTGGGCGCTGGCTTTTATCCTGCCGGATACCACGCTGGTCGGCGCGCAGAACCTGGCGGACAAACTGCGCCGCGCCGCTTCCGGCGTGCGTCCCCCGTGGGACGCAACGCAGATCACGCTGAGCGCGGGGATTGTGGAGGCGGTGGCCAAGCCGGACTACGACAGCGAAGATATTGTGACGGATTTGATCAACCGCGCCGAAACTTCCGTGGAAGAAGCGCGCAAGCAGGGCGGCGACATCATCGTAGCCCTTGAGAGCCCGAAACTGTAGGGGCGAAATAAGAAAGGGAAATATGTTTCCGACCGACGTAGTGATTGTTGCCGGCGCACGCACGCCCATGGCGCGCTACAGCGGCTCGTTTTCCGATGTTTCCGCAATCGAGCTGGCCGCGCAGGCTTCGAAAGAAGCGATTCGCCGGTCGGGGGCCGATCCAGGGGAATTCGATCACGCCATTTTCGGCAACGTGATGCAGACAAGCGCGGACGCGATCTATGGAGCGCGGCACGTGGGCTTGAAAGCGGGATTAAAAATCGAAACGCCTGCGGTGACCGTAAACCGGCTGTGCGGTTCTGGAATCGAGGCCATCTCACAAGCGGCGCAGCGTCTGCTCCTAGGTGAAGCGACCATGGTTCTTGCAGGCGGAATGGAGAACATGACGCAGGCGCCCTTTGTGATTCGCGGGGCGCGCAATGGCTTGAAGCTGGGCGGCGGGGCGCTGGAAGATTCGCTGATGGCAGGTTTGACCGATTCTTATTGCGGCTTGCCCATGGCGCTGACCGCGGAGAAACTCGCGGAACAGCATGGTATCACTCGCAAAAACGCGGATGCGTACGCGCTACGCAGCCAGCAGGCGGCCGATGCGGCGTATAAGGCTTGCCGCATCAAGGAAGAGCTGGTGCCGGTTGAGGTGAAGCAAGGAAAAAAGACGATGGTCGTGAGCGAAGACGATCACCGGCGGCCCGAGACGACGATGGAGACGCTGGAAAAACTGCCGTCGTCGTTCAAGAAAGACGGAATTGTGACGGCCGGCAACGCGAGCGGGATCGTCGACGGTGCTGCCGCTGTCGTCGTGACACGGGAGAAAACCGCTAAGGATCAGGGACTCAAACCTGTAGGCCGCATCGTGTCGTGGGCCGTTGCCGGGGTCGATCCTAGCATCATGGGCATTGGTCCGGTGCCGTCGTCGCAAAAGGCGCTGAGGCTCGCGGGCCTAACGCTGGAGCAGATGGATCGCGTCGAGGTGAATGAGGCGTTCGCGGCGCAGTATCTCGCGGTGGAAAAAGTTCTGGGGCTCAACCGGGACAAGACCAACGTCAATGGCGGCGCGATCGCGCTGGGTCATCCGCTGGGCGCTTCCGGGACGCGCCTGGTGATCACCATCTTGAATGAGCTGCGCCGGAATAGTTTGCGGTATGGCCTGGCCACCGCCTGCATCGGCGGCGGGCAGGGTATCGCCATGATTGTCGAGGCGCTTTACAACTAGGCCGCGGAGTTTCTGCTACACTTTTGCAGCGGATCGGCGATTTCCTGCCGGCCCTTTTTCCGTCGACGGCCGGCGGCATCTTCTACGAGGAAAAGCATGGCGATTGAAAAAGTGGGAGTCGTAGGGTGTGGCCTGATGGGCTCGGGCATCGCGCAGGTGGCCGCGCAGGCGGGTTTTTCGACCGTGGTGCGCGAAGTCAGCGCGGAAGTTGTCGAGAAGGGGCTGAAGAGCATTGAGAAGAATCTTGCGAGGCTGGTGGAGAAGGGAACGATCGGCGAGGCGCAGAAGAATGAAATTCGCGGGCGGCTGAAAGGCACGACGGTTTTGGAGGAGTTGAAAAATTGCGACGTGATTGTCGAGGCCATCATCGAGCAGCTTCCGGCGAAACGCGAACTTTTCGGAGCCTTGGACGCGTTGTGTCCGCCATCGACGATCTTTGCGAGCAATACTTCGTCGCTGACGATCACGGAAATCGCCACGGCTACCAAGCGGCCGCAGCGTTTCGTCGGGCTGCATTTTTTTAACCCGGTGCCGGTGATGAAGCTTGTCGAAGTGGTGAGAACTATCGCGACCGATCCCGTGGTGTACGAGGAAATGGTGGCGTTCGGCGCGAAGCTGGGTAAGACGCCGGTTCGCGCGCACGACAGCACGGGATTTATCGTCAACCGGCTGCTGGTGCCGTATCTGCTGGATGCGATTCGGGCGCTGGAGGAAGGCGTCGGGTCCATCGAAGATATCGACAATTCGATGAAGCTGGGCTGCGGGCACCCGATGGGTCCGCTGACGTTGCTGGATTTTGTGGGTTTGGATACGACGTATTACATCGCGAATATTATGTTCGACGAGTTTCGCGAGCGGCGATTTGCTTCGCCGCCGTTGTTGAAGCGCATGGTGCTGGCGGGGTGGAATGGGCGGAAGGCTGGGCGGGGATTTTATGATTATTCCGATCCGCAAAAACCGAAGGCGATGAAATTTTAGATTTTGCCGGGAAGGGGCGCAGCAGTGCTGCGCCCCTACCGGGTAGAGCGGTGCGCGGACGATAGGAAGATATGGCTTACGAGAATTTGTTGTATGAGAAGAAAGACGGGATCGCCTACATCACCTTCAATCGGCCGAAGGTGTTGAATGCGCTGAATCGCAAAACCGTGGAGGAATTGCGCGATGCGCTGCTGGACGCACGCGACGACGCGTCGGCGCGCGTTGTGATCCTCACCGGGGCGGGAGAAAAATCCTTCGTCGCGGGCGCTGACATCGCAGAGTTAGCTCAGCGAACCGCTGTGGATGGAAAGGATTTTTCGCTTTTCGGTCAAGGCGTGTTTCATTTGCTGGAAACGCTGGGGAAGCCCTCGATCTGCGCGATCAATGGGTTTGCGCTGGGCGGGGGATGCGAGCTGGCGCTTTCTTGCACGATTCGAATTGCGAGCAAGACCGCGAAACTCGGCCAGCCCGAAGTGAAGCTGGGTATCATTCCGGGCTATGGCGGGACGCAGCGGCTTGCGCGGCTCTGCGGCAAGGGAGTGGCGCACGAGCTTTGTTTGACCGGCGAGATGATCACTGCCGAAGAGGCGCAGCGGATCGGTTTGGTCAATCGCATCTACGAACCGGGGGAACTGCTGGCTGCCGCGGAAGCCATGGCGAAGAAGATCATCGCTAATGCGCCGCTGGCTGTGAAATACACCATGGAAGCGATCGAGCGAGGCGTCGAAATGGGGCAAGAAGAGGGCCTGTTTCTTGAGGCGACACTCTTTGGCCTCTCTTGCGCGACGGAAGACATGCGGGAAGGCACGAAAGCGTTTTTGGAAAAACGTGCGGCGCAGTTCAAAGGCAAGTGACGAAGCGGCGAAGCAATGAGGTAATGACGTAGCGAACGCGAACGAGATGGCGGCAAAATTACAACCCGGATCGATTCATGGTGAGCTCAGCGCGACTGGGTTGCGATTCGGGATTGTTGTGAGCCGCTTCAACAGTTTTATTACCGAGCGGCTGCTGTCCGCCGCGGTGGATGCGCTCGAGCGGGCGGGCGCTGCAAGCAAGGACGTCGACGTGGTTCGCGTGCCGGGCGCGTTTGAGTTGCCACTGGCCGCGAAGAAACTTGCCGCGACCGGACGATACGATTCGCTGGTCGCCATCGGTTGCGTTCTGCGAGGCGAAACGACGCATTACGATTACGTTTGCTCGGAAACCGCGCGAGGACTTCAGCTCGCGCAGATGGACAGCGGCCTGCCGATTATTTTTTGCGTGCTGACGTGCGACACGCTGGAACAAGCGATCGACCGCGCTGGTCTGAAGAGTGGCAACAAAGGGTTTGAAGCGGGCCTGGCGGCGATCGAAATGGCGCGACTTAGCCGGAAGCTTGGTGGCCGGGAGCCCGCGGCTGGCAAGCTGGGCGCAGCGAATTCCAAGGCGAGCGCGCCTCGAAAGCCGCGGCGCAAATAACGTGTCGCTGCGCACCAAAGCCCGCGAGTTTGCCATGCAGATGCTCTTTCAATGGGACATGAGCCAGCAGGATCCCGTCAAGTTGGAAACAAAATTCTGGCGCAGCGCCAAAGCCTCGGACCCGACGCGCGCTTTTGCGAACCAATTGTTCGAAGGCGCCGCGAAGGAAGTGATATTGCTCGACGAAATTATCGTGAAGCATGCGGAGAACTGGCGCTTCGAACGTTTGGCGGCCATCGATCGAGCGATTCTGCGCTTGGCCATTCACGAGTTGCGCGCCTCGGACACACCGCCCAAAGTGGTGCTGAACGAAGCCATCGAGCTGGCCAAGAAATTTTCTTCGGAAGATTCGGGATCGTTCGTGAACGGTATCCTCGATGCATTTCGCAAATCTCTAGCTATTCAGTGATAAGAAGGAACGGCGTTCCGCTTTTTCTGCTGTCGGCTCGTCAGACCTGAATCGTGCCTTCGAAGACCTTGACTGCCGCGCCGCTCACGCGTGGCACAAGCTTTTTCCCGCTTTGCGTCACTTCCACCTCGATATGACTTGGGCGCCCCATTTCTTCGCCCTGCAGGATGCTCAGCGTATGGCCTGGCGAAAGTTTGCCGCGCTTCACTAGATACGCACCAAGAGAGCCCGCCGCCGATCCGGTCGCCGCGTCCTCGTACGACTCCCAGGGGAGCATGCCGCGGGAGAACACTTTTCCATTGCTGCCGCCGCCGCTGGCGAAGCAGTAGGCCATGGTGGCGTTTTTTCCGAGCAGCTTGCGCAGCTCGATCATGTTCATGGCGATTTTTCCGAGTGCGGCGCGATTTCGCAGTGGAACCATCAAATTGAAAATGCCGGTGGAAACATACTCGGGCTCGAGCTTCGGATCGAAGTCCTTCGGAGAGAGCCCCAGCGCCGCGGCGAGCGTTTTCTTATTGATTTTCGCGGGACGAAACGCGGCTTCCTTCTGCGTCATCGTGACGCGTTGCGGGCGTCCGTCTTTGAAGCGAATTTCCACCGGAAGAATTCCCGCTCCGGTTTGTTGCAGGACGTGGACGCCGCCTTCCTGCGCGGGCACCACGCCGAGTTCGGCGAGCAGGAACCACGTGCCGATGACGGGATGTCCCGCGAGTTTCAGCTCTTCGCGGGTGGTGAAAATGCGCAGCCTGGCGAGGGCGTTGTCTTCGGTGGGTTTTTGCACAAAGACGGTTTCCGAGAGGTTCATTTCGCGCGCGATGGCCAGCATGGCGTCGTTGGAGAGTCCATCGCCATCGGTGATGACCGCCAGCGGGTTTCCTTCAAAGCGAGTGGTGGTAAAAACGTCGAGCGTATAGAAGCGGCGTTCCATGGGATGAATTGTCACGGCTGGAGCTGGAAGGCGATCAGATGCGCTCGAGCTGGGCGACGGTCCTTTCGTTAGTGATATTACCCGTGTTCGATGTCGATTTGGGTTCGATCAAAACAATATGAACTTCTTCGTCCGCGACGGGGCAGTGTTCCACTCCTCGCGGCACGATCACAAATTCGCCTTCGCGAACGATAGCTTCGCGGTCGCGAAACTTCATCCGCAGGGTACCCTTGACGACGAGGAACAACTCATCTTCCTGGTCGTGGTGATGCCAAATAAATTCGCCCTTGAGCTTGACGGTTTTGACGTGGCAATCGTTCACTTCACCGACGATCCTGGGATTGCAGTAGTCGGAAAAGCGGCTGAATTTCTCTTTTAGATTGACGGTTTCCACAAACGCACCTTTAGCATCGCTATAAATCCTGCACGACTTTGGTTACAGCGCCAAGAACGCGCCGCGTGGTTTCCGGTTTGGTGGTTTCGGAATAGACGCGGAGAAGATTCTCCGTTCCGGATGCGCGCACCAGCACCCAGCCGATCTGACCTAGATAGATTTTGATGCCGTCCATGTCCTCGCGGCGCACGACGGGCCATTCCAGCAGCTTCGCGAGCTTGCCGTCAGAGAAGTGCGCAATAGCTTTTTCTTTTTGGCCGGGCTTCAGGTCTAAATCGATTCGGCCATAGTGGTACTCGCCAAACTCCGCGTACAACGCGCGCAGCAGTTCTCCAAGCGATTTGCCGTGCCAGGCCATCAGCTCGGCGAGCAACAAAGCAGAAACCGTCGCGTCACGCTCGGGAAGATACAGACTCGTGCCGATGCCGCCGCTCTCTTCGCCGCCGATCAGAATGTTTTGCCCGAGCATCAGCTCGCAAATGTATTTGAAGCCGATGGGCGTTTCGTGCAGCTTGCGGTCGTATTTTGCCGCTAGCTTGTCGATCAGCTTGGTAACGGAAAAGGTCTTGGCGATGTCGCCGGACAGCTTGCGGGTCCCGGCGAGATGCCAGACCAGCAGGGCGAGGATTTGATGCGGATTTACGAACGAGCCGTCGCGGTCGATGGCGCCGATGCGGTCGCCGTCGCCATCGGCGCAGAGGCCGGCGTCGTATTTGCCCGCTAGAACCGCCTGGCGCAGATCTTCGATGTGGGGTTCGATAGGCTCGGGATGAATGCCGTGAAAACGCGGATCGCGCGTGCCGCGGATTTCGTCGCAGGCAATTCCGTTGCGTTGGAAAAGTTCGTGGAGGAGGCCCGCGGCTGAGCCGTACATGGGGTCCGACACGAAGCGAAACTTTGCGTCGCGCAGACGGGGCCAGTCCACAAGCTTCTCGATGGTATCCAGATACGGCGCGCGCGTTTCGAGCGGCTGAATGAGATCGCGGCGCGGCGGAAGAGACGGCACTCCATCGCGCACAACTCCATCGAGCTCGCTTTCGATCTGCGCCACAATCGAGGGCAACGCGCTGCTTCCGTAGCTGGCTTTGTACTTGATGCCGTTCCAGCGGTAGGGATTGTGGCTGGCGGTGATGACGATACCGCCCGCCGCGCCTCGTTGCCGCACCAGAAGTGAAATCGCCGGTGTCGGGCAAGGAATATCGGCTAGCCAGACCGGCGTGCCCGTCGCGCTGATTACTTCCGCGACGGCCGCGGCGACCCGGTCCGAGGCAAAACGGTGGTCGTAGCCGATCAGGACGCCTTTGCGCGTGTCCTCGCCTCGCACCACGTACCGCGCAATCGCGTGCGCTACGATGCGTGCGTTTGCAAACGTAAAATCGTCGGCGATGACGCCGCGCCAGCCGTCCGTTCCAAAGCGAATCGAACTCATCTGGATTGAGTATACGCGATACGATATTTCCGCACACAGGCCGGATTGGCTCTCGCTAGAGCAAATCCTTGCGCCGCTGGTCTTCGAGCCTTTTCACGATTCTGCCGATATCCTGTGCGCGCTCGCGGGGGCAGATCAGCAAGGCGTCGGGTGTTTCTACCACGACGAGGTCGCGAACCCCGATTGCCGCGACGAACTTCGAGGGGGAGTACAGAAAGTTTCCTTCGGCATCGATGGTGTATCCCGCACCGGCCAAAATATTTTCGCCGGGCTGCTTGGCTAAGAGCTCGTAGACGGCGCTCCAGGAGCCGATATCGCTCCAGCCCACTTCAGCGGGAATCACAAAGACACGGGGCTCGCCCTGCTGCCGGGTCGCGGGCTCGAGAATGGCGTAGTCCACGGAAATGTTTTCGAGTTTGGGATACACCGCGCGCAGTTTTGCTTCGTAGCTGCGCTTGCCGATAGTCTCCGCCAGCGACTCGAGCGCCGCGTAGGTTTTTGGCAAATAGCTTTCCAGGTTTTTGAGAAACGTCGATACGCGCCAGAAGAACATTCCGGCATTCCAGTGGTAATCGCCGGACCCCGCGTACTCTTTCGCGACCGCCAGCGCGGGCTTTTCCGTGAAGCGACGAACCGCAAAAACGGGAAAGCCTCTGGAATCGAGCGCCTCTCCCATGCGCTGGATGTAGCCAAAGCCGGTTTCGGGACGACTCGGCGGAATGCCGAGCACCACCATGCGTCCGTTTGTTCGCGCGACGTCGAGCGCTGATCGCATAATCACCCGGTAGCGCTCCGGATTCGCGATGTAGTGGTCGGCGGGAAGCACGGCGAGCAGGGCATCGCCGCCCACAGCGTGGCGCACGTGGAGCGCCGCCAGCGCAATGGCCGCCGCGGTGTTGCGTCCGACGGGTTCGGTCAGCACGCGCCGCCGGGCCGCCGCCGGCAGTTGCTTGCGCACCTCGGTGGCTTGCTCCGTATTCGTGACCGTCCAGATGCGTTCGGCAGGAATCAGCGGCCGCAGGCGCGCGACGGTCTGCTCCAGCATGGTTTCTTTGCCAACGATGTTGAGGAGTTGCTTCGGCGTGCGCGTGCGGCTGCGCGGCCAAAAGCGCGTTCCGCGCCCCCCGGCCAGAATGACAGCATGAATGCTCAATTTCTCTGTCGCCATGTGTTCCTGAACTACGAAAATACCGCTTGAGCAAGCTGCGCATCACTGACGCCTGCGTTCCGAAGCCCGGCGCATAGTTCGGCCAGGTCGGGAACATAGGTCCTGATCACGGACGTGCTCTGCTCGGGTTGCAGCGAAAACCGGCCCAGCGACGCGGGCACAAGCCAGCATTGGCCACGGCTGTAGGATAAGGGCGAACCCTGCCAATGGATATAGCCGGTGCCTTCCAGCACGACGAAAAGTTCAAACTGGTCAGCGATGGTTTCCGTTTGCACCGTGGCCCGGAATTCCCAGAGTTCCGCGGCGAAATAGCGGCAGGCAGCCAGGAAAGTCTTCTTCAAGCCGTCGGTCGCAAGCGGCAGCGGCGGCACTTTTCCACCACGAGATCCGCCGAATTGCATCACTTCGAGGGCTTTCTCCAGGTGCAATTCTCGTGGTTTGCCGTGCGCATCGACTCGGCCGTAGTCGTACACGCGATAGGTCAGGTCCGAATACTCCTGCACTTCGCAAACGATCATGTCCGCGCCGATCGTGTGCGGCATTCCCGCGGGAACAAAAAACGTGTCGCCAGCGTGCGTGGCATGAGACACGAACAGGTTTTCCAGCGTGTGGGAGGCGAGGGCAGCCAAAAACTTGTTTTTGTCCGAACCGGGCTTCAGGCCCAAAAGCAGCTGAGCGGCGGGCTCCGCGGAAACGACGTGCCACATCTCGGTTTTTCCCCGACCACCCGCGGAACGCTCATGCGCTTGAGCGTAGGCGTCGTCCGGGTGCACCTGGATCGAAAGCTTTTCCTTCGGGAAGATGAACTTCACAAGAAGCGGAAAGTCCGCGCACGAAACCAGCCGGGTGCCGCGCCACTCCGCGGACATTTCTCGCCACGCCGCGCCCAGGGTTGTTCCTTCAAATGGCGCCGAAGCGATCCGGCAGGCCACACCAGTGAGCCAGGCTTCCCCCAAAGGTTCCGCCAGATTGCTTTTTTCTGGATATAGAGGCGCAAGGGAACGCGCGCCCCAGATGCGCGGGCTGAAAATCGGCTCGATGCGTATCGGCGCGGGTTTCACGAATCAGGCGGCGGCTTCGGCTCGCGAGAAGAATCGCCCCAGCCGGCGCAAACCTTCGTCGATGCGCTCGATTGAGGTTGCGTACGAAAGCCGCAAATATCCTGGAGCGCCAAAGGCGTCACCCGCCACCAGCGCGACGCGCGCCTTATCGAGGAGCAGCTTCGCCAATTCCGTGGTGTTTTTCGCGAGGGCTTGCCCGCTGTTTCCGTTGGCCAAGTGCGCCGCGACGTTGGGGAAAGCATAAAACGCCCCGCCGGGCATTTCGCAGGTCACTCCCGGAATCGCGCGCAAACCTTCCACGATGCGCTTCCGCCGCTTCGCATATTCCGCGAGCATCGCCGGCACGGAATCCATCGAGCCACGCATGGCTTCGAGGGCAGCGTGCTGCGCGATGGACGTTGGGTTCGAGGTGGACTGGCTTTGCAATTTGACGGTGGCCTGGACCAAGGCTTCGGGAGCGAGCGTGTAGCCCACGCGCCAGCCGGTCATGGCGAACGTTTTGGACATCGAGCCGATGATGATCACGTTTTCCTTGGAACCCGCCGCGCTGGCAATCGAGTACGGCTTGTGCGGCTCATAGGTAAAGTGTGAATAACACTCATCGCCCAGCAACCACACGTTGTGCTTCTTGCAGAGAGCCAGGATGCGCTCGTACTCGTCGGGCGGCACGACGCCGCCGCTCGGATTGCTGGGCGAATTCAGGATCAGCAGCCGCGTCCTCGGCGTAATGGCCTTTTCGATCGCCGCGGCCTTCACGCTGAAACCATCTTCCGGGCGGGTCTGGACGTGAACCGGCGTGCCACCCGCGTATTTCACGATGTCCGGGAAGCTCACCCAATACGGCGCCGGAATAATAACCTCGTCGCCCTGCTGCACGAGCACGCTTACCACCTGGAAGATTCCGTGCTTTCCGCCCACATTGACGACGCACTCTTTGGGCTCGTAACTCGAACCTAATTCGCGTTTGTGCCAAGCGCAGATGGCCTCGCGGAGCGGCAGGATGCCTCCGGTCGGCGTGTACTTCGTATAATTTTGCTCGATCGCGCGGATGGCGGCTTTCTTGATGTGGTCCGGCGTCGGGAAGTCCGGCTCACCCGGTCCGAAGTCGGCGATATCGATGCCCCGCGCTTTCAACTTGTCGGCTTCCGCGATCACTGCCGCCGTGGGAGATATTTGTATTCGGTTGATGCGTTCCGTCAGTTGCACTGCTGTCTCCTCTTCGCCGGTTGTGGCGCCAAACCGCTCACGAAATCTTCCCGCGCAACCGCTCAGCGACGCTGGGCGGCACCAGTCCATCCAAAGGCCCGCCGAACTGTGCGATTTCGCGCACCAGCTTCGCGCTTAGATAACTGTACGTTTCGCCCGGCAGCATGAAAACGGTTTCCAGCCGGGGTTCCAGTTTACGGTTCATGAGCGCCATCTGCAGTTCGTATTCATAATCCGAAATTGCGCGAATTCCGCGCAGGATCACGCCGGCCCCGCGCTTCCGCGCATAATCCACCAGCAAGCCGTCAAAAACGTCCACTTCCACGCTGCTCCACTGCTTGGTCACTTCGCGCAACATTTCCACGCGTTCGGACACGGAAAACAGCGGCTGCTTTTCCGCATTGCGCAGCACCGCCACAATCAGCAAGTCGAACATCTTCTCGCCGCGCTCGATCAGGTCGAGGTGGCCGTTAGTGACCGGATCAAACGAGCCGGGATAGAGCGCGATGGAGGTCTTCATCGTGAGTGCACGGTAACCCGTATTCTAACCTAGGCTGTGAAACAGGTGCGTCGCAAACTTCGCGGATCGCTGCCCACGACCGCCGCGGCAGAAATCCATTTTGGCCCAAGCCTCGACTATGACAGTATGCGTGAGCCTGCCCCAATTCTTCAGGCATGATCGTTCGGTTCAAATAGCGCTCATGGAGGAACTCCGCACAAGATGGCCGCCCACTGGATTCCAGGATTTTGCCTCGTCAGTTTCGCTTTTCTGATGTGCGTGCCACCGGCCGGCGCTCAGGAGCACCCCCAGTTGAACCTCATGCCCGTTCCGGCCAATGTGCAGCCCGGGAACGGTAGCCTGCGCATCGACTCTTTGTTTTCGATCGCCTTGACGGGTCACACGGAAGCTCGCTTGGACCGTGCCGTTCAGCGATTCGTGCGGCAGCTCTCTCTCCAGACCGCGATCCCATTTCCTGCAAAGACGGCCACTTCATCCAAGTCCACGCTTGTCATCCACACGGACCACGGTAGCAAGGAAGTCCAAGAACTCGGCGAGGATGAATCGTACGTTCTCAAAGTCACTCCCGACGGCGCGAGCCTCACGGCTCCGACCCCGCTCGGCACAATGCATGGCTTGCAGACTTTTCTCCAACTGGTCGAAGTCTCGCCTGATGGATTCGCAGTTCCCGCGGTCACCATCCAGGACACCCCGCGTTTCCCGTGGCGCGGCCTGATGATCGACGTCAGCCGCCATTTCATCCCTCTCGACGTGCTGAAGCGCAACCTCGACGGCATGGAAGCCGTGAAGATGAACGTCTTCCACTGGCACCTCTCCGAAAATCAGGGCTTCCGCGCCGAGAGCAAGAAATTTCCCAAGCTGCACGGAATGGGTTCCGACGGCTTGTACTACACGCAGGAGGAAATCCGCGACCTGATCGGCTACGCCCGCGACCGCGGCATCCGGGTCGTTCCCGAGTTTGATATGCCGGGACACAGTACCGCATGGTTTGTCGGGCATCCCGAACTCGCCAGCGGCCCCGGTCCGTACGACATCGAGCGCAAATGGGGAGTCTTCGATCCGGCCATGGACCCCACGAACGAGAAGACCTACAAGTTTCTCGATCCATTGGTCGAAGAAATGGCCAAGCTTTTTCCGGATCACTATTTCCACATTGGCGGCGACGAAGTGAACGGAAAGCAGTGGGACGCTAACCCGAAGATCCAGGAATTCATGAAGTCCCACAGCCTCAAGAACAATGACGCGCTGCAAGCCTACTTCAGCCAGCGCGTGCAGAAGATTGTGACCAAGCACGGTAAGTCTGTGATCGGCTGGGATGAAGTTTTTATCCCCGGCGTTCCCAAGGACATCGTCATCCAATCGTGGCGCGGCCCGGCTTCACTCGCTCAGGCCGCCGCCCAGAATTATCACGGGATCCTCTCCAGTGGCTATTACCTCGACCTCGGCTGGTCTGCCGCGCGGCACTACGCCGTCGATCCCCTGAGCGGCCCGGCGGCCAGTCTGACGCCAGATCAGCAAAAGCTCGTTCTGGGCGGCGAGTCCTGTATGTGGTCGGAATATGTAAACGCCGAGAACATCGATTCCCGAATCTGGCCGCGCAACGCAGCCATCGCGGAACGCTTGTGGTCTCCGCAGAACGTGACGGATACCGCATCCATGTACGCGCGGATGAACTCGATGGGCGAGCGGCTCGAATGGCTGGGCCTTACTCACGGGAAGTCTTACCGCTTGATGCTGCAGCGCATCGCGGGTCCGAGCAGCGTGGAGGAGTTCTCGGCATTGCGTACACTCGCCGACGTCGTCGAGCCCGCGAAGGACTACACTCGCGAGCAGGCCGTGGAGCCCACCAGCGCGACGCCTTTAAATCGCCTCGTCGACGCCGTGCCGCCCGAGAGTGATGCGGCCCGCCGCTTCTCGGACTTGGCGGACCAATTCATCACAGGTGGATGTCACGAGGTGGAATCGGAAGCGCGCCTGCGGGTTCAGCTTTCCCTCTGGCGAGACAACGACGCCAAGCTTCAGTCTCTCGCCCAGAGATCTTTTCTTGTGAAGGAAGGTGCTCAAATGTCGCAGGATTTGTCGGCACTGGGCACCGCCGGGCTAGCGGCTCTCGATTTCATCGCGAAGGGCGGCGGCGCGCCTGACGACTGGAAAGCGCAGCAGCTTGCCGCGATTCAGCAAATCCAGAAGCAAAAAGCGCAGCTCTTGCTCATGCCCGCTCCAGCCATCCAGAAGCTAATCGAAGCCGCTGCCGCGGGCGGAACCTGCTCGTCGGCGAAGCCTTAGCCCGTATGGAGCGCGGGAGCTCGCTCCCGCCTTGGCCGGCAGGTTTGCCCCGCCGAACCGAAGCCTATTTTGGATTGCCGGCAGCGTGGCCCTCTTGGGGCGCTTCGTTGTGGCAGACACCCGCGCCGGAGTCGCGAAACGTCTTGCCTGCTTCGGGAATGAACTCCCAGGTGTAGCTTTGGGGCGCCAGCGTCACCTTCAGTACACCGTAGGTGTCGGCATTTCGCACCTCGCTGTTCGGGATCGCAAAGCCGAGTAGATCGTGACTGCGGCCGCCCGTCCCGGCAACAATCTCGCGTATTCCGTGCGCCGGATCGCGGCGGCCGTCCGGGTCCTGCGGCGTGAACCGCTCGTAGGAATGTTCGTGGCCGGCGAGCATCAGGTCGGCATGCGCCGCATACAAGTCCTGCCAGAGCTGCTTCAGCTCCGGATGAATCGCATGCTTCTTGAACAGGCCGCTGCTGAACAGCGCGTGGTGGCCGTAGGCCAGGACGCACGCGTTGGGATGCTCGCTGAGGTCTTGGCGGAGCCAGGACTCCTGCGGCGAGCCCGCCGCGCACCCTCCCAGTCCTTGGGCGTCGCAATTCGTGTTCAGTACCACGATGTGCCACAAGCCTAGGTCGTAGCTGTAGTAGCCCTTGCCCGTGGGGCCGGCCTGGGAACCCCAATATTGAAAATACGCTGCCGCGGTCGGATCGCCATATTCATGATTTCCCAGCGCGGGCCGGGTTCTATCTTTGAAGCGCCCCCAGGTCGTGCCGTAGCAGTTTTGGAACTCCGTAGCGGTGCCGCCCTCATACGCCAGATCGCCTGCGGCAAAGACCGTACCCGGAATCTGCTCGATCAGCTTCGCGGTGGCTTGCGCGCCTTCGATCGCCTTACAGCCAGCGATGTCGCCGGCACCGACGAGGACGAAGGTCTGAGGCGTTGGAGCTTCGTGGTTCGTCTTGTTCGCTTCTTGCGCCGGGCGGCTCGCTGGTTGAGGGGATTGCCCAATCGCCGGCGTTTGGAGGCACAGGAAAAGAAAGCCAATCGCTCCGGCCCGGCACATCGTCGACCATCCGTCAGTTCGCACGTATCCTCGCGTCGGCATCGCCGTCCCCATCAAATCGAAGGCGTAGCCTATCACGTTACCCGCGCCTGCCGTCGCGCAGCCGTTCATTCGCCAGGAAGTACCATTCGCTGCACCATCGAACCATTGAACGCAAAGAGCTAGCAAAATAAGACCAATTCGGTCTTATTATAACGTGAACGAAATACAGGCTTTGTTTGGCTCTCGGATGAGAGATTCATTTGACTTGTCGTTCCAAGCAGCGTAAACTTCATTTGCGACTGTTTCAGTCGTATATGACGTCGTGGGTAGGGCGACTTCTTTCGATGTTTAAGCTTTCCAAGAAAGCGGACTACGGACTGATTGCCGTGAAGCACTTGGCGATGCACCGCCAGGAGCATGCCTGTAGCGCCAATGAGATTTCCGAGGAGTACGGCATCTCCACGACGCTGATGGCCAAGGTGCTGCAAAAGCTCGCCCGGCACGGAGTGGTTGCCGCCAAGCATGGCTCGAATGGCGGCTATCAACTCGCGAAGGACCCCGGTCAGATTAGCGCGCTGGACGTGATTTCCGCCATCGACGGGCCGGTGCTGATCACCTCCTGTGTCACCAGCCACGGGAATTGCGACACCACGGACCGGTGCTCGGTGCGCGAGCCGCTGCGTCGCGTGAATGAAAGCATTCTGCACGTGCTCGGCACGGTAACGATTTCTCAGATGAGCGAAGAGCCGCAAGAGGCGCTCGTCGCACTCCGGATTTAGGAGATTTAGGAGATAAGGAATATGGCCGTAAAGCTGCCGATTTACATGGACAATCACGCGACCACGCCGGTCGATCCGCGCGTCGTCGAAGCAATGTTGCCCTATTTCACCGAGAAATTCGGCAATGCCGCCAGCCGTAACCACTCCTTCGGGTGGGCCGGCGAAGAAGCCGTCGAAAACGCCCGCGCGCAGGTCGCCTCGTTGATCGGCGCAACGCCGAAAGAGATCATCTTCACTAGCGGCGCCACGGAATCCGACAACTTGATGATCAAGGGCGTTGCCGAGATGTACCGCGAAAAGGGCAACCACATCATAACGCAAGCGATCGAGCACAAAGCCGTGCTGGACACTTGCAAGCGTTTGGAAAAATACGGCTACGAAGTGACCTATCTGCCCGTCCAGAAAGACGGCCGGGTCGATCCCGAGGACGTCCGCAAGGCGATTACGCCGAAAACCATCCTCATCAGCATCATGTATGCCAACAACGAAATCGGCATCATCAACCCGATGGCGGAAATCGGCAAGATCGCCAAGGAACACGGAATCATCTTTGCCGTCGATGGCGTGCAGGCCGTTGGCAAGATTCCCGTCGACGTGCAGAAAGACAATATCGACCTGCTGGCCATCTCTGGCCATAAGATTTACGGACCCAAGGGTGTCGGCGCTCTCTACGTTCGGCGTCGCAACCCCCGCGTGCAGCTCTCGGCCATCATCGATGGCGGCGGCCACGAACGCGGCATGCGTTCCGGCACGCTCAATGTGACCGGCATCATCGGCCTGGGCAAGGCCTGCGAAATCGCTCAGCAAGAGATGCCCGAGGAATCGAAGCGCCTGCGTGCGCTACGCGATCGCCTCAAGACCCAGCTGGAGGCCAAGCTCGACGAGGTGTTTATCAACGGCTCGCTGGAGCACCGCTTGCCGAACAACCTCAACATGAGCTTCGCCTATGTCGAAGGCGAGTCGCTCCTCATGGGCATCAACGACATCGCGGTTTCCAGCGGCTCCGCCTGCACATCGGCAACCCTAGAGCCCAGTTATGTACTCAAAGCTTTAGGCGTGGGAGAAGATCTGGCTCATACTTCGATCCGTTTCGGCCTCGGCCGCTTCAATACTCAAGAAGAGGTCGATTACGTCACCGAAAAGATGGTCCAGGTGGTCACCAAGCTTCGTGAGCTTTCGCCGCTTTATGAAATGGCCAAGGAAGGCATCGACATTTCCAAAATGAAGTGGCAAACGGCCTAAGAATTTCATCTAACTGACTGAAGGACACTACATGGCAAACGAAGGAACAATTCGGATTCATCGCTTGATCGGGGGCACGGGCGCCGCGTTTCGCGTCTCCTTTGTGCCGTACTCCGCCGACGGCGACAGCGTGGCCGGCGTGCGCTCGTTCCACGAAGTTCAGCAAGTGCGCGCATTTCTGAAGGGCCTAGGCCTTGGCGTGGAACTCATCACAGACGCCCTGCGGCAGCTCGCCGCGGGCCGTTCGGCATCCGTGCCGAACGTCTCTCTTTCCGAAGAAGTGGTGAAGAGCGCGGGTTTGGATAGTTCGGCTAGTCTGGCGAGACGCTAGCAGACGGTGGCGTCGGCCTTCGGGCCGGCGTGTCCGGGCTTGATCCGGCAATTTTTTGAACGGCAAGTCATAAGGAGCAACACGCAATGGCATACAGCGATAAGGTGGTCGAGCATTACAACAATCCGCGCAACGTCGGCAGCCTGCCGAAGGAAGACCCCAACGTTGGCACGGGCCTCGTCGGCGCTCCCGAGTGCGGCGACGTGATGAAGCTGCAGATGAAGATCAATCCCGACACCAAGATCATCGAAGAAGCCAAGTTCAAGACCTTCGGATGCGGTTCGGCGATTGCCAGCTCGTCGCTCGCCACCGAATGGGTGAAGGGCAAGACCGTCGAAGAGGCACTGAGCATCAAGAACACAGACATCGTGCGCGAGCTCTCGCTTCCGCCGGTCAAGATTCACTGTTCCGTGCTCGCCGAAGACGCCATCAAGGCCGCTATCGGTGACTGGAAGAAAAAGCACGGTATCGAAGTCCCGGTGACGGAAAAGGTTGCGCATTAAATTCTACGCCGGGTGGCAGTGGCTGGCGCCTGGGTTGTAGGGGCGCAGCATGCTGCGCCCCTACTCGGCACGGTCGAACCGCATAAGCTTTTGGAGTAGTTGATTATGGCAACGGAAACGATAAGCCCGAACATCGCCACGATTCACCTGACCGAGCGCGCCGCGAAGAAAATCCGCGCACTGCTCGAAAAGGATGGAGTCCCGCCCGACCAGGGCGGTCTTCGCGTCGGTGTGCAGGGCGGCGGCTGCTCCGGACTCTCCTATGCCATGCGCCTCGATACCCAGTCGCGCGCCCACGACAAGGTTTTTGAAGAACACGGCGCACGCATCTTCGTCGACCCAAAGAGTTTGCTGTATCTGAACGGCACCACGCTCGAGTACGAAGAAACGCTCATGCGCCAGGGATTTGTCTTCCAGAATCCCAACGCGGCGCGGAATTGCGGCTGCGGCAGCTCTTTTACGGCCTGAGTAGCACGGGCTTCCGCCTGTGCGGCGTGTAAACTTGACACGGGCTGGTCCGATAAGTGGTTGGCCGCCGCGCCAGCCACTTTTTTTGTTTCCGCAAGCATGGAACGACATGTCGTTCCATGCTTTGAATCTTAGAAGGACATGAGTACACCGTTCAAATCGATGGTCGATCCGCCTCTGGTCTGTTGGAGCTGCCACGAGCGCGCGCTCGGTACCCACTTCTGCTCGAGCTGCGGGAAGCTGCTCCAACTCCCGAAGCAGATCGATTATTTCGAGCTGTTCGAGATGCCGCGCAAGCTGTGGATCGAAATGGGCAGCCTGGAGCAAAAGTTTCTGCAGCTGAGCTGGAAACTTCACCCGGACAATTTCGTCAATGCCACTCCGCAGGAGCAAGAGCTTTCTTTGAAGCGCAGCTCGGAATTGAACGACGCCTACCGCGTCCTGCGTGATCCCATCGCTCGCGTCGAATACCTGCTCGGACTGGAAGGCATGCGCAAAGAGGGCGAGCATAAGCAGCAAGCTCCGCCGGAATTGCTTGAAGAGGTCTTCGAGCTGAACGAGTCCTTGGATGAACTGCGCGAGGCAAAGGCATCGGGAGGCGATCTGGCGACTCTGAAATCACACCTGGAGTCCGCGCGAAAGAATTTCCAAGAGAAGCTCGGCGCGGTAGACGCGCAGCTTCAGGATGCAGCGCGCCAATGGGACGCCGCGCTCGATGCCCATACCGCCGGCACCGACCGCAAAGCGATCATGACGGGGCTGAACGAACTGTTGAATCGCCGTTCGTACATTCGGAATTTGGTTACAAACGTTCAAAAGGAGCTGCTGTAGCCGCGGTTTCTTGCCCCGAGCAACGCCGAAGGGCCGGACCGCGGGCTTTTTCGAGAGTACTTGGCAAACATGGGACGCATCGTCGGAATCGATCTCGGCACCACCAACAGCCTCGTCGCTTACGTTGATCCGCAAACGAGCCGGCCGAAGTGTATTCCCGGCCCGTACGGCGAGACGCTTTGCCCTTCGGTCGTCAGCCTCGATCCTGACGGCGGCATCATCGTCGGCGAGCCGGCCCGCCGCCGCCTGCTTACTCAGCCGGACCGCACCATCTATTCCGTTAAGCGCCTCATGGGCCGCGGCGTCGCCGACATACAAAATGAGCTGAAACTCTTTCCATTCCGCGTCGATAAGTCCAGCAAGAACGCAATTCGCGTGATGCTCGGAGACAGGGTATTCACGCCGCCGGAAATTTCCGCCTTCATCCTCCGCGAACTGAAAAACTGGGCGGAAGCCTTCTTCGGAGACACAGTCGACCGCGCCGTCATCACCGTGCCCGCTTACTTCAACGACGCGCAGCGGCAGGCCACCAAAGACGCCGGCAAAATCGCCGGTCTTGAGGTACTGCGCCTCGTTAACGAGCCCACCGCCGCCGCACTCGCCTACGGCCTGCACGAAAAGCAGCGCGGCCGAGTGGCTGTTTACGATCTCGGCGGCGGAACGTTCGATATATCCGTCCTCAAGCTCATATCCACGGCCGACGGCGACATCTACCAGGTTCTTTCCACCAACGGCGACACGCATCTTGGCGGCGACGACATTGACAATTTGCTCCAGGCGCTCGTCCACGAAGAAATACTCCAGCAGCATCGCGTGGATTTCTCGCCGCACGCCGAACTGGCGCAGGAACTCCGCAAAGCGCTCATCGCCGTGAAGCATCAGCTCTCTGAATCCGAGTCGGCCACGCTGCGCTTCTCGCTGCCCAACGGCGCCGTTTTCGTACAAGAATTCTCTCGTGGCTCCTTCGAAGCTTTGATTCGGACAATCGTCGATCGCACCATGGGTCCCGTGAAGCAAGCGCTCGCCGACGCGCAGCTTTTGCCCTCCGAAATCGAAGAAGTCGTGCTCGTGGGCGGTGCGACGCGCACGCCGCTCATTCGTCGCACCGTGCAGGAATATTTCGACCGCAAGCCGCACACGGACCTGAATCCTGACGAAGTTGTGGCGCTCGGCGCCGCTGCGCAAGCCAACATCCTCGACAGCGGCGTGAAAAACATGCTGCTGTTGGACGTCACGCCGCTCTCTCTCGGCATCGAAACCTATGGCGGAGCGGTCGCCAAGGTCATCCCGCGTAATTCCACCATCCCCGCCAGCGCGCAGGAAATGTACACCACCGGCGTCGACAATCAGACCGGCATCGACATTCACGTGCTCCAGGGCGAGCGCGAACTCGCCAAAGACTGCCGCTCGCTCGCGCGCTTTGTGTTGAAGGTCCCGCCAGTTCCGGCGGGACTCCCGCGCATCGAAGTTAAATTTCTCATCGATGCCAACGGCATCCTTCAGGTCGCCGCGAAAGATACGCGCACGGGAGAGCAGCATTCCATCGAAGTGCAGCCCAGCTACGGCATCAGCGACACCGAAATCGAGCGCATGCTCGAAGAATCCATCGAATACGCGGAACAGGATTTTGCCGAGCGCCAGGTCATCGAAGCGCGCACCGAATCCGAGGTCATCCTGAACGCAACGCAAAAGGCGCTGTCTAGTCCACAGGTCACCGGCCTGTCGGAGGAAGAACGCGCGGCGGTCGAACAATCCGTGTCGGCCTTGAAAGAATCCGTGGAAGGCACCGACTATAAGCTCATCCGCAAGCGCATCGACGAGCTGAATCAAGCCACGGCGCGCCTCGCGGAGCTGGTCATGAACAGCGCCGTGTCAACGGTGCTCGAGGGCCGCAAGCTCGCCGAGGTGTAGCACGCCCTCGCCCAGTGGTTTCGGTTTCGCGTAGGGGCGCGGCACGCCGTGCCCGTTCTTCAACTTTGGATTTTGTGGAGGTAGCAGAAATGGGCGGCAGCAATCCCTACATCGAAGATGTCAAATACACGCCGGCCACGAAGAAATACAGAGTCACATTTCTTCCCAGCGGCAAAACCATCGAGGTCGATCCGGAAAAAATTCCATATGGCCACAACGGCATTCCAGGCAGCATTCTTGATATCTCGGAAGGCATCAAGGCCGGTCTCGATCACGCGTGTGGCGGTGTCTGCGCCTGCTCCACGTGTCACGTGATCGTGAAGGAGGGCCTCCAGTCGTGCAACGAAGCGACGGACGCCGAGCTTGACGAGCTCGACATGGCTCCCGGCATCACGCCGAAATCGCGTCTCGGCTGCCAAACGGTTCCCGACGGCACCACCGACATCGTCGTTGAAATCCCCCACTGGAACAAAAACTACGCCAAAGAAGCCGATCATTAATTTTTGCGATCGATGCGACGCCGGCCTCTAGGCCGCCAGCTTTTCGAGGAGAGTTTAATGCCCGCCACATTCGACTGGGACGCCGTAGAAGACATCGCCATCGCTTTGACCGACAAATATCCAGCTTCCGATCCGCTCACCATCCGCTTCACCGACATGCACAAGTGGATCACCGAGCTCCCCGGCTTCTCCGGCGACCCCAAAGCCTCCAACGAGGGCAAACTCGAGGCCATCCAAATGGCCTGGCACGAAGAATTTCAAGACCGCCAAGGCTAAAGGACTGCGGCCTGGAGTCTCTCGCCGGATCCGAAGGCGAGCGTGCTCCAACTACTTTCGATCGTCGCAGTTCGAGCTTTGTTCAGACCCGGTCGCATCTTGTCAATTCGGCGATTCTTCCGTACTTCTGATAAGATTGAAACTCCACGTTTGACCGCTGTGGCGCTATGGTGCAACGGTTAGCACGCGGCCCTTTCAAGGCCGAAATACGGGTTCGATTCCCGTTAGCGCTACCAATCTTATCTTCCTGAAACCTGCCGGCAATGACGCGAACAGCATCAAGCCTCTGTCAGGAGTTCGCTGTAGTTGGCAGCGCGGTCGTTGATGTCGGATTTTCAAGAGTAGTACACTAGGTACTGCACCGCGTGAGGGTACTAACCATGGCAAATCCATTTCGCACCTCGAATCCAGCCCTGAATGAAAAGGCCTTTCAAGGCCAAGCCGCTCTCGGCGACGCGATGACTCTGCAGGGCACGGTCAACAAAACCGGCGCGCTTCTGCTCTGCGTGGTCGCCACCTCCGCCTGGACCTGGGGTCTGGCGCACTCGCCCACGCCCGAAGCCGCGATTCCCTGGATGATGGGCGGCCTGTTCGGTGGACTCATCACCGCCTTCGTCACCATCTTCAAGAAAAATTGGGCGCCGCTCACAGCTCCGCTTTACGCGCTCCTGGAAGGCCTCGTGCTCGGCGGCATTTCCGCCATTTTCGAAAAGTCCTATCCCGGCATTGCCACACAAGCCGTGGGTCTGACGTTCGGCACGCTGTTCGTGATGCTCTTCGCGTACAAGACCGGAGTCATCCGCGCCACGCGGGGCTTCAAGCTGGGTGTCATCGCCGCGACCGGCGGCATTGCCGTGTTCTATCTCATTACCATGGCGCTGGGCTTCTTCCACGTTAACGTTGGGATACTTTACAGCAGCAGCCCCTGGGGCATCGCCTTCAGCCTTTTCGTGGTCGTCATCGCCGCGCTCAATTTGGTCCTCGATTTCGACATGATCGAAACCGGCGCACGCATGGGCGCGCCAAAGTACATGGAGTGGTACGGCGCCTTCGGCCTGATGGTCACGCTCATTTGGCTCTACCTGGAGATTTTGCGCCTACTTGCCAAAGCGCGTCGCAGGTGAAAAACAGCAAGCCCGCAAAAAGAAAAAGGCCGCGCAGAGGCAGGCGCGGCACATGCCCGCTCGCGTCCACGAATTGTCACCAGACTGCAACATCGCGTTCACGTCACCGGAAGAACATCTCCTCGCTCGCTTCTCGCATCGTATGCGAAGCCAACGGTTATTTCCGGGTGCGTAACAAGTTCTCCATCTTGTGATCGGACTTCGCTGGCAAGTTAGCGCGTTCTGCCGGATGATTATGTTGCAGGCGCGGGCGATTCCACCTCTAACGTGAAGAATGCGTCAAGGAATGTTAATGACCGACGAGCAACTCGAGAATCGCAAGCAGAATCCCGCACAACAATCCTGTGTTTTCCTGGCGGGCTCGGCGTTTGTGACCGGCTCCCGCACGCTTCCCTCAGAAGATGTCGACCGCGCCTTTGGCATGCCCGTCGGCAAACTCCGCAGCCGCGCGGGCATCGAGTCGCTCGCCTATGCCGCGGAAGGCGAAAACGAACTCACGCTCGGCGCAAAAGCAGCGCAGCAAGCACTTCGCGCCGCCGGCTGTGCCGCCCACGAAATCGACTGGATTGTGGCCACCAGCGAGACCCATCACGTCTATCCTTCGCTCGCCGCACAGCTCCATTCCAGCCTCGCGGCCCGCGAACCTTGCGGCGCTCTCGATGTCGGCGGCGCATGCCTCGGCGTCATCAATGGTTTAGCCGTCGCGCAATCCTTGATCGTTTCCGGCCAGGCGCGTACGGTCGCGGTGGTCACCGCGGACGTGCACAGCCGCACTCTCGTCCCCGGCCGCGTGGCAGGCGAATTCGGCGGCTTGTTCGGCGACGGCGCTAGCGCTTTTCTTCTTCGCAACGCTACGCCAGAAGGCGAGCCTCCCGCCTATCTCCTGCGTGAATTCCTCTTTGGTTGCGCGAGCCAGTATTCCGGCGCCGTTACCGTCGCCGACGCGGCCGACGGCAGCCTCGATGTGCACTTCGACGGCGAAGCTCTCTCCCGCGCCGCCATCACGCGCATGGAAAAAGTCCTCTCCGCCATCGAGAAGCTCAGCGCCATTCCGCGCACCGCGGTCGGCGCGTTCGCCACGCATCAGCCGAACCCGCGTCTGCTCTCGCTGCTGGCCAAGGTCGCTGGCGTTCCTCCGGAGGCGTTTCCACCGATCGCTCGCACGGCCGGCAATCTGGGTTCCTCCACGTGCGGCGCGGCTCTCCACGCCGCCCTGCAAATGTTCGGTGCCTGCCCGGTCGCCGCGCGCAAACCAATTTTTCTTGCCTCGCTAGGACCCGGCCTGCTCTTCGGCGGCGGCTGGTTGGCCGCCTGCAATTTCTAGTTCTCTGCCGCAGATCCCGTTGCGATTTCCACCGTTTTTGCAGAAAAGTCGCCCACGCGACTACGATCCAGGCCGCGTCCGTGTTGTGAAGCTCGAATCCACAGTCGGCACAACACATCCCTGCAGCGGCGGCCAACCCGCGTCCGTAGTAGGATTCCGGCAAAGCGACATGATGGCCGGGCTGATCTGCGCCGGAACCACCACGCCGTCGAGCGGCTCGGCATAAACCGTGTAGCTGTGCCCCACGGGCAGCCGGTCGATCTCGTAACTCCCGTCGAATTGTGTCGGCCCGTCACCCGTGCAGCTCCAACCCCCGACCGTCCCCGCAACCACCGCGCCGCTCGCCGCGTCTACGGCTACCACGTGTGCGCCGAATATTCCCGAGACCCCGGGCGGCGCTGCCGGCAGCGAAAGCGGATTCGCCGGCAAGATTCGCCCGCTAATCGATCCACCGTGCACCGCGTCAGGCGAAGCGGGATAGAGAACGCGCAAACCTGTCCGGTCGTCGTCACCCAGCGGGGCATCCGGCTGTTGCACGGTCGGTCTCACGCCATTGAACGTGCCCGGCGCCGGAGCAAACGGATACATCATCGCGCTCCAAATCGCTGAGTGGCTGAACCCCAGAAAATGTCCAAGCTCGTGCGTGAGTAGAGACTCGAGATCGTAGGCCCGCGGGTTTGCCGCCAGCGCCGCCGGCGTCGCAAAAGAAATCTGCGGATCGCTCGGATCGAAATAAATATCCGCATCCAAAATTTGACCCACCTGCGTTGACGGCGCTCCACCGCCGATCTGCTCGCCGATCGCGTCCGCGGTGATGACGCGTGTAAAGGCCAGCACCCCCGGAGTGAACGCCGCGTCCCCTTGATCGAAACAGATGGAGTTCACGCCGTCCGAGCCGCAAGCATTGGCCGTGGAAACGCGCGTCAATGGCGTCACTGACGTTGGCGCCAACGTCGTGCCGCTCACCCCGGTCCACACCGCGAGCGACTGCGTGATGGCTTGTTCGATCTCATTCAGCTGGCCGCCCGCCGTCTGGTTCTGCGTAACAATCGTGACGGGATTGGTCCCCAGCGCCGTACTCCAGCGCACCCCGATGCTCCCCGCCGAACTCAATTGATGCGACCGCACCGGGCAAGCCGAGCCCTCCGAAACCGACACCGGCCGCCGCACATCCGGAACGATCTCATTAAACGCGTATCCCTGCGCTCCTGGCACTGCCCACACGCCGTAAAATGCCGCCAACGCCACCGCAAAGATTTGTCTCGGCATTTTCTTGATATTTCTCTTCATTGTTCTCAGCGCTCCTCCGCGTACTCAGCGTCTCTGCGTTAGATTCGTCCTGGTCTTCTCTCTGACCTTTGTGTTCCGCTCTCCGCGACCTCTGTGTTAACTCTTCTCCTTCAGCGCCTTCCAAAGCTTGGCCCGGAAAAGTCCCACCGGAAGATTCCGGATGCCCCCGCGTCGAAACGCCCGCGTTCGCGGATCGAAAATCGACGCCAGTGCCGAATCCTGCGTAACCGTTTCGATTCCCGTCACCGCATTCCGCGCGATACGAAATGTTCCTTGCGACCACCCCAGGACGCGATACGGTTCCCCATACCGCCCCCATAAAAACAGATAAACCTCTTCACCGCTCCGAAACACCGGCACTCCATCGACGCGCGAATGCACGTGCCCGACGCTCCCGCCGATCATGCGCACGGTTACGAGCCCGGGCAGTAGCCCTTTGTCGCTCTCGATCAACTCAAACTGCGTCTCCGTCCAAATCTCACCGCCCTCCCAGCGGGTTTCGGACCCTACGCACCGCAGCCTCGCTACCGCGGTGGACTGCTGCGCCAGATCCTCGAAGCGCAGCGGTGCCAGTGACGTCGCGTTCGCAAAAACCGCGCTTAGACCCAGCACCACCAGCCCCGTCAAGAAAGCGACCCACAGAAAACGCCGGCGTTCCACGTAGCTCATTTCAATTCACCTCCAGGGCTCCGCTCGCGGCGGCCCTGTCGAGATTCCTGTTTTGAATGAATACCGTGCGCGCGCCAGGAATGGCGTTCGCGGAAATCTGCAGCGTAAGGCGGATGATTCCCAGCTCAAGAGGCTGTTTTGAAACGACCGTGACATCGCCCGGGCCGGACACCGCAAAGGTCATGCTGGTATCCAGGCCGCTTTCCGAGAAGAGACAAACGTCCGCCGTGGCGGTTCCATTCGCCGGACGCTGCAGGGCCACCGGATTGCCCCCCAGCGTGCACGTATTGTTCAACACTGAGAACGTGCCGAGCGCCGCCACGTTCAGGTCCACGTCGTTACCCGGCACGGATACTCCTGCCGTTGTCGGCTCGACAACCACGATGTCTTTCGCCGTTGCCGAAGGCGCGGCGCTCGTCAGCGCAATCACTTCATCCGAATCGTTCGGCGCGGCGGCCACCAGTGCAACCACGTTGGATTTCGTCCCGTTGGGGTTTCGCACCTGTACGGTTACGCTGCCGGGTGCCGCAACGTCCGCGGGAGTCACTGCCGTTGTGCATTCCGAGGCGGAACTGCACGTTGTCGTGCGCGCCGTTCCGCCGACGAGCAGCACCGATCCTGGCCCAGGGCTTGCCGCCGTGAAGCCGCTGCCGTCCACTCGCAGCGTGAAGCCTTCGGCGGCGCCCGCATACACGCTGGCGGGATGCAGCGCCAGAATGTTTGCGCCCGTGGAGATCGCCACGTTGGCCGTGCCGGACTGCGCCGGGTCGTCCGCGCTGACGGCGACAACCTTCAGCGCATCCGGCGATGGCGTGGCGTCCGGCGCCGTGTACGTACCGTTTTGGTCGATCGCCCCGCAGACCGTTCCTCCCGCACATGCCGCCCCTTGCACCTGCCACACCACGCTCTGGTTGCTCGCCCCGATCACCGTGGCCGTGAATCTCTGGACGGCGAGCGGCGCGAGGGTCACATTCGCGGGCTGCACCGTCACGACTATGTGGTTGATGACCGTAATTTGCGCGCTCCCACTCTTCGCCGGATCGGCCGCGCTTGTGGCCTGCACCATCACCGGATTCGGGCTGGGAATCGCCCCCGGCGCCAGGTAGTCCACTTGCGCGGCCGTTCCGTTGGTCACCGGCTGGCAAGGATTTGTAGCCACCACACAAATTTGACCGAACGTGCCGCTGCCGCCCGCAATGCCGTTCACGCTCCAGTTGACGGTTTTGTTCGAAATTCCGCTGACCTGCGCCGTCAGCGTCACGCGATGATTCCCCGCAAGCGTTGCCGTGGCCGGCGAAACGCTCACGCCTCCGCCGGGCTGAATTGCCAGCGTGGCCTGCGCTCTTTTCGAGGGATCGGCCTGCGGCGTCACCGTAATCGTCACGGTGTTCGGGCTTGGCGCTGTCACCGGCGCGGTATAGGTCGCGGAATCCGCCACCGGAGCGCCTCCCGCAGACTGCGTGGTCACCACCGTGAGCACTCCGCACGAGGCTCCGCCGCACCCGTTGCCGGAGAGTGACCATGCCAGGACTTGCGAGGGATTTGACCCCGGCGCTGGCGTGAACGTCGCCGCGATCGCCGCCGAGCTTCCGACTGGGACGATCACCGGTGCGGAAAGCTGCAACGAAAAATTGCTGGTGATCGTGAGTGCCGCCGATGCCTGCTTCGCGGGATCGGCCACGCTTCGCGCCGTCAAAATTGCGGCTGCCGGGTTCGGCAAAATCTGCGGCGCGGTGAAGTTGCCGTTGGCGTCCACTCCGCCGCACGCGGAGGAGCACGGCGCGCCCGATACGCTCCAGCGCACTGAGGTGTCCGGGTGGCCGCTGCTGGTAATCGCCGCATGAAAACCCCGCGTCGCACCGAGTTCCACCGCCGCGGCATTCGGTGCCAGTGCGACCGCCACATCGCTCGTGACCGTTACGTTGGAGCTAGCGGATTTCGTCGCGTCGGCGTGGCTGACCGCCGTGACCTGCACGTTCGCAGTCGACGTCTGCGCGGTGGGCGGAAGATCGGCCGGCGCCGTATACAAGCCAGCGGTGGTGATCGTGCCCACCGCCGCGTCACCCCCGGGCACGCCATTGACGTTCCACGAAACGCTCGCGTCGCTCGTATTTGTTACCGTGGCCGCGAACGCCAGCGTATTTCCAAGAATCACCGACGCGCTCGCCGGTGTCACCGCCACGCTGATAGGTGAGGTAGGTGGAGGCGGCGGGGGCGCTACAGGGCCTGCGCCTACCCCCACGCAGCCCAGCGTGCACGCACTCGCCGCTAGAAGAACAACAAACGGCAACGCCGCAAGTCTCGTCTGACCCGGCGTCCTCGTTTCGAGAATCGTCCTGCCATTGTGCGGAAAGGGCCGCATGCCCCTCGGGTTGCAGGCGAAGGGCCAGCGAAAGTACCGCCCCTCGGCAATCGATGAAAGTAGAAAAATCCGATCGCGTGCCGCCGCCTAACGTATTCGCTGTCATATACTTAAAATGTTTTGTGAGCTCTCCCCGCGTTCCACCCGCTCCTGTCTACCTCCTTTTCGCGTCCCAGAAGGACCGTCCTCCATTTCCCGATTTGAAACGCGCCGCCATGCGGCCTGTTCCAATTCGGGCCAAGCTTCCCCTCGGCGTTATCCTTTCTCTTTCTGTCTTCTTTCAACTCTTGGACTGTCGATCGCGCAAGCATCTGGCACTGCTCTGAGGCGTGGTTTTCTGAAGACTCACGCTCACGGTTATGAAGTAGTTGAAAGCGAGGGCTTATGCGGCTGCGAGCACGCTAGCGAGCGCCGAAGGCAGATCCGGGTGCAAAAAGCTGTAGCCGAACTGCTGCAATTTTTGCGGTGCGACGCGCTGGCTGGAGAGCAGCAGCGCATCGGCCATTTCGCCGAGCGCGAGACGCAGCGCAAACGCCGGCGCGGGGAAAATCGCGGGGCGGTGCATCGCGCGCGCCAGTTCGCGCGTAAACTCTGCGTTTCGCGCCGGCTGCGGCGCGACGACGTTTACCGCCCTGGTCACGGCGGCGTTCTCCAGCGCATAGCGAATGATTCCGACGACGTCTTGCAGCGTCACCCAGGACATCCACTGTTGACCCGAGCCGATCCTTCCGCCCACGCCAAACCGAAACGGCCGCATCATTTGCGGCAGCGCGCCGCCGTGCTTTGCCAGGATGATTCCGAACCGCGCACACACCACCCGCATCCCCAGCGCTTCAGCCTTCACCGCCTCGGCTTCCCACTCCCGCGAAACGCCGGCCAAGAAATCTTCCCCGGACTTGCTCTCCTCCGTCAACAGTTCCTCTCCGCGGCTGCCGTAATATCCAATTGCCGACGCCGAGACGAAAACTTTCGGCCGCACGTTCGCTTTCTCCAGGGCGGTCACCAGCGCGCGAGTTGTGCGCACCCGGCTCGACCTCAGCAGCATCTTGCGCTCCGTCGTCCATCTCCCCCCTGCAATCGAGGCTCCCGCCAAGTTCACAACGCCCTCGGTCCCATCCACTTTCCCTTGCGCATCAGCCAGCGACGATGCGCTCGGATCTTCCGGGTCCCAAGCAATGTCCACGACTTGCCCAGCGAGCCCTTGCTTCTCCGATTCCTTCTTGCCCGTGGTTGTCTCCCGCCGCAACAGCCGGCACACCGTGTGCCCGTCGCGTGTCAGCGCGTTCACCAGCGCCATGCCCACCAAGCCGGTCGACCCCGTGATCACGATCTTCATCGCACTCTCCCGCGGCTCCACCAGTGACGCAGGTTTTTAACCTGTGCTCCAGCGTCTCGGTACCATTGCACTCTTCCGTCGCGCCGTCTGCCCCTCTGCTTCCGCCCCGCAACTATACGCTGACCACCCGTGTTTAGTTCCGTAGCCGCTGCCGCACACACCGGCGCCTATGCGTGTGCCACTGGCCGCAACTCTCCCCGAGGGTTACAATTCACTCGTGCCAACCGCGTGCCCCACCATTCGCGTCAAGGTGCTCTTTTTCGGGCGCCTCAAGGAAATCGTCGGCCGCAGCGAAGAATCCGTCGATCTCGCCGAAGGTGCGCCCATCGAAGAACTATTTGCCCGCTATGGCGCCCGCCATCCCGAACTCGCGCGTTTTCGAGCTTCGCTGGTCGCTTCTCGCAATCAGGAATTTGCCGCGTGGAGCACGCCCCTCCATTCCGGCGACGAAGTCGCGTTTCTGCCGCCCGTGAGCGGCGGCTAAAGACAATCCATGGCCGTCCCGCCCAACACGGACCTGTTCGTGCTCGTTCGCGAACCCATCGACATGGCCGCCCTGGTCCGCCACGTCCGCACCGCCGAAGACGGCGCCGTCGTCACCTTCGATGGCTGTGTCCGCAACCAGTCCCATGGCCGCAGCACGCTCTATCTCGACTACGAAGCCTACGAATCCATGGCCCTGGCCAAGATCCACGAAATCGGCGCCCAAGTTCACGAGAAATTCTCCATTGATCGCGTCGCCATCGCCCACCGGCTCGGCCGCCTCGAAATCGGCGAAACCAGCGTCTTCATCGCCGTCAGCTCGCCGCATCGTCCCGCCGCCTTCGACGCCTGCCGTTTTGCGATCGACACTCTCAAGCGCACTGTGCCCATCTGGAAAAAGGAATACTTTGCGGACGGCGCGGTCTGGGCCGACGGCGAATTGCCTCCCGCACCCGCGGATACCCCTGCCGCGAAACCTGCATCCTAATATTCCATGTTTCTGACATCCCCTCCAGCCCGCTTGGCATTCCTGGTATGCCTGGCCGCCATTTCTCTTGCCGGATTGGCACCCGCCCAGGACAAGCCTGACCGGCCGCCGTGGGCACGAAAACCTAAGGCGGACTCCCGCGCGGCGGCGAACCCTACGCCGAGCGACGATTCCGACAGCAGTTCGCAGCGCGGCAAGATTCGCGTCAACGTCAATCTTGTCAACGTTCTGGTCAGCGTCCTTGACGAGCACAACCGCCCCGCTCCAGACCTCCCGCGCGAAGCGTTTCAGATTTTCGAGGAAGGCGTGGAACAAAAAATCGAGGTCTTCGAGTCCGAGACGCAGCAGCCGCTCGATCTCGCGCTGATGATCGACGCCAGCCTCAGCGCGCACAAGGAAATCGCCTTCGAGCAAGACGCCGCCGCTCATTTCATCAAGCAGGTGCTCCGCACCGGCGACCGCCTCTCCGTGTTTTCCATTTCTGAGGACGTCACGCAGCTCGCTGGCTTTTCGGACAACGTGGTTACGTTGCAGAACGCCGTGCGCAGAATGCCCATGGGCGCGGGCACTTCCATCTACGATGCGATCTTGCTCGCTTCGCGCTCGCTGGAGCGCCGCGGGGACGACCGTCGCCGCGTCATCATCCTGGTCACCGACGCGGGCGAAACGACCAGCGTTGCGGACTTCGACGCCGCTCGCAAAGCTGCCGTGCGCTCCGGCTCGCTGCTCTACACCATCGTCATCCGGCCAGTAAAAAACGAGAGCGGCCGCAACACCGCTGGCGAACACGCCCTCGAGACCATCACGGACACCATGGGCGGCGCCATGTTTTATCCCGACACGGTTCAAGAACTCGACGGCATCTTCGATCGCATCAACCGCGAGCTGCGCACCCAATACCGCCTTGGCTACTATCCCACTCCGCGCGGCCCGGCCAATACCTATCGCAAAATCGAAGTCCAAGTCACCGGCAGCTACCAGGTCCGCCACCGCAAAACCTACCTCACCGGACCCCAGTAGCGCAAAGCGCCACTCCTCATCTCTGAAGCAGACTTCGGGGAAGAATCCGCAGCCTCTAATCGCGACAGGGAATGGTTGCTAAGTATTCTCAGCGACGTATAAGACTACTAACGCTACTGCAACTCAAGTACGTGTTGGGCGAAGTTATCGTGTATCAGGTGGTCTTTGCGGCCCAGCGTTGTCGAACTGCAGTCAGAAATTGCTCCTTGTCCTTTCGTATTTGCCGGACCAGCGCTTGGTTACCGGTATCTTCGTGCCCGGCGGCCCAGAGGACCATTTCCGCGAGGACCGGCGCAAGATCGATTCCTTTCGAGGTGAGCGAGTAAATCAGCTTGCGCCCATCCGATGGGTCTGGCTCGGTGGCGATGATTCCATGAGCTTCCAGCTTCCGCAGACGATCGGCCAATATGTTCGTCGCGATTCCTTCGTAGGACTCCAGGAATTCCTTGTAGTTCCGGAATCCCCGGAGCATCATGTCGCGGATAATCAGCAACGACCAGCGATCGCCCAGCACCTCCACGGAAGCATTCAGCGGACACCCCGAGCGCCGCTGTGGGCTACGCTTCTTCTTTGGCATATTTCCACGGTAGCATATTTTAACTTGCATTTAACAAGTAATATGGGCAGACTGCTTTTCACTGTGCGGACGATCCTTAGTCGAGCTTACAAGGAGTGAGTGATGAGCGGAGTACGATTGCTGGTTGGCACACGCAAGGGCGCGTTTGTCCTGACATCGGACGGAAAGCGCCAGAGGTGGGACATCAGTGGTCCACACTTTGCGGGCTTTGAGATCTACCACCTCAAGGGGTCCCCTGCGGACCCCAATCGGTTGTACGCGTCACAATGCAGCGGTTGGTTCGGCCAATTGATCCAACGCTCCAACGACGGCGGGAAGACCTGGGCGCCGGTAGGTAACAAGTTCCTGTACGACGGCGTCCCCGGCACGCACCAATGGTACGACGGCACGCCGCACCCCTGGGAGTTCAAGCGCGTCTGGCATCTCGAACCATCGCTGACCGATCCGGATATGGTCTATGCCGGGGTGGAAGACGCCGCTTTGTTCCGCTCGACGGACGGCGGACAGACGTGGCAAGAACTCTCCGGATTGCGCGGTCATGGCTCCGGGCCTCGCTGGCAGCCGGGCGCCGGTGGGTTGTGCTTGCACACCATCCTTCTGGATCCGAGCGATGCCAGCCGGATCTTCATCGCCATCTCGGCGGCGGGCGCGTTCCGCAGCGACGACAGCGGCACCACATGGCGGCCCATCAACCGTGGACTGGTCTCCCCATACATCCCCGAGCCGACTGCCGAGGTGGGCCACTGCGTGCACCGCATCGCCATGCACCGCTCGCGCCCCGGCGTGCTGTTCATGCAGAAGCACTGGGACGTCATGCGCAGTGACAACGCCGGCGACTTGTGGAAAGAGGTCAGCGGGAACTTGCCGACGGACTTCGGGTTCGTGATCGACGTTCACGCGCACGAGCCGGAGACCATCTACGTCGTCCCGATCAAGAGCGACTCGGAGCACTTTCCCCTTGATGGAAAGCTGCGCGTGTACCGCAGCCGCTCGGGCGGAAACGAATGGGAGGAGCTCACGAAGGGTCTGCCGCAACGCGATTGCTACGTCAACGTATTGCGCGACGCGATGGCTGTCGACTCGCTGGATTCGTGCGGCGTTTATTTTGGCACCACCGGCGGGCAGGTGTACGGTTCAGCTGATGCCGGAGACACCTGGGCACCCATCGTCCGGGATCTTCCGGGCGTGCTTTCTGTCGAGGTCCAAACACTTCCATGATCCGGGTTATACTCCCGCCACATCTGCGGGCGCTAGCGCATGTGCGCGGCGAGGTGGAGCTCGCGATCGAAGGTCAGGCCACGCAGCGCTCCGTCGTCGACGCACTCGAGGCCGGCTACCCGATGCTGCGCGGTCTGATCCGCGACCACGTCACGCAACAGCGCCGGCCGTTCTTGCGGTTTTTCGCGTGCGAGGAGGATTTGTCCCACGAGTTGCCGGACGCCCCGCTGCCCGACGCGGTCGTGTCGGGAGCGGAACCTTTGTTGATCGTTGGGGCCATTGCCGGGGGGTAGGTCTAGTACTCGTCACAAAAAAAATCGTCGCACGTGTCGATCTCGGGGTCGCCCATCCGACGTATAAGCAAGGCTTGAGTTCCGGCGGCCCAAGCGGTGCGGAAACAAATCTCGGTTGACTTTCGTCAAGACATACACAGGGAGGAAGATTCATGCAATCGGATACGCAAACTGGCCCAGTCTCGAAGAAGAGGCTGTGGGCCGGGCGCATCATCAGCGCCCTCGTCGTGCTATTCCTGCTCCTCGACGGCGTCATTAAAGTGATGAGGATCGCTCCTGTCCTTCAGGCGTTCGCCCGGCTGGGATATCCGGAGAGCCTCGCTGTGAGCATCGGAATCCTTCTGCTCGTCTGTACGGCGGTCTATGCGATTCCGCGTACTTCTGTGCTTGGCGCGATTTTGTTGACCGCCTATCTCGGCGGCGCCACCGCTACCCACGTGCGCGCCGGCGAACCCTTCTACTTTCCGGTCGTTTTTGGCGTGCTGGTCTGGGCGGGGCTTTTCTTGCGCGAAGACCGGCTGCGCCCACTCATTCCACTGCGAAGTTAGAGTCTCGCCGCATACGGGGCGAGAGCATTAAAGGAGCCATCATCATGAGCGAGAACCACACGAAACATTCGCAACTCCGCGAGGCCATCATGACCTTCTTGCACGACGTGAAATTCGCGGCCCGCTCGCTGGCGCGCGCGAAAGGGCTGGCCATCACCGTGGTGCTCACCTTGGCGCTGGGCATCGGCGCCAACGCCGCCATCTTCAGCTTGGTGCGCGGCGTGCTCCTTCGGCCCCTCGTCAACCGCGATGAAGACCGCCTAATCTACATTCGGCAGAGCGCGCCTGGCATCGGTATCGAGAACGCGAATTTCTCCGTGCCCGAAATTCAGGATCTAAAAGCGAGCGTCAAGACGCTGGCCGAGTTCGGCGATTTCTCGACCATCGGCTTCACGATGGTTGGCCTCGGCGATCCCCGCGAGGTTCGCGCGGGCGTCGTCGGCGGATCGTACTTTGAGGTGATGGGCCTGCACCCCGTGCTCGGCCGGTTGCTCGACATCCGAGACGACGGGCCCAACGCCGCTGGCGCGTGTGTGTTGACCTATCGCTTCTGGAAGACGGTGCTCAACAGCGATCCGTCGGTGATTGGCAAAACCGTGCGGCTCGGCGACCGCTCAGCCACTATCGTCGGGGTGCTGGAACCCTCGGTGCCATATCCCGCGGAAAGCGAGATCATCGCCAACGTGGTCACCAGCCCGCATCATCTGTCGGCCACCATGGTGACCGGGCGCGTCCATCGCATGACCGAGCTTTTCGGGCGCCTCGCGCCCGGCCAGGATCTCGAGTCCGCGCGCGCCGAACTGCGTACCGCGTACAGCGCTATGGTTCGCGATCATTCCGAAGCCTACTCGGCGAAAGGCGACAACCAGATCAGTGCCGTGCTGCTCCGCGACCAGATCACTTCCGGCGCCAAGACTGTCCTTCTGGTGCTACTCGCCGCCTCCGCGCTCATCTTCGTCATCGCGTGCTCCAACGTCGCCAACCTCATTCTCGCGCGTAGCGTTCGCCGCGAAGGCGAACTGGCCGTGCGTGCCGCGCTCGGCGCAAGCAACAGCGCCTTGCGCCGCACCCTGCTAGCCGAAAGCCTCGTGCTCTGCGTCGCTGGCGCGGCGCTTGGCGTCCTGAGCGCGCGCCCGATGGTCGCCATCCTGGCCCGCTACGCCTCGCGCTTCTCGGTCCGCGCGCTGGATCTCACGGTCGATTCCAGCATGCTGTGGGTTGGGGCCGGGCTAGCGGTCGTCGCCGCTGTCCTTTTAGCCTTTGTGCCGCGCCTCCCGTCGGCCGATGCGTCGAATGGAATCGGTCTGTCGAGCGGCGGCGTGCGCATCACCGGCAGCACGAATCGCCGTCTGCGGATCTTCGCCGTGACCCAAATCGCCGCGTCCTTCGTGCTGCTGGCCGGCGCCAGCATGCTCATCAAAACTCTTCTGACTCTCCAGGCAACGCAGACCGGCTTCGACATGCATCGCGTTCTCGCCATGAACGTGCCGGTGATGTCGTATGGAAAAACTCCAGATGAGATCATCAACTTCTACCGCGAGACCATCCGCCGCATCAACGAACTGCCCGGCGTCGATCGCGTCGCGCTCGGCACCAACACCCCTTGGCGCGACGCCGGCAGCTTCGGTCCCGGCTTCGCGTTCTCCGGCGAGGGCCACGTGAAAGGCGTTCGCGAAGAAGATCCTCGCGCGCAGTTTCGCGTTGTTTCGCCGGGATTCTTCGCCGCGCTCGGCGTCCCGCTGGTTGCTGGACGCGACTTCGACGACAACGATCGTCGCGGCGGCGAGCCCGTTGTGATCATCAGCCAAAGCGTCGCTCAGCGCATGTTCCCCGGCCAAGACCCGATCAACCGCCACCTTATGTGGACCGACCCGGTGATGAATTTCATCTATGTCAGCACCGGGCCTCGCCGCATCGTGGGCGTCGCCGCCGACGTGGACGATGAGCATGTCGTGCCTGGCGTGGCGCTCACCGTCTATCACCCCTTCGGTCAGATACCGGATGATGCTGCCAATAAGGAGCTGCCCCTCTTTGGCGGTCGTCTGTTCGTACACACACGCATGAATCCTTACGCCTTGGTCACGCCGATCACGCGCATCGTCCGCGCTATGGCCGTCGACCAGCCCGTCGAGCACGCCGCCACGCTCGAAGACATTCGCGCGGAAGTGCTCACCCCGGATCGCCTGAACACCCTGGTATTCGGCGGCTTTGCGACCGTGGCGCTGGCGATTGCGGTAGTCGGCGTCGCGGGCGTGCTGGCGTTCTCGGTGAGTGCGCGGACGCGCGAGTTCGGCATCCGGCTGGCGGTGGGATCGCAGCCGCGGCATCTCCTGACGGGTGTTATCGTCGAAGGCGCGGTGATGGCGGCGGCGGGCGTGGTCGCCGGCGCGGCGGCCGGGTACGTGCTCGCGCGTCTGGCGGGCAGTTATTTCCAGGACGTGCGGATGCCGGGTGTCGGACCGGTGATCGGCTCGGCGGTGGTGCTGCTGGCCGCCGCGGTCGTCGCCTCGGCCCTGCCGGCGGCGCGCGCCGCGCGCGTCGACGTCATGCAAGCGCTGCGATCGGACTGATCTCCCAAACTCACGGTCGTTCCCGGCGACATCCCCACAACCAGCGTTGCGGCTGTTGCCGCCAACGGCGATGGACTCCACTCCCAGCGGCTCGGAGCGCACGAAGAGGGCAGCGCCCCCACCCCCTGTTTTTTGGAAGTGTTGCATCTAAAGGAGTTAGCTTTGCCGTAAGTCTTTTGTAATCAACACTTGC
>JBGOVR010000034.1:0-32746 GCA_041478205.1 Candidatus Acidiferrum sp.
AACTGGCAGCCACCGCCGGAAATGGCGTTGCGCGGGGCACTGCCGGCAGCGCGAACACGCTCCGGGAAACCGGCGCTATCGCCGCATCCGCGTTGCTCTTCGCTGCGGCCTCGCTGCTAGATTTCGCCCCGTCGTCCGGGCCATTTTCCTTCTGCTGGGCACCAACCGGCAAAGCTACGAGCGTGCTCATCGCCACTCTCAGACACCACTTCCTCATCATCGTCCTCCCAAGACTCTGTCTCTGGAAATCATTTGTTCTTCACGCGTCCGCCTGGTTCGCCGCCGCTGCTGCTGACGGACTGCGTCAGACGCATTGCAGCTTACTCCGTGTTGCTTCTCCGGGCCTGGCTCGCGTCACAATCTCCCCGTCATCTTGGACCGTTAACCAGGGGGTTTATTTCACAAGAAGCAACAAGGGCGGTTTCCTAGCCTATTCCAGACTTCCCCGTTTCTGCAAGCACTTCCTCAACGTTCCCGGTTTGCCCGCGTCTTGTACCGTTTTCGCCCGGTCGGATGCCGCTCTTTCGAAACATTCTTCGCGGCCCGGCTGGCACCCGCGTTCAAGAGTCGTCACTCGCACGTGGCGATATTCTTCTCCGTCGTTTCAGTCCTCGCCACGTGTCCCGAAATGGACCACACCTCAGGACAAAGAAAACCTGTCCACCAGACTGGTCCAAATCCGTCCGCGAGGCCAGTTGTCCGACCACTTACCCGCGCCTATTGTCTCTGTCGAAGTGCAAGCAGAGTCCAGTCCCCTCTCAGCTCAGCTCAGCTCGCCTTGCTTGACTTGAAGAACTCAAGAATCGCAGCCCGCGTCGAGGAGGATTTCGTGAGCAAGATCATCGCAATCTTGTCTTTTGTGTTTCTCTTGTGTCTGCCTGCGGCGGCACAAACGCAACAACCCATCCGCGTGAAGTGTGGCGGCCCGGGACTTACAGACTCCAAGGGCCAGGTCTGGTCCGCGGACTTCGGCTTTAACGGTGGAACCGTGAGTCAAGCACAGGGCACAGTCAGCGGCACCTCCGACCCGGCGCTCTATCAGCATGGCCGCTTGAGCTCCTCCAATACCCCGCCGCTGATCTACACCTTCCCGGTAGCCGACGGCTCCTATCACGTCAATCTGTATTTTGCCGAGCTCTTCTCCGGGGACGACCACGCTGGCTCGCGGGTCTTCAACGTAAAGCTGCAGGGGAGCACCGTTTTCCAGAACCTCGACGTTTTTGCCGCCGCCGGCGCCAACGCTGCTTTGATCAAGAGCGCGGATATCACCGTCACCAACGGCGCGGTGCAGATCGAACTCGACACTCTCGCCGCCGATCACTCCAAGATCGAGGCCATCGAAATCATCCCGAACTCGGCAGCGTCCGGGCCGCAGATGCAATTGAATTTCGCCTATCCCGACGGAACTCCCGTGACCGGTACGCTCAACTACACCGTGGCTACTTCCCTGCTCAAACTCGGCGGCAGCAGCCCGCTTTCCAACGGCCAAGCCACCTGCATCCTCTTCACTTCACCCCAGGTCATGGGCTTGGTCGGTCAGTTCCAGCTCAACCTTAGCCTCACGGACAACTCCGGCCACACTCTCTGGCAAGTCGCCATGACCATGGACCCCACCAGCGTGAACTTTGGCGCCGTCCAGAGTTCCTCGCTCAGCGTGGTTGTCCAAAAACTGTAAACCGTTCCTTTCCGTTACCGCCGTGCAGGTGCGGACCTTCTCCCCGCCTGCACCGCCGCTTGTGGAGCGGCGGCTTCCCGCCGCCACTCCCAGCCCATCTCGCCCGGGCGGGCTGAACGCAACGTTTCGATCTAGCGTTTGCCGGAAGGACGCGGAGTGCGGGTACTTCCCGCGGTGGGCACCAAATCCGTCAGCATGCTGTCAATCTGGTCGGTCACTTCATCGAGCCGCCGCAGCCGCTCGCTCCGGTCTTCTAGCATCGCCGATTGGGCAACTGCGGTCAGGGCCTCACGCACTTGGCGGTTGACTTCGCTCACCAGCTCCATTCGCTCTTTGGCTCTCTCGAAATGGTGATGTTCGTAGCTTGCCGAAAGATAGAAAAGCAAGGAAAGCGCTCCCAGAAATCCTATCGCCACGTTGTTGAAAATCGTCGAGCTTACCGGCACTCCCCACCAATGCAACAAAAGATCCAGGGCATCGCCGGCAACGAACAGCACGAGTCCGGTCACCAGCGCAGGTTTCATGCGATCGAACGCCAACCAGGCCGGCAGACTCCTCTTCTGGCTCATGCAAACCTCCCAAGATCGTCCACTAACTATACATCGGTGAGCGCGAATCGTAAGGCCCAGCGAAGCCGGCCACGCAAGCCTGAGCCGGCCCGCCAAAAGAATTTTCCACAGGCGCGGACATCTTTTGACAATTCACCGTATGGACGGGCACTCTGCCATGCGCCATCATTACCACGGGCCACATCCACAAGAAGTCCCCGCAGGCCTTATGAACAGGAAAGCTTATCTCAAAGATCCCTATTTCGAAAATCCGCCCAAGCCATTCACTGGCTGGGACTACGTTTTATGCGCGGTCGCGTTCTTCCTCGTGGGAATTGCCTCCGTCCCGGCAATTGCTACTCTGCTCGTTGGGGCCGGTAGATAAGTTACACCCGTCCGGGAGTAGATTCCCGCTCGCCGCGAGCGCGGCGCATCTTCCACGTGCGCGGCTCCCTACGCGCGCGGAAATCGTAAACTCTGTCTTCAAGACCCGCGAGCCTCGCCGCCGGCCGCTCCGTTCTTGCGGATGCACGCCTTACACGTCGCGGTCCGGTCGTCCGGAAACGCGCCTGGGCCTTTCCGTTTCAGGCAGGAAGCGCAACGCCGCTTGCCCTTATGCAAACGTAATGGTCCGAAATATTTTCTGGGTTCGATGCCGAGAAGCCGGCAGTGATAGGCAATCGTGGAATTAGCCTTGTCGAGCTTTCGAGCGATCGAGGCTTGCGTTTCTCCGGTTCGCAACAGCTCCCAGATTCGTTTGCGCAACGCGGTTTTGACTTTTCCACCTCGGGGCATGGCAACCCTCCTTTAGAATGCAGTGTGCCACGCACGTCCCCACCACTTACAGCCCCAATGAACCGCGCCGGCGCTTACGCCTAACTGCGTAGAAATAACCCCCTTTCGGTACCGCCCCCGCCAAACTTTCTTTTCCTCGGCCTACTCTGGGCGAGGGCGGCACATGCCGAATCGCGATAGGAGTGACTGGCCGCCCATCAACGCAGCAGCCCATGCGCGGAATCGCTAGTTTCACGTAGAATCACTCACGGCGGATCCTCCATTAAATGAGCTCCTCGCGACAAAGTATGCTGACGCGCCGCAGCTTTCTGAGAACTGTGTCCGGCGGTTATGCCAGCTTGCTATGGAGCGGGAGCAAACCGCTGGCAGTGCTGCCAGCACTCCAACAAACTCCACCTCGGCCAACGAGCGTCAACTCTTCTAAGGCTGACATTACCCTCCGCATCGGCAAGGTCTCCGTTGACGTTGCGAAAAACCGAACCATCAGCACCATTGGATATAACGGGAACGTTCCTGGACCTATCCTTCGGCTCCGCGAAGGCATCCCGGTAACGGTGGATCTCTTCAACGACACGGACACTCCCGAGTTAGCGCACTGGCACGGCCAGCTCATTCCTCCCGACGTGGATGGTGCATCCGAAGAGAAAAGCCTGTTCGTGCCGGCCCGCGGACACTTGCGCTATCGCTTCACGCCGGGCCCCAGCGGCGCACGGTTCCTGCATACGCATGTCGGCGCCGGATCGCACCTCCAGCGAGGTACCTACACCGGCCAGTTCTGCTTCGTCTACATCGAGCCGCGCGAAAATTCCGGCGCCTACGACCAGGAAGTTTTTCTCGCCACCCACGAATGGGAACCTTTCCTCTCGAACGGCGAAGAGGAGGAGGAACAAGAACAGGGCGCGCCGGGGAGCGCCGAGGAAAAAGCCGATCGCCAGGCTTCCGAAAAAGCAGACAAAGAGCGGTCGAACGGCTGGGAGATCGGCTACCGGCTATTTTCGATCAACGGTAAGGCCCTCGGTCACGGCGATCCCGTCCGCGTTCGCGAAGGCCAGCGCGTCCTGTTTCATTTCCTCAACGCCAGCGCGACGGAAAATATCAAGCTCGCACTGCCTGGCCATCGTTTCCGCGTCATCGCCCTGGATGGCAATCCGGTGCCGAATCCACAAGAAGTGGATGTGCTCCAGCTCGGTACCGCCGAGCGGATCGATGCCGTCGTCGCCATGAATCACCCCGGCGTGTGGATCCTCGGCACGCCTATGGATGATGACCGCTCCAACGGAATGGGCATTGTCGTGGAGTACGCCAACAAGACCGGCGCGCCAAAGTGGCAGGTACCGCCAAAATCGCGTTGGGACTACACGCAGTTCGGCACGAATCAACCCGCGCCCAAACCCGATCAAATCATCCCCATGGTTTTCGGCAAGATCAACGGCGGTAAGGGCGGCTTCAATCGCTGGACCATCAACGACGAGGGTTTTCACGAACTGGGCGCACCCACCGAATTGAAGAAAGGACTTCGCTACCGGCTTGCCTTTCGCAACAAAACAGATGACGCTCATCCCGTTCACCTGCATCGCAACATTTTCGAGCTCACTAGCGTGGACGGCAAGCCAACATCCGGCGTGAAAAAAGATGTTGTGCTCGTTCGCGGCTTTGGCCGAGTGGACGTCGATTTCACCGCCGATCAGCCCGGCCTCACGCTCTTCCACTGCCACCAGCAATTGCACATGGACTACGGCTTCATGCAATTGTTCAACGTCGTCTGAAACACGCCATGCCAACGCGAGCGACCATCGCAGCGCCTCCCGAACCCAAGCGCCTCCGCGATGTCGCCGTCCTCTTTCTCCGCCTTGGCGTCACGGCCTTGGAGGTATGTGTTTCGTTCTCCCCGCCGCGTTGCTGACCGCGTTGATCGCCTGAGCGTACCCTGCACTTCGGCTCCTTGCCGCGAGCAGCGGGCATGCTGTTCGCCGGCCGGCCCATCATCCTCGCCATTGTCGTCCAAGCCCTCCTGCGCCTCGGCCGTGGGCGCGCCCGGTTACCTGACAAGCATCTGTTTCCGTTGACCACACGTATGCAAGGGACGAATGCTTCCCATGCAAAGAAGGGGGAGGGGGTCTGGTGGCACAGCCCACTCTGCGCCATCGCGCGGGTCGTGCGCGATGAATCGTGGCTGTGTCTTACGACCTCTATTCCAGATGTCTCAGGCGACCGGCGACGGATTACCGCTCTGCCCTTTGGGAGGAACCCTTGTGGCCTAGCTACCGCTGGTTATGCTCTTATGTCCCCGTGCTCTTCGATTGGTGGGACACAGGGAGCACCATGCTAAGGAATCGCAATGAACCAATACCCCAAATTTGATCTGGCCGGTCAGGTGACCTTGGTGACGGGCGCCGCCCGGGGTCTGGGCCGCGCGATTGCGCAGTCCCTGGCTCACGCCGGTGCGGACGTCGCCCTGGGACTCCGCGACATCAATACGGGAAGCGACCTCGTCCGGGAGATCACAGCCATGGGTCGCCGCGCGCTCCCCCTGCAAATGGACGTAACTCGCCTGGACCAGATCTTCCGCGGCGTCGCCGATACCGTCGAGCGGTTTGGCAAGCTCGACATCCTCGTCAACAATGCCGGCGGCGGCGCTTCCAATTCCGCCCTCGATGTGCCGGAAGAGGAGTTCGACGCCACAATTGCCATCAATCTGAAAGCGACGTTCTTTGCCAGCCAGGCTGCGGCGAAGATCATGATTCGCCAAAACGGCGGGCGCATCATCAACATGAGCTCGCAAGCGGGCTTCGCGGCGTTGCCGACGGAATCGGTGTATTGCGCGAGCAAAGCGGCCGTGGCGCACTTGACCAAATGCCTCGCCGTCGAGTGGGGCAAGCACAACATCACCGTGAATGGCGTCGCGCCCACGTTCATCAAGACGCCAGGCACCGATGAAGCGCTGAGCGATCCGGCGTTTCGCGCCGACGTGATCGAGCGCATCGCCGGATTGCACCGCATCGGCGTACCCATGGACGTTGCCGGAGCGGTGGTATTCCTAGCCTCGCCGGCAGCCTCTCTGATCACCGGCCACACCATCCTGATCGATGGAGGGTGGACCGCCAGGTAGTTTGCGGACACCTGTAATCCCTGCGCTACACTGAAGTTAGCCATGAGCACAATCACAATTCTCGACACCAACTGGACCGGGCGGCCGCGTTCCGTCGCGGCGGCGCTGCTGGAATCCAACGGGCATCGCGCCATCATCGATCCTGGGCCGGCCTCGACGCTCGGGAGGCTCCGCGAGCTGCTTGATTCCCACGGCCTCTCCGCCGCCGATCTCGACGCGATTTTTTTGACGCACATCCACCTCGACCACGCCGGCGCCACCGGCTCTCTAGTGCGCGAAAATCCGCGGCTTGCGGTCTACGTCCACAAAAACGGCGCGCCACACATAGCCGACCCATCGAAGCTGCTGGCCAGCGCGGGCCGCCTGTGGGGTGACGATCTGCCACGCCTCTTTGGCGAGACGCTCCCCGTGCCGTCGGAAAATCTTCGCATCCTCGAAGGCGGCGAGACCCTCGCGCTGGGCGCCCGGAAACTTGACGTCGTCTACACTCCTGGGCATGCCTCGCATCACGTCAGCTATTTCGATGACGACGCTGGCGTCGCCTTTGTCGGAGACACCGCCGGAATCCGCATCGAGAACGGCCCGTTCGTTCTTCCCGCCACGCCGCCGCCGGACATCGACCTCGGCTTGTGGGATTCTTCCTTTGCCGCTATTTTGGCCCGCCGCCCCGGACGTCTTTTCCTCACGCATTTTGGCTATGCCTACGATCCCGCCGCGCACATTGCCGAGTATCGCGAACGCCTGCATCGCTGGGCCGCCGTCGCCGAAGAAATTCTGCGTTCCGCCAGCGATGATTCCGCCGCGCAGCAGGCGTTCGTGGCAAAATCGCGCGCCGAAATGGAGCAGCGGCTGGGAACCGCCGAAGCCGAGCACCACGACTTCACCGCGGGCCTTAGTCTCTCTTTCCTCGGCCTCGCCCGCTATCTCCGCAAGCGCGCAAAAGCCACCGCGTGAAAAAGAAGGGGTAATGAGGTAACGACGTAAAGAGGCAATGAAATGGCACGGACCAGAAACAGCCGCGCAATTGAAAAGGCACTCAATCGCAAAAACCAAAATAGAAAAGGGCCGCATATTGTCGGCCCCAATTGCATTTGCTGTGGAATTTTCTCTACTTCGTTACTTCATTGCTTCTTTGCGTCTTCTTTTTATTCCATGGTCGTGGCCGCGAAGAACGTCTGCGCCAAATGGTCGCCCCAGGCCTCTTTCACTTCCAGCGCGATGGCATACGAGAGGTACTCCTCCAGCGCCTGCGGCGCTTCGTTCGCCGGATTCAGCTTGTCCAGGCGGTCTTTCTCTACTTCTTCGAGAAAGAGACGGAAGCCGGCGATCTGGTCCAAGATTTGCCGGCCGAGCGGCGTCGTGCGTTTCAGCTGCGGCCCCCACGCCAGATTTATCAGCAAGAAGCAAACGATCATCAGGGCAAACGCGGGCGAGGCTCCTTCCGCCAACTTTCTCAGCAGGAACGCGATGGCCGCAACAAAGACTCCAATCGCTGCGGTTCCCGGCAGCAACTTGAGCCAGCCGGTTCCCGTCTTCATGACGCTTTTCCATGCGGAGGCAAAGCTCATCTCGACCAGCATGCCGAGAGCCAGGCCGCAGAACAGGATCCACGCGGTAAAGAAAAGGGCGCCGATGGTTTCGCGCGTGTGCGCCGTGACTGCGAGCACGAATGCGGATGCGAACGTGGCCAGCACACCCAGCGCGATCACGCCGATATGCCGCGTGAAATACTTGCCGTCGAGCTGCTTGCTCAGTTCTTCATGGATATGGAAAATGTAGCGGCCGTTTTGCGCGGAGTTGCGCTGGTCCATGGCCGGGCTGAGTTCGATGGTGGGCCCATCTTCAAAAAGCATGGCCAGGACGCGTTTTTCTTCCGGAGCGAGCTTGGCTTCGGTGGCGCGATCGCTCATCAAGCGCGAGAGCTGGTACTTTCCGTTCTGCGGCTCCACGCGCAGACAACCGCGCACCGCCAGCTCGGCAATCACCGCGGCGAACGAGCGCCCGTCGGTGGTCTTAGCCACCGCGTAGCGCACCGCAGCCGCCGACAATCCGTCCGGAGGCTGGTAGCGCGTCACGACAGCGCCAGGCTTCGGCTCCCGCCCGATCGCCAGCCAGGCAATCAAGTAGTAGAAAAACAGCGCCGCGGGGGCCGCGAGCAGCCATTGATCCGTCGCGAAGACTGAAATGAGTGGGCGCACAAATTCCCCGGCTCTTAGGACTGGCGTCAAAGCTCTTGCGCTATCTCAACTATTTTACTCGTGCGGGATTGCGTGGGGCCGAGATTGCGCGGCGATGATACGTGGCGTGCACCCTTGCAGGCTGCGGCAAGAGCCGATTTGGATCGTATTTGCCGCTGACGCTTTATTGCTTTGTTGAATGCATTGCCGTTACAGGGGGACACAGCCAGGATTGGCTGTGCCACGGGACTTTTTCCGCAGACTGTTACGCGGTTGTTCCGGTGGAGGAGGCTTCGGCGGACTCGGTGGTGGCGGATTCCGCGGCGGGCGAGGCGAGCGATTCGAGACGGGCGGAGAGTACTTCCACGAGAAGGTCGACGATTTTTTTTGCGCCTGTGGCGTCGGGATCTTTGTCCGGATTGTATTGGGCCACGTCGAGACCGAGCAAATGCTTGTGGCGGGCGAATTCCGTCAGTGCGGCGCGCACGTCGTCGAAACGGAGGCCGCCGCTGCCGGGGACGTTCACGGCGGGGAATTCTTCCTGCGCGATCACGTCTACGTCTAGGTGCAAAACGAAATCGCGGGCGTCAGCGTGCAAATGGGCGAGCGCTTCGCTTGCCGCGGCGCCGCCGCCTTTGGATTGAACCTCGGATGCGGATGTGTGGCGCAGCGGAGACCTGGTCAGAAATTCCTGCTCGGGCGGGTCAAGTCTTTCGATTCCGAAAAGAGTGACGTCCGGTTCGCGGACCAGCGGGGCTTCGCCCCAGAAACGCACGAGTTCCGGGGCGCCCTTGCCGATAATGTGAGCGACGACCATGCCGTCGATTCGGCCCGACGGGGTTGTCGCCGGAGTATTCAGATCGGCGTCGCGATCGAACCAGAGCAAATTGACGTGCTTGTAGTAGCGCCGGGCGCCGGTCAGCAGACCCATGACTTGGGCACAATCGCCGCCAAGAACTAAAACGAAGGCGCCGCTCTTTACCGCGATTTCCGCGCGAGTCTTGAGATCGTTCAGGCCGGCGACGATTTCGGGGAGGTTGCGGGCGCGGCGATGTTCTTCGTCATCGGCGAAAAGGCGTGGAGCGCAATCACCGTAGTCCGTCACTTCATAGCCGGCGCTTTGCAGGCGCTCGACGAGACCCGCGGCGCGGAGGGCGGCCGGGGCCTTTTCACTGCCCGGCAAGAATGCCGCCGCGCTCGAAGGCGCGCCAATCAGGGCAATCTTATTCGGCTGACGGACGATTTTGACCGCCAAGGCTTGGCTCCTTGTGTTGTGTGTCCAGGCAATCGCGCTGAGTTGCGATTTGCTTCTTCCGGCTCGCTGTTGCCCCCGACCGGTTTATGTCCCAACTGCTAACGACGCGGCGCCGCCGCGATGGTTGCGAGCTCCGGCGGCAACGTGAATCGCACATCTTCGCGAATCAAGTCCAAATCGCGTTGATCCGTAAAACCGCACTCAGCGAGCCGCTCGCTGACTTGCTCGACTAGCACTTCCGGCGCTGAGGCGCCTGCTGTCAATCCGACACGCTTTACGCCCTCGAGCCACTTGGGGTCGATATCCTTCGCGGAATCGATGAGCTGCGCTTTCACGCCGCTGCGCTGGGCCACTTCGACGAGGCGGTTGGAATTCGAACTGTTGGGCGAACCCACGACCAGGATAAAGTCCACGTCTTTGGCCACTTGCTCGACGGCTTCCTGGCGGTTCTGGGTGGCGTAACAAATGTCGTCGCTGGCCGGCCCTTTGATGGAGGGAAACTTCTGGCGCAGGCGGGCCACAATTTCCTGGGTGTCGTACAAGCTCAAAGTTGTTTGGGTGAGGAAGGAGAGCTTGTCGGGATCCTCGACTTCGAGAGCGTCCACGGCGGTGACAGAATCGACGACGATGGTACGGTCGGGCGCTTCACCGGAAGTACCGACGATTTCCTGGTGGTCTTTGTGGCCGATCAAAATGATGGTGCGCTTTTCGCGGGCAAATTTCAGGGCCTCGAGATGTACTTTGGTGACCAGCGGGCAGGTGGCGTCAATCACCTTCAGGGAACGGTCTTGGGCCTCTTGGCGGACGGTGGGCGGAACGCCATGGGCGCTGAAAACGAGCACGGCGCCGTGCGGCACATCTTCGATGGACTCGACGAAAATGGCGCCGCGGCGGCGTAACTGCTCCACCACGTAGGTGTTATGCACGATCTCGTGGTGAACGTAGACGGGCGCGCCATAGGCTTCCAGCGCCAGCTCGACGATATCCACCGCGCGCACCACGCCGGCGCAAAATCCGCGGGGTCTAACCCTCAGCAATACTTTTCCATTCGTTTGTGTCTGCATCTTTATCCTAATGAGTAGTTTCCGAAGACTCTATCATACCTCACGCACTGGCCAACCCGCACCTTTTCCTGAGCTTGAGTAAACAACATGTTCTCCGGAATGTATCTCAATTTGTACGCCAAATCTCCCGTTTTAGGGTAGATTTACAGAACTTTCCGGAGGGAAAAAATGTCTACGCCAACTCACGCTCAAGGTCCGCAGCCTGCGGACCAGATCATGCAACTTGTTATGGGGCATATGGTGGCTTCGGCCCTTTACTCGGTAACGAAACTCGGCATTCCTGATTTGCTGGGGAATGGGGCCAAGCCGATAGGGGAACTGGCCCGCGCTTCCGGGAGCAACGAGGATGCGCTCTATCGGGTCTTGCGGGCGCTTGCTGGCGCGGGGGTGTTTACCGAAAGTTCGCCGCGCACCTTCGAGCTGACTGCCGCCGGCGAATACCTTCGCAGCGACCGGGACGATTCGATACGGGACATGGCGCTGTGGATGGGAAACAAGTTTCACTTTCAGGTTTTTCCAGAACTTTCGCATTCGATCAAGACCGGAGAGACCGTGGCGGAGAAGGTCTTCGGGGTGTCGTGTTTCGATTATTTCGCGAAGGATAAAGAGGTGTCGGAAGTTTTTAACGCGGCGATGACGATGTTCAGCAAGATGCTGGCACCGCCAGTGTTGGAAGCTTACGACTTTTCCTGGTTGAACGGGAAGACGCTCGTAGACGTGGGCGGCGGGCACGGCCATTTGCTTACGGGAATTTTGAAAGAGTACCCAGAGATGCGAGGTGTCATTTTCGATCTGGGTCACGTGCTGGCGGGAGCAAAGACGCGCGTCCAGGAAGTGGGTCTTGCAGAACGCTGCCAGACTGCTGCGGGAGACTTTTTCGAAAGCGTTCCCGCGGGAGACGGGTACATCATGAAAAACATCATCCATGACTGGAGCGACGAACGCGCGCTGACCATTTTGAAAAACTGCCATCGGGCCGGGAAGGGTAAGGCGAAAGTGATTCTGGTGGAAGCAGTCCTCGCTGGCGGTAACGAACCGCACTTTGCCAAGTGGCTGGACCTGGAGATGCTGATGCTGCCCGGTGGGCGGGAGCGCACAGAGGAGGAATTCGGGCGGTTATTCGAGCAAGCGGGATTCCGGTTGACGCGCGTGGTGCAGACGAAGTCGCCGGTTTGCGTGATTGAGGCGGAAAAGCAGAGTTGAAGCTGCGTGGACGACGCCACAGCGTAGCAGCCCTGAAAAACGCCAAAGCGCCCGCGACGGTCCCCGGCCGCTACAGTTGCATGCACATTTCGCATTGCGAACCGTGAGACTGGAGATTCTTCCACGAGCGCGCTCATCCATATTGGCGCTGCCAAAGAGTAGCGATGAACGGCACACTGTTGGCATGTTTCAGAACGAGATGAAAGTTGAGCCGGTCGTGCTGGAGGGCTCCCATGTGCGGCTGGAGCCGCTTACTCTGGCGCACCACGCCGGGCTGTCGGAAGTAGGTCTTGACGAGGAGCTGTGGCGCTGGATTCCCGTGCCGGTGCGGACACCGGCGGAGATGGCGGCGTACATTGAGACGGCACTGAAGGAGCAAGCAAACGGTGCGTCGTTGCCGTTCGTGCAGATCGAGAAAGCTACGGGCCGGCCGATCGGGAGCACGCGTTATGGGAATATCGAACGGACGCATCGCCGCGTGGAGATTGGCTGGACGTGGATTGGGCGGGCGTGGCAGCGCACGGCGGTAAATACCGAGGCAAAGTATCTGCTGCTGCGGCACGCGTTCGAAACACTGGGCTGCCTGCGCGTGGAACTGAAAACGGATTCGTTGAACCAGCGCTCGCGCAACGCGATTCTGCGGATCGGGGCACGGGAAGAGGGAATCTTCCGCAATCATATGATCACGGCAAGCGGGCGGATCCGGCACACGGTTTATTTCAGCGTCATTAATTCGGAATGGGCTGAGGCGAAGGCGCGGCTGGGAGCAAGACTGGGATGAGGAAGTAACACAGAGTTCACAAAGGCCGGAGCGTAGAGGTCGCAGAGAAGAATAGCAGCGGCTGACTTAAACGCCTGTGCTTCTTGCGTTGTGCCGGCTCTGGTATCGTCACCGGGCATGTCTTCCATCGGTTGCGAGCAAACCGCTCCTCGACCATCGTCGTTCGTGCTTGGCATACTGGTTGCGTCTCTGGCACAAACCTTTTTCCTACCGCAACTATCCAACGTTTTTGGGGTTTAGATAAGACAAGCGGGTAGGAGTCGGTTTGGAGGATGTGCAGATGAGATCTTGGCGCTTTCCGAAAGCAAAACCATCGTTCCTTGTGGCTGCGGCCTGCCTGTGCGGATTTCTAATCGCGGGATGCGACGAGCGCGTGCAAGTGACTCGGGACCCGGACATGCGTATCGCGAAGCACGCGACGTGGGCTTGGCGGCCTATTGCGGCGGCGAACAGCGGGCGTGATACGCGGCCGGTTGTTTCGCGGGATGTGATCTCGCGCGGGGATACCGTGGTGCGCGATACGGATGCGAACAACGATATCGTGCGCGACCGCGTGAGGAATGCGATCCAGCAAACGCTGAGTTCGAAGGGATTGACGCAAGTCAGCGACCCAGCAGCGGCGGATTTTCTGGTGGACTATCACTTTGCGGTGCAGCGTCACAACATGACGGTGCAAACGGTTTATCCAGGAGGATATCCGGGCGTGGTGTGCGGACCGTTCCGGTGCTGGGAGAGTTGGGGCTGGGGCCCGCCGGAGGTGGGCTACGAGCGCATCCGGTTCCGCGAAGGGACCATCGTGTTCGACTTCGTGCAGCAATCAACGAAACACCTGGCGTATCGTGCGATTGGAGAGAAGCCCGTGAACCGGAATGCGTTCTCGCTGACGCAGGATGAGATCGACGGGCTGGTTCGTCATTTGCTGAAGGATTTGAAGACCGGCAAGTGACACGCATCCTGAAATTTGCTTTCGTTGTGTTGCGAAGGGATGGGCTTCCCTGCCTGTCCCCCTACATCCGCAGATAAAAAACAAATGCTTACAGCAGTGGCTGTGGGTTATTTCTTAAAGCTTCTGAAATTGACTTGCTAATTCCCCGGTGTTAATTTCCGTACGCCACCTGGAGGTCAATCCATGCTGCGTAAATCCTCGTTCGTTCTCACGCTGGTCGGAATGCTGACGGCGATGGGGTCTGTGCTGGCGGCACCTGCGGGCAACGATGTGACTCTCCCGACCGGTATCCGGCAGTGGTTCCAAGTCAACTCGATGATCGTTACCAAGGACAGCCCGCTGTTTGATCAGATCGGCGGACTGCACAACGTGTACATCAATGCCGTGGGACTAGCCACGCTGAAGAAAGGCGGAGCGCTCCCCTATCCCGACGGAACCGTTTTTGCGGATGACATTCACGAGTTTTCGGTCAAGGACGGCTCGTACGTGGAAGGCAACCAGAAGGCGGTCACCGCGATGGTGAAAGACGCGAAGAAGTATGCCGCGACGGGTGGATGGGGATTCCAACTTTGGATTGGCGGCGATCCTCAGAAACCGATCGTGACCGATGCGGCGAAGCAGTGCTTCGCGTGTCACTCCGCGCAGAAAGAAAACGATTTCGTATTTTCCACCTATATACCCTGAGGCGGATGCTGAGTTCTTGACAGACTCTTTACGTCCCCGCCTGCCAAGTCGTATCCTCATGCTCCATGCCGAGCGTTAATGCAGCGGTGTTGATCACCGGAGCGAGCAGCGGTTTCGGCCGGCTGATCGCGGAAACGCTCGCGCGCAAGCACTACCAAGTCTTCGCGACCATGCGAGATATCGAGGAGCGAAACGCCACTGCCGCGCGGGAGCTCCGCGCCCTGGCCGCGCGCGAATCCCTGCACCTTAACGTAGTCGAACTGGATGTCACCAATGACGGCTCGGTGGAACGCGCCGTTGCGGCCGCCGTCGGACACGCTGGCAGCATCGACGTCTTGATCAACAATGCTGCGTATGGGGTGCTGGGGCTTACAGAATCTTTCACGACGGAGCAGGCGCAGCGCGTCTTCGACACAAATTTTCTTGGGATCGTACGCATGAACCGAGCCGTGGTGCCCCACATGCGACGGAAAGGCAGCGGCCTTTTGCTGTACGTCAGCAGCGGCGCCGGGCGCGTCGTGCTTCCTTGCATGGGCCTGTACACCGCAAGCAAATTCGCGCTGGAAGCATTCGCCGAGACCTATCGATACGAACTTGCTTCTCAGGGAATTGATTCCGTCATCGTGCAACCGGGTGCCTATCCCACGGGAATCCTGGACAGGCTGGAGGTTGGCGCGGACGGGTCGCGGATGGCAACCTACGGCGCGGTCAACGAAATTCCGCAAATGATCTCCGCTCTGATCGGCGCATCGAAAGGCAACCCTCAGGAAATTGCCGACACCATTTTGCAGATCATTGAGACTCCGGCCGGGCGGCGCGAGTTCCGGCATCGCATCGGATCGGGGGCCGGTGGAGTGCAGTCCATCAACGCAAACTGCGAGCAAATCCAACAGCAAATCCTCGAGGCCTTCGGTGTTTCCGAGATGACGAAATTCCGGGTTGCAGGCGGAGGCCGCCAAGGCGCCTCTTGAGAGATGCGGCTGGCCTCGGCCAGCTCTAGTCCGCTGGAGCTAAAAAAAGGGAGCGGTCAGGGGAGCAGGCCGAATACCGCGACGCTGTTGGGTGTACCGACGTAGACTTTGCCGTTCGCGACCATGGCGGTGATGAATTTGTTGCCGGCGAACTGATCGCGGCTGTTGGCGGCCTGGTTTGAGTTGTAGAGTTCGCTGGTGAGGTTTGCAGCGTCGTAGGCGCGCAGCACGGCGGTTCCGCCGTTTTCGACGACCCACACAATGCCGTTTGCCGCGCCGTTCGCGGAGGTGCTCGGGGTGGCTCCGGGATACCCAAAGTGGTGCGCGCTTTGCGACGATGGCGCCGCCGCCAGTTTTCCGCTGACGATGGGAAACGCCTTGATGGCGTCACTTACCGCGCCGTAGTACACCGTGCCGTTGAAGTAGCTGGGTTTTGCCCACACGCCGCCGCCGAGTTGCCCATTGATTTGCTGATAGATGTTGTCTTTGCTGGCGTTGAACTTGCCCATGCTGTCGCGATCGACGACGTAAATGTTCGCGTCTTTGCCGGAACCTACCGCGAGATGCCGAGTTTTCCCCGCGCCGTCGACAACATCCGGCAAGAGCAAAGGACCGCCCGAGCCAAAATCGGTGTCGGCGTTCGATTCGGAGACGGTGTTCAGCGGGGTGAAATAATCGAGAAGCTTGAGCGGCGCCGCGGAAGAAATCTTCGCGAAGCAGTTGCCGCAGTTGGCGTTTGCGGGGAAACCGTTGGCGTCGAGGGTGGTGTCGAAATCGCCGTTGCCCATGATGAAATAAATATTCCCGGCCGCGTCGGCGGCGGGCGCGGCACCGGACATCCAGATGCCGCCTTCATTGCCGTTGGGCACGAGGTTTAGCACGCTAGTCTGCTTGAGAGTGTCGGCGCTATAGGACATCGCCCAAGACGTGTAGGGACCCGCGTCACAGTGCGAGCCCCACGTCGTATAGATCGTTCCGTTGATCTGCAGCAGGCCCGGGCGTTCGTTATAGCGGCTGGCATCAAACACTACGTTGCCGTTGGAGCTGTTTGCGCCGGCACCAGGATACGTCGCTGCGATCGGTGTGGGTCCGCCGAAGAGTTCCTTGCCGGTGGCGAGGTCCAGAGCATGAAGGCGGTGGAAATAATTTCCGCCGGCGTTTTTGGAGACGGCCACCACATAGATGGCGTTGCGGGTGCGATCTATCACCGGAGTGGAAGTGATGCCGATTTCAGGGGTCACCTGGCCGCAGCCGCGATCGTCACTGGACGATTCGCCGGATTGCAACGCGGATGTCTTCCACAGAAATGCGCCGGTGGCTCCGTTAACGCTGTCGGCGTCGAAGGCGAAAATACTGTCGTGTTCGGTGACAACGTAGAGAACATTCTTCGTGCCCTGGTTGGGAATCAGCACATTCGAAAGATAGAGGGGCTGCCCGTCAACCCGGCCATCGACGGTGAACGAGCCGAGCTTTGCGAATTTCGATGAATTCACATTGGCAGGCGTGAGCGTGGTCTCGTTCAGGTTTTGCCCGGTGCGCTGGTTGTCGTAGTGATAGGTGATGACGTCGATGTTGGAAGCAGTGGTCACGGGATTCACCTTCAGAGTCGCCGAACTACTGGTGACGCTCCCAACCGAATTGCTCACTACCACATCGAATGTCGTTCCGTTGTCAGCCGCGGCCGTCACTGGTGTCGTATAGCTTGCCGATGTCGCGCCCCTGATATTCGCACCGGTTTTCCGCCACTGGTAGGCTGGTGGCGGCGTACCGCTGGCGATCACGCTGAACGTCGCGGTCTGTCCGACGGTCACAGTCTGATTCGCGGGCTGAGTGGCGATCGTGGGAGCGCCCGCCACAGCGCTAGCGGTAAGTTTGGCCGAAGTGCTGGTCACAGTTCCCGCCAAGTTCGTCACCACTACCCGGAACTGCGCACCGCTATCCGCGGTCGTTGTTACGGGAGTGGTATAGTTCGCGGAAGTTGCACCGGCAAGGTTGGTGGTGTTTTTCTGCCACTGATAGCTAAGAGGCGATGTTCCATTCGCGGTCACGCTGAACGTCGCGGTCTGCCCTGCCGAAACGGTTTGGTTCGCGGGCTGAGTGGCGATCGCCGGAGCGACCGGCGCAGCGGTCACGATGAGGGCGGCGGAACCGCTAGTCACACTTCCAGCCGAATTGCTGACGACCACGTCGAACTTTGCTCCGCTGTCGGCGACGCTCGTTGCGGGTGTCGTGTAGCTGGCCGCCATGGCCCCGGAGAGATTCGCGCCGTTCTTCTGCCATTGATACACCAGTGGCGCGGTGCCGCTGGCGGCGACCGAGAATGTTGCGGTCTGCCCTGATGTCACGGTCTGGTCGGCAGGCTGCGTCGTGATGGATGCGCTTGTGGGCTTGGAACCGCCCGCGGAAGAGCTCGGGCTCGCGATTCCGACGCAGCCTGCGAAGGAGAGCGTCGCAAGGATTGCGGCGAGAAGGACAATCAGATGGCTCGCAAGAACTTGTCGGCGCACTCGAACACCCCAATCCAAAGATTTGGCTGCATGCCATTGGCCGCAGCTCGGACAAAGCGAATCGGCACAGGTCCGATCCCACTGCGGCACACTACCTACCCGTGCATTCAAGGTTAGAGAGCGGTCCCCGGATTTACACCTGCTCGGAGGGACAGTTGTGGGCCAGGCGTAAACTCCTACCCGTTCCTGGCGCTCGTTTTTCGCGTTTCCGATGGCCCTTTCAGGAATTGAGACCGAAGTGGGACGTTTTCATTTCCACTGGAGGCAACTTGCGTCGTTTTCCCCTTCCTTCTATCCTCTGTAGCCCTATGCTCCTGAAAAACCGAGTTGCGCTGATCACTGGGTCGGGCCGCGGCATCGGACGCGCCATCGCGTGCCTTTTCGCGCGCGAGGGTGCGTCGGTATTCCTGGCGGCGCGAACCGAGGCGGAGTTGGCCTCCGCGGCCTCGGAGATCAACAAGGTTGGAAGGGCGGCCTATGCCACCGGCGATCTGGTTCGTGAAGACGACTGCAACCGAATCGTCGCGGCAGCGCGAGAAAAATTCGGCAGGATCGACATTCTCGTGAACAACGCCGGCCACTATGGGCCGGTGGTTCCCATCGAGGAGTATCCCGTTGCGGAGTTCGATAACGTTATTTCCGTTCACCTTCGCGCGGCGTTCTTGCTCAGCAAGCTGGTTTTGCCGGAAATGTACGCGCGAGGCTCGGGCGTGATCCTCAATATTTCAAGCCTGTCCGCCAAATCGGCGTTTTCGTGGGGCTCCGCCTATGCCGCAGCCAAGGCGGGCATGCTAGGCCTGACGCGCGTCAACGCCGCGGAAGCTGCGCGCAAGGGAGTACGCGTGAATGCACTTTGCCCGGGCCCGGTCACCGAGACGATCATGTCCAAGGAACTCGGCGCGGTCCTCGCCAAAAAGCTTGGCGTCAGCCCGGAAGAGCAATTAGCAGGTTTTCTGGGCGGTTTGCTGCAAGGGCGAGGTCAGACCGCGGACGAGATCGCGCGTGCTGCGCTCTTTCTGTGCTCCGATCAATCCAGCGCCATCACCGGGCAGTCAATCAATGTCGATGGTGGCGCAGCGTTTTTCTGAGAGCCTCATCTACTCGAAGCGCAGCACTACCATGGGATCAACTTGGGTGGCGCGACGGGCGGGCAGGTAGCAAGCCAGAAACGCGGCGGCTACCAAAACCAGCGCGGCGGCGCTGAAGACGGTCATATCGATCGCGTGAACGCCAAAAAGAAGGCTCGCGAGCAAACGAGTCAACGCCAGTGAAACCAAAACGCCTGCGGCAACGCCGGCAAGCGTTAACCGCATGCCTTGCCCCACCACCAGCCTGAGAATGTCACCGGGTCCGGCCCCGAGCGCCACGCGGATGCCCATCTCTTGTTTTTGCTGCGTCACGGAATACGCCATAACTCCGTAAATCCCGACGACGGCCAGCAACAATGCAAACCCGGCAAAGACTCCCGCGAACTGCATAATCAGACGCGGCTGCGCAACCGAAGTCGCCACGACGCGACATTGTTTGCCTTCGTTGACTCGCTTCCCGTATCAACCTAGAATCGGCGCCGCCCTCCCCAGCCGTATGATCGGTCAAACCATCGCGCATTACCGAATCACCGACAAACTTGGCGCCGGCGGAATGGGCGTGGTTTATAAGGCCGTTGACCTCAAGCTCGAGCGCACCGTAGCGCTTAAATTTCTGCCGCACGAAGTTACCGTCAGCGAGCAAGATAAGCAGAGTCTGCTCCGCGAGGCGCGCTCCGCTTCCGCACTCGATCATCCCAACATCGGCGTGATCTACGGCTTGGAAGAGTCCGACGATCATCAGTTCTTCATCGTGATGGGGTATTACGAAGGCGAAACCCTGGCAAAAAAACTCGGGCGAGGCTTGGTGCCGGTGCGCGAGGCCTTGGACCTCGCGATTCAGATCGCCAGCGGCCTTTCTGCGGCGCACGCGCGCAAGATCGTCCACCGGGACATCAAGCCATCGAACATCATCCTAACGAAGGATAACGTGGCGAAGATCGTGGACTTCGGCCTCGCCCGGGTGGTGGCCACATCGAGCCTGAAAAATGGTTTCGACTTGGGCGACCTGCAGAGCCGGCCCGGTCTGCAATTCTTGCTGACCGATGCAAGTTTCCGCTCCAACGGAAACAAGTGAACGCTCGAAAGGAGAACCACCATGGCACAACCTTCACCACAAAAAGAAGCGGTGAAACCAGACGGCATATTAATCATTAAGAACAAGCAGCCAGACTCCAAGCAACTGAGAATCCCCAGTCAGGGTGTTGTCAGCATCACGAATCGGGACGACGACGAATGCCTCATCCAACTGTGGGATTCAACCAACGTCAATCACCCGGCGCTCTGCTTGGTAATTCCGGCCGGCGGCAACATCACGCTCATGGGAGATCCAGATGCAAAGTGCCACAACGCAGACTGTTATTACAATGTGCTCCTGCCTCGCGACGCCCTCGGTGCCGGGACTGGCGGAGGAAACAAAATCATTATCGGCTCGGGTGGGCCGGTAGACTCCACCAAATCCCACTGAGACCGTTCCCTTGTGGGACTGGCAATCGCCCGCCCCACTTCTCTCTTTGCCTAAACCATCGCTCTTGCTTCTGCCTCAACGCAATCCGTTGCTGTAGACCGTGCCGCCTTTCATCACGAACTTCACTCGCTGTAGCTCGGTGATGTCCTTCAGGGGATCGCCGGTGACAGCGACCAAGTCCGCCCACTTCCCGGCCTCGACAGTGCCGATTTTGTCGCTCCAGCCGAGGAGCTCCGCCGGCACGACCGTGCCGGAGCGAATCGCCTGCATCGGCGTCATTCCGTAATCAACGTAGTATTCAAACTCCTTGGCTTGGTTCAGCCCTTTCCAGTCGAAGCCGCCCGCATCGGTTCCCAGCGCGATTTTCACGCCCTTTTTCACGGCCTTCTGAAAGGCGGTCTTTTCCAGATCGACCATCTTGGTCCAGTCTCCGCCGCGTCCCGGCGCAACGTACGCACCCACGGTGATCGTTGGCACCCAGTACACGCCTTTCTTCACCAGTTCGTCGATCAATGCGTCGGTCAGCCCGTCGCCATGTTCGATGGTGTCCACGCCGGCGTGCAGGGCCGCCGCTATACCGTCGCTGCCGATGGCATGCGCCGCTACCTTTTTCCCGAGCCGGTGCGTTTCGTCGACAATGGCCTTGGCTTCTTCGTCCGTGAAATTCACCATACTGTGCAACACGCCGTCGGCCTCAAAGTGATAGCGCCGATCGGAGTAGTACTTGATCCAGTCCGCGCCGAACATCACCTGTTCGCGGACCGCCTTTCGCGCGCCGTCGACTCCATCCACGTACTGCACGCCCGTCGGCACCTTTAGCTCCCACGAATAGCCCAGCAACGGATACATCCCCGTGGGCGTCATCGCGCGCGTCGCTACCTGCATGCGCGGACCCGGCACTTCGCCATTGGCGATGGCGGTTTTTACATCGACGTCCGCGTACATCGCGCCTTCGGTTTCCAAGTCGCGCATGGTCGTGAAACCATGATCCAGCGCGATGCGCGCGTTGCGCGCGCCGAGAATCGCGCGGTAAGGGATCGATTCCTTGAGCAATTGCGTGTCGTAATCTTCGGCGGTGATGTCACCGTTGAGCAGAAGGTGGGTGTGGGTATCGACGAATCCCGGCAACACCGTTGCCTTCGATAGATCGATGACTTCCACGCCCGCGGGCGCGGCTCCACCGGGTGTCACCGAAACGATCTTGTCGCCTTCGATCAGGATCAGCGCGTTCGCGATCGGCGTATCGCTTTTGCCATCGATCAGGCGCCCGGCGCGTATCGCGACCTTCTTTGGCGCGGCTTCTTTGTCCTTGGTTTGTGCCCCGCACGTCGAAATCACCAGCGGCATCACCAAAACACCCGCCAGCGCCATCCGTGAATATCGCCCCATCATGTCCGCCCTCCTCACGGCCGCAGAGAGTAGCACAGGCTTCTCCCTCTGTGCTGATGGTTAGGTTAGAGGAGACGGCTTCCGGCTGTTTGAGATGCATGGGTTTAAAGGAAAATGGCCAACCGGTCTCAAGTCCGGTTGGCCACTTTTTTCGTTCTCTTGCCACAGAACCAAGGTCATCCTGAAGGAGGCAGGGTGTCTGGATCTGTGTGTGCTCTGGCCGAAGCCAGAAACTTGGGTTTAAAAACCTATTGCGCCGGTTCGGAACCCGGACGGCGCAACGGCCGACGGGCCATATCTTCGACGGCTGATACGCTACGTCGTGCCATGCTTACCACCGGATGATTGCTATCCGCGACGCGCGCGACTGCCACTTCCCAGCCCTTTTGCAACATATACAGGCTCGCGATCACAAACAAGATCGCGGCAAACCCAATGGCGAACAGCGCAAATGCCGCCAGTAGTTCCCATACGAAGTACAGTTGCACCGCTACGACGACCCCCAGGAACCACCACATCCATTTCCGGCTGTTGTCCTTGTTTTTCATCCTGATCCTCTGTTCCCTTCCCCACTCCATCAAACCCTGTTTACTGAGCTTCTTTGCCTGCTTGATTTACCGGTTACTTTGGATGCGCGAACCCGGCCATTGGGTCTGGGTTCCGCCGCACCTGTACTATTTGACACGAACTCGCGCCCGAAAGCGATGGTACACAAGGCACATTTTCGGCCCTAAACCACTGTTCTAGTACCCTCATGTTCCAGACCGAAACAGCATATACCTATGATAATATGACACTTACTCGGCCTTTGTTTTCACCGGGCTTTTCGCCCTACATTCACCTGTCCTACCTGTGGGAAACCTGGCCCCGCGTACAGGGATCTGAGGCCCCGCGAACGGCTGTTCCAGATCGCTGCAGCGTGTTCCAGGAAGGTACAGGCCCGTTTCGGCTGCCTCAATATTCGCCTTTTGTTCGCTATTGTCAAGCACGAATGCTCAAAACGGGGAACGCGGCGGCTGGGGGGCGTGGCCGCGCTCTTCGAGGCAAAACTCAGTCTGGTTAGAAGGTGTACTGGAACGCGAACTGGAGAACGCGAGGACCGTTCAACGCGTTGACAATTTGTAGCGTCCGGAAGCCGCCAGGACCCGCGTTGGGAACCAGGTAGCAGGTCTGATTCTGGCTGGCACCATCGCCACACGTGGCACCGACGGGCTCGTACTGGATGGCGTTCACGCCGTTGCCGTTCTGTACGTAATAGTTCGCGTGATTCAGCAGGTTGAAGGCTTGCACCTGGAGAGTAATCGCGTGGCGTTCCGCAAGTACGAAACGGCGCGCGAGCCCAAGATCCACCTGCTGGGTCCACGGACCATAGAAGGAGTTCAAGCCCACGGCAGGACTCGGCCCCGCTCCATTGATTCCCAGCGCGGAGTTGGCGGTGCTCTGATTGGCGGCGGTGTCGTTAAGGGTCGCGTTTCCGCTGCCTGCCAAGTTGTCGCAATTCGCCAGCGAACTCGTCGAGCTAGTACAGGCGGAATCGAGTAGCGCAGCGTAGGGACGCCCAGAGGCAAATTGCATTACGGCGCTGATGGTCCAGTGGGAAAGCAGTCCGCCGAGCAGTGTGGAATCAAAATGCCTTCCGGCGAACGGTGTGTAGATGCCGGCAAGCGAGATGCGGTGGCGCTGGTCGAGAAGGTAGGGAGCGTGCGTGCCGCGAAAATCAAACTGGTCGTTGAAATCGACCCCGTTGGACATTAAGTTCTTCGAAAAGGTATAGCCGAACTGAAATGCAAGACCCCGGCGCAAGCGCCGCTGCGCCTGCGCAAAGAAAGAGTTGTAGTTGTTGACTCCCGGGCTTACGAGCTCGTTGATTTGGCCGAAGCTGGGGTTGATGCGCCCTTCTTGGAGCAAGTTGCTGTCCAGATTTGGGAGGACGGTCTGGCGGCCGGCGCAAGGGGCATCCACTGTCCCGACAGGGCAAACGACGTACGTCGTCGTTCCCGTTGGGGGCATCAGGTTCAAATCGTAGGCGCTGGACGAAATTAAGTGCACACCGTGCGTCCACATCGTGCCGACACTGACCAACGTTTCCGGCAGAATCTCCGTCTCGATTTGCAGGCTGCCCTGCAGAACATACGGTGTGCGGAAGTGGGGATCCACTATGGAGATGTTCGGGGAGCCGAACAGCGAGGGGTCTGAAATCACATTTGGGAAAACCGCTAGCTGCTGATTCGGCGGAAGCGCACCGTCATAGAGAACGGAAACGGAAGATTGCTGCGAGATGAGTCCGTTGGAGACTACCGAGTTGCGGTAGTTGAGACCATTGAAGTTTTCGAAAAACGTTCCGAACCCGCCGCGCACCACGGTCTTGTTCGCGGCCTGCCACGCGAAACCGAAGCGCGGCGCGATGCGCTGGTACTGATTTGGGAATTGGCCTGTCAACGGAAAGGCCGGATTTTTTTCCGGTTGAGGATAAACCTGAAAATCTTCGCGCACGCCCAGATCGAAGGCGACGTGCGGACGCCACTGATAGGCATCTTGCGCGTAAAAGGCGACGTACGGCACTGCGAACGAGAAGGTAGGGCTGCCGGCACTTTGCGCAAAAGTGTCGTAGCGCCCCAGCGCAAAGTTGGCAAACGAAGAGAAGCCATAAGTGCCGCCAAAGGTGCCGTTTTGGCGCTGGGCGTCGGGATCGAAGCCGCCGAAAGCTGAATCGGTAGTGTGCGTGCGGCTCATCTCAGCGCCGAATTTGAAGAAGTGCTTGCCGCGGACATAATCGAGCCGTTCGGCAAGTTCCCACTGCGTTTCATTGGTGCGCCCCGCAGCGAAGCCCGCGTTGCCAATCTCGAAATTCGACGGGATGGACAAAACTACCGATGGAAGGATCTGATCGACAAAGCCGGCCGGCGTCGAATACTGGTCGTCGCGCGAGAAGCTGGCGTGGAACTCGCTGAGAAGACTCGCGCTGAAACTGTGTGTCCAGCCAGCGCTGGCGTGATAGTCGCGAACGAAGCTGTTCGCCAGCGTGCTGATGCCGAACAAGGGGGTCTGGCTGGTGTTTTCACCGTTGGGCGAATCGAAACGGTTCAGATTGAGGCTGAGGTAGACGCGATCGTTCGCCGTCAACTGAAAATCAAGTTTCGAGAATAGCGCGAGATCATTACGGTAGCGCGAGTGAGTTCCCAGATTCGACTGAATCGCGTGCAATGCGTTCGAGACTTGCTGCAGGTAGAAGGGATCCGAGGGATCGGGCTGCGTGTTGGAACCCGGCAGCGGCAGAGGTCCGGTCGGCGCCGGCACAGGTGTTCCCGCGGGCACGCCAAAGCTGGTCTCGTCGACGTTCTGAAAATCAGGGTTGATCACCGAAATTGGATTCTTCTGTCTCTGTTGTTCGTAGTCGAGGAAAAACCAAGCGCGTTGGTGGACGATTGGCCCGCCGACCGCGCCGCCGAATTGCTGGAGAATATTGACCGGACGCGGAATGCCGTTGGCTCTGTCGATGGGGTCGTTGGTGCCCGTTCCGGAATTCCGATTGAAGTAAAAGGCGTTGCCGTGAAACGTGTCCGACCCGGAGCGCGTGACGGTGTTCAGGAAGCCGGTCGCACCGCCTCCATACGCGGCGGAATACGGGGAAACCGCCACTTGAAACTCTTGAATCGCGTTTTCACCGAAGACGTACGGCACGCGTTCGCCGCCGCGCGCATTACCGAAGTAATTGCTCGTCGCGTTCGCGCCGTCCAGGGTGAAAGCGTTCGCGCCATTGCCGTTCGCGTAGCCGGTGTCTTCGCCGCCCTGCTCGCCGGCAAAACTGACGAGGCCAGCCTGTCCGTCCGGGCTGGCGTTCGGCGACAGCAGGGCGAAATCAAGGTAGCGCCGGCCGCTGAGCGGCACATCCTCGAGCAAATCGCGATTCATGACAGTGCTGATGGTGGACTCCGTCGCCCGCAGCGCTGGAGTCTGCGCGACAACCTCCACGGAATCACGATTCTCACCCGTTTGCAGGCGAACATCAGAAGACGCGATCCCTCCAAGTTGAATGTTCAGCCCGTGAATCTTGGCAGTTCGGAACCCGTTGGCGGAAATTTCAACCGAATATCCCCCGACCGGCAGCGCAGGAAAGAAAAAGAGTCCTTCACTATCTGTCTTCCGGCTCTGCGTTCTGCGGGTGGACTCTTCCAAGAGAAGAACTTGCGCGCCCGGAACGCTTGCGCCCGTTGGATCGGTCACCCGGCCGCGCAGGGCGCCCGTCGTCACCAGCGTTTGTCCGGCGGCGTTCTCGTAAAGAAACGCACAAAGAACGAGCAGACAAAGGAAGCTTCGTCTCATAGGCTCACGGCGATTCGGGTGTTGCGAAACGCTCCTTGGCTTCTGATTCCAACTCCGTCCTTCGAAAGATCTTCCGCCGCTAAAACAGAGAAACCAGAACCTGCCGGAGAGTTCTTCAGGCAGCAGCTTCCAGCTTGTCTGTTGGGAGGCGGCGCGGGGAACGCCCGTAGGGAAGTTCCCCGCCTCTGCCGCGTAGTCGGCTTATTTCCCACCGCCCGATTGGGTTGTGGTGCTGGCCTGTTGCTGGCTGAAGGTCAAGAGCCGCGCGTCACGCCACTGCTTCAGCAGCGTGGAGCGATTCTTGCTAAGGTCTTGAGCGTCGCGCGCCGTCGGATACGGCACGTTCTCGCCGACCAAGCCTTTCCAGAGGATCAGGTTGTACGTGGGTGCATCCACGCGATCTTCGCGGCTGAAGTCGAAACCCACGGTCTTTGCCGCCCAGTACGAGGCATCGTGCCGCGGCTTGGCGTAGAAGGCCGAGAGAGCGTTCGTCTTCAAAGAGTTCTTGACCGTCTTGACCGGCAGCGGCAGCTGCGTCGTACGCAGAATGTCCGGCACGATCGCGTTGAAGTCCCACTTTGTGGTGTGCTTTGAGAACACATCCGTCATCGGGCGCTGCAGTGCATCGTAGGTGCCGAGATGCTCGATGCCCAGGATGTCCACAATCGTGGCGATCATGCTGACTGTCGTGTATTTGTTGGAGACAACGGCGCCCTGTTTCACATAGGGGCCGACGATGATAGCGATGCTGCGGTGGGCGTCCACGTGATCCGGCCCGTCCTGGGCGTCATCTTCAACGACGAAGACCAGGGTGTTGCCGTGATAGCGCTCGCTCTTTGCGATTTTTTCGACGATCCGGCCAACTGCATAGTCGTTGTCGGCGGTGTCGAGTTCCGGTGTATTTACGCCGTCGATGCTCGATCCGAAACTCCCCGTATGATCGTGCATCACGCGCACAAACTCCAGGTTCGGCAGATTCCCGTCCTTCTCGAATTGATCGAATTCGCGCTCCCATTCATTCACGCGGTAGAAATCCGGGAACGCATTGTCATAACCCCGGAAGTACTGGTCCGTGATCGGGTGCAATGCGGACTTCGTCGCGAAAGAGACGAACGTTCCCGAGGCAAATGGATCGCGGATTGACGGCGGGATCCCGCCGATGTTTACCGGAATACCGTAGCGCGCGAGATCGATGAAGAAGCCGTAGTTGCGAACGTTCAAGCCCGCACGCAGCGCCGAATCCCAGAGATAGCCCGTGCCTTCTTCTCCTTCGGGGCTGTCCGGAGCAGACACATCTGCCGTACCAAGCAGCAAATTATTCACCACTTGCGGCGGCAGCGTGTTTAGTGCGGGGTTCGCCGCTACGCGTTCCGCAGGACTTGCGTAGCCCACGTTGACGTTGCGGTTCGTGCCTTCGTAATCGTAGTTGAGACCCCGCCCCGCGTAGTTGATGGGCTCGGTCTTCTCGATAGTGTCCGCGGCGCGAGCCGAAGTCGACCAGTTCCAGCCGTCGCCGCTCACTTCGCCGCTGTCGTAGAAGTTATCCACATCCACGAAATTGTTGGCCAGGGCGTGAACGTTGGGCGTCAGCGGCTGCGGATACACGACGATCGACGGATCACCGTTTCCTTTGCCGAGGTCGCCGAGAATTTGATCGTAGGTCCGGTTTTCCTTCACGATGTAGATCACGTGCTGGATTTTGCCGTGTAGGAATTCCATCGTTTCGTTGTCTTTCACTTCTTTGTCGGCATTGTAGTGGTTGTTTTTGGCGACCTGTTCCGTGAGTTCTTCGAGATCCTCGCCATGGGGCACCGGCAGAGTCAGGAAACCCGCCTTGGTTATTTGCCAAACGTACGAGTTCGACGCGCCGCATGCCGCCTGGGTCCCACCCGGCAGCAGTGACGCTGCGTCGCGGCAGTTCTGAGGATTCGGCCCCGCGTTGCTCTTGCCGTTCACCACATAGAGCCTCGAGCCATCCGCACTGACGCTCACGGAGTTTGGATACCAGCCGGTAGGAATCAGGCCAGCCACCCCACCGTTGTCGCCATCGTGCGCCAAGTGAATCACGGCCACCGAATTCGCGCCGCCATTCGTCACGTACAGGCTCTCGCCGTCCGGAGAAAGCGCCAAACTGTTGGGGCTGCTTCCCTTGAAATGCTTGTGGTTTGCAAACACCGACTTCGGAGCCGTCGTGCCGATCTCCTCGATCACCTGATGCGTCTTCGTGTTGATGACGGCGACGGCATCGCTGCTGGACTCCGCGACGTAGAGCCGCGTCTGCTTGGCATTCAGTAGGATGCGCGTGGGCGAACCCTTTACCGGGATGTGGTCCGACACCACCGGCGTGTTGGAGGAGACATCGACCACCACGATCTCGCGGTCGCGCGGGCTCGAGACGAATGCCGTCGTGTTCCCAAGAATGGCCACCCATTCCGGGTATTCGCCGCCCGGCAGTCCGTTTCCCGGACGCAGGTCGAGTTCGCCGAGCACCGTGCGGCCGGCGACATCGATGAGGCTGATCGAATCATTTTCATAGTTGGCCACCACCAGGCGCTTCCCATCCGCCGTGATCCCCACTCCCATGGCTCCCGGAGTAATGGTGCCCAGACCGAGCGCCGCGGTGTGCCCCAGCTTCACGGGAATGCCGCTCTCTGCCCAAGTTCCGCCCGTCAGATCGTAGAAGTGAACGTTGTCGCTCGGCCCTCCGGTGACGTAAAACTCCTTGCCACTCGGATGGAAGACGATGCCATCGAACGCGTTGGGAACCTGCAGCACTTGGTTTTGCAGCGCTTTGCTGCCCGAGATGTCAAATACGAAAATGTATTCATTCGATTCGTCGGGGTTCGTGTTGCCAGCGTTCGGCCCAGACGTGAAATTCTGGCTGTTGTAGCCACTTGTCAGGACAAGAAGAGTCTTCCCGTCAGGGCTCACCGCAGTGGTTACGGCTTGTCCCACAACAAAACTTGGATCGAAGGATAAGCCCGGGTTCAGCGGCTGGAAAGTCGAGCCATGTGCGGCGTCAGGGGTGATTTGTACTCCAGTAGGGATGAACTTTCCATCCTTCAACTTGTCGTCATCATCCGCCTTAATGGCGGTGAGACGGGCTACACAAAGAATTCCGAGCACTGCGAGCGCGAATACAGACACCCGTGCAAACGGCCTGCGGGTTAGGCCTTCCCTCATCATTAGACTTACCTCCAGTTTTTCTTGGTTTCGGTGGTTCCAGTCTGTAAAACCTTTTCGTGTACCGTCCTTGCGCGTAGCTGAGCGCAGCGTACGCAAGTTAAGTGGATTTTGTTTCAGGTTCGTCTTTCGAAAATGAATAGTCTGCGAATGTTGGAATATTGGTGTTTCGCCGGAAGTCTGCACGCTAATGGTCATCAGCCAGTCTTGGGTTGTTCGAAGTAGCTCAGCTATGTTCTAATCTCGGTGTCCTAAAGTTTTATCCCAGACAATGCCACTCCTCGCCGTCCTGCTGGTCCTCCTGCTCGTGGCCACGCCCATTCTCGCTATCTTGGCGTATAGTCGCGTGCAGCAGCTTACCGAACAACTGCGCGTCGCGCCCCTGCAAGATCTGGTTTCCCGTATCTACTCTCTGGAGCAGCGCCTCGCCGCCATCGAAAAAGCACCCGGCGCGGTTCCTATAAGCGCGGCGCAACCACCTCCAAGTCCCGCTCCCAGCGCATCGCCTACGGCGCCACCGATCGCGCCCACTCCCTCTGTGACTCCTGCGCCGCCCGTTTCTCCCGCGCAAGCGGCGCAAGAAACTCCAAAGCGTGCCGAACGGACCATGGGCCTTTCGCAGGCCGGCATTCCCCCGGTTCCCTCCCTGGGCCTAAGCCTTTCCCGCGACAAGACCTCCTCCTCGAGCGATCTCGAGACCCTAATCGCCGGCCGCTGGCTCAATCGCATCGGCATCCTCGCACTCATCATCGCGGTTTCCTTCTTCCTGAAATACGCCTTTGACAACAACTGGATTGGGCCATCCGGCCGCGTCGCCATCGGCATCCTCCTCGGCGCCGCGATGCTGCCCTGGAGCCAGTGGCTCCTCGGCAAAGGATATTCCTATTTTTCGGAAGGTATCGCCGCATTGGGTCAAGCCACCCTGCTGCTCTCCGTCTGGGCCGGCTGCCGGTATTACACGCTGTTCAGCCGAGAGGTCGGCTTCGCGGGCATGGTTGTCGTTACGGCGGTCATGGCAGCCGTGGCGCTGGGCCGCAACTCCGAACGGATCGCTTTGCTTTCTCTTCTTGGGGGATTCCTCACCCCGCTGCTGGTGAGCACCGGCAAAGACGAGCAGATCGTTCTTTGTACCTATCTCTTGATCCTCGGCGCGGGAATCCTGGTCATGGCCACGCGTCGCGATTGGCGCTCGCTCGCGCCCATTTCCTTCGTTCTCACGCAGCTTTATTTCTGGGGATGGTATGACACCTTCTACCGGACTGAGAAATTAGAGCGCACCATCGTTTTCGCCACCCTGTTCTTCCTTCTTTATCTCGTTCTCCACGTTCTTCGTGCCGTCCGCTTTTCGTCGCTGGATACCATCGGCATATTCCTCCTCCTTTTGAACTCCTTCGCCTATCTCTGCGCGCTCTACGTCATGCTCTGGCCGCAGGACCGCTGGCCTCTCACGCTCTTGGTTCTGGCATTGTCCGCGGGGCATCTTGTGCTGGCCCGCTTCGTTCCATCCCCCAAGGCCGGCGAATCGCGACTAACGCGGCAGTTGTTCGCCGGTCTGGCCCTCACTTTCGTCACCCTGGCTATTCCGATTCGCCTGGAAGGGAAATGGATCACCCTTGCCTTCGCGGTAGAAGGAGCGATTCTCGTCTGGACGGGCTACCGGTCGCTCGCGCCCTTGTTGCGCCAGGCCGGATTTTTCTTGATCGTCGTGGCGGCCTTTCGTGTGGTGTTTCTGCCTGCACCCGCGCCGCAATTTCTTCTCAACGAGCGCTTCGCCACCTACCTTGTCGTCATCGCGTGCATGGGCGTGGCACTGTTCGCGGCGCGCGAGCACAACGCCTCGGTCGGAGAACAGGAAATGAACGCGCTCGGCGTTCTCGCCGTCGCCATCAATATCTACGCTCTTGTCGCCCTCTCTCTCGAACTTTGGGATTACTTCGGGCGTGGTGCTTCGCTCGGCATCGACAGCGGCTTGGCCCAGCATCTCGCACTCTCGTTGCTCTGGACTCTGTATGCCTCTGCGCTCATCGCTATCGGCATCAAGCGCCGGACGCCGCTACTTCGCTGGCAGGCGCTGGTCTTGTTCGGCCTGGTCGTCGCCAAGGTCTTTTTCTACGATAGCTCCTACCTCGAACGCCTCTACCGGATCATTTCTTTCCTGATCCTCGGCTTGGTTCTTCTCGTCGTCTCCTTCCTCTATCAGAGCAAAACTTCGAAAGAACGCTCCTCCTCATGATCCGCCGCTCGCTGGCCTCCTTCTTTTTCGTCGTGCTGCTCGGTGCCGCTGCCGTCGCGACCGATCTCCCCACGCCATGGCGCTCCTGGCGCTATTCCCGCTCGTTTGAAGACGTGCCCCGCAGCGAGCGAACGCCCGTCACCATGCTCCTCCCCCTTGATCTCTTAGCTCACGACGACGCGCGCAGCTCCGATCTTCGAATCATTGACGATCGCGGCCAGGAAGTTCCCTACTTCCTCACTGTCCTGCAAAGCGAGTCCAAAACTGAGACGCTCCCTTCCCACATTCTCGAGCGCAGCTTCGTCGCCGGCCAATTCACGCAGGTCGTCGTCCGTGTCACGGACCGGCCCTCTCTCGGTGAAAGCCATAGTGCGACCCTCCAGCAGCTCCAAGCAGAACCCTGGTTCAACACCTATCGCATTTCTACGCCGGAAACCGACTTCATGTTTTGGGTCGAAACCTCCGTCAGCGACGACGCGCACCAATGGCGCGTTATAGACGCCCGCTCCCCGATTTCCCGTTTTCGCAAGCGCGGCCTCGAAGGCAACCACTCCATTCAATTTGAGGGTTACTCCAATCCGCGTTACCTCCGGCTGCGGATCTTCGATCCGGACAGGCAGTTCCCCGTGGACGACGTCGAGGTGCTTTCCTGTTCCGGCTCCGAGCCCCCGCGCATCGCGCTCCCTAACGCGTTTTCGGCGGAAAAATCCCCCGACGGCAGCGAGAGCCGCTGGGCCGCCGACCTCGGCACGCCCAATCTCCCGGTGAGTGAGATGGATGTTTCGACCGACCAGCCCGAATTCTATCGAGCCGTCCGCATCAGCACCAGCGATGATGGAAAGGAATGGAATTTCCGCGCGGCCGGCGAAATTTATCGTTTTCACCAGTCGGGCAAGCTGAAGGAATCACTGCGCGTCAATTTTCCAGAAGCTTTCGCCCGTTTCTGGCGTGTTGACATCGTTGATGGCAACGACCGGCCGCTGCCGAATGTCCGTCTTGAACTTCGCAGCATCGAACGCAGAGTCACATTTCGTGCTGAGCCGGCTCGTACCTACAGGCTGATTTACGGTAACGACCGGGCTTCTTCGCCCCAATATGATTTGGCGCGCATCCTCGGCGAGAAGAAGGTATTGCCGATCGTAAAGCTCGGCTCCGAGGAGGCCACCACCAACTACGCCGACCCGCGGCCATACACGGAGCGCCACACCAATTTGCTTTGGCTCGCTCTCGCAATCGCGGTCGTAGTCCTCGCCTACGCCGCTCTGCGCTCCCTGCGCATGCCGACACCCCCGGCGCAGTAGGTAGCGCCGGACTCATACGCTGGAGCATTTAAGTGAGTTTCACTGCAAA
>JBGOVR010000055.1:0-27808 GCA_041478205.1 Candidatus Acidiferrum sp.
AGACGCATGCCGTGGAGACTGCCGATATCGTTGCGGAGCGCATTCGGAAGAGCTTGAAATTCGCGCCCGCCGAGCGTCTTTTCGTCCTGCCAGACTGTGGCTGCTTCCATTTGCCGCGACAGGTGGCGTTCGCCAAACTTTGCGCTATGGTGGAAGGCACGCGGCTGGTCCGCAAGGAGCTTGGAAAGTGAAATGGCCGCACCGAATCCACTGCGGGAAGCGCTGACCGCTGGACGGTTTTGCTACGTCGTCGAGTTGGTGGCGAGCCGGCTTACGCGCGAGGCGAAGTTGCTGGATGTTGCCTCGCAATTGGCGCAGGTGCCCGGAGTGGCGGCCGGCAGTATCACGAGCTATGCGGGTGGCGCCATGGGGCACGATCCGATCCGTGTTGGCACCGCAGCGCGCGCGCGCGGGCTCACTCCCAACATTCACGTTACCTGCGTAAATCGCGATTCCGCCGCGGTCGGCAAGACGCTGGCTGACCTCAACGCTCTGGGCATTGAAAATATCCTGGCGCTGAGCGGCGACTACCCCAAGGCCTCGGAGCCTAAGGCTACGTCAGCAACCTTCGCTTTGGACTCCGTGCAACTCGTTCGTCTGATCGACGCGATGCGGCAGCGGGGAATGCCATTCTGGATTTCCGTCGCGGTGTCTCCGTTCAAATACACGGAAGCGGATTGCGCGTACCAGTATCTGAAACTGGAGAAGAAAGTTGCGGCGGGAGCCGACTACGCGATCACGCAGCTTGGCTTTGACGCTCGCAAGTTTCGCGAGCTGAAGCGGTATGTCGACGAGCGAAATCTGAAAATTCCTCTCCTCGGAAGTGTCTACATATTGAGCGCAAAGGCCGCCGAGAAAATGTCGAAGGGCGAACCTCCGGGGTGCTGGGTTTCGCCGGAGCTCTTGGAAAAGATTCGCGGGGAAGCCAAGGCTGCCGACGCGGGACGCGCGGCGCGGTTGGAACGCGCCGCAAGAATGGTGGCGATCCTGCGGGGTCTCGGCTACGCGGGCGCTTATCTTGGCGGCAACCATCAAGCCGAAAGCATTCGCTGGATCATTCGGCGAGCGGAGGCCACGGCTGCGCGTTGGGAAGAATTCGCCGAGGAGCTCGATTGGGCGCCGAAGAAGGGCTTCTATTTTTACGAGACACTGGCCGCTCCGGCGAAGAGTCCGGGCTTGGTGCCGAGATTGTTGGAGACGATGAGCAAGTTTTTGCCGGTGGACCGGCCAGGCCGGTTGCGAGATTTTCTCACCGCGATTTTCCGCCGGATCGACCGGCGGCCTGCCGTTGCGCGGGCGCTCGAACGCGTGGAGTTTGCGATCAAGTCGCCAGTGTTCGGCTGCGAGGCGTGCGGTAACTGCGTGCTGAGCTACACCGAGTACGTTTGCCCAGAGACGTGCCCGAAGGGCATGCGCAACGGACCTTGCGGCGGCACGTTAGAGGGCCGCTGCGAGGTGGTCGACAAACCTTGCATCTGGATCGCGGTCCATGACCGCGCGAAGGGGACCGGACGCATGAACGATCTGAAAACTTACGTTCCGCCGCGCAACCTGGCACTGCAAGGCACGAGCTCCTGGATTAATTACTTTTTGAATCGCGACAGCCGTCCGGGACAGGAATTGGTTGCCATTCAAGGTTTGGGCGAAGCCTCTTCCGCCGAGGACCCTGGGGCCGAGAAGAGGGAAGAGAGCAAGGTCAGGGTTTAGCCGGTATTTCTCGCCGGGAGTGCAATGGCACCTTGAGATTGCGACAAACCCTGGATCTGATGGGAATACTAGACGGAAAGTTTCGCGACTAGGAGCGTCATTACGTTTTTCATTGAATCTGTAATTAGGGCCATCGTTTTCTCGTCCTTGAGTACAAAGCCTTTATGGGCATAGGCACATCGCAGGTCATATAAGTGATTAAACCAATTCAGCAGGCCAGGTGCCAGCGCATTCATCCCACCGATTATGTATTTTTTGTTCTCTGTACCCGTATTCTTGGGAACGAATAAATGCTCTAGGCAACAATAAACCAGCAACATTTTGGCTCCAACATCGGGGATCTGTGTAGCGGAACTTAGAATATCTAGGGCTGGAGCGACATCGTTTATACTCCTGGCATTCCAAGGATTTTTCAGGTACTCAAAAATCTTCTTGTGGTCGAGCATGAATTTCTTAATTGCAGGAAGTGTCCTGAAGTCGAGCCACATGTTCGACAATCCACGGTATCCGAACGAAAGAAAGAGACACCCATCAGGAATCTTTGCCCAGGATTCCTTTTTGTCTTCGTCCCAAGAATAACAGCCTTGCGCGTGCTCTCCCAAAAATACAGGAAATGTGGGCGCTGTCACCTTCAGGTCTCGGCCAAAATCTCTTTGGCCAGGGTGTATATAGCTAGCAATTCGCAGCATATTCAAAAATGTCCGCAGCCACATTGATGAATACCGCAAGCAATATTCACGGGACCCCGACGCACGGAATCCAATTGACGGCGCGCAAAAAAACTGCTTCGCTCCAGCCTGGTCGTGCGACCTAAGCCCGGGCTCAAGTCGTTTATGCTTCTCAATTAGCTGTTCACCGTCAAAGAAACACACGAACGGGAAGCCAAGTGCCAAAAAAAGATCCTCGAAAGAAGCCTGCGGATTCTCAGCTGGCCGAGCTGAAGTGAAAGAACTGATGTAGGTGAGTAATGTTCTTTCTTGAAATCGAGCTTCCAGTCCCGCAATGTATCGATCTATTAGGACTTCTACTTTTTGGACTCTATCCGGCCATTTTGGAAGGACTGCGAAATCGTCGAAAAAAGACCCGCCACCGCCTCTCTGGCGGTATTCGTGTTCCGTCTGAGCGGCAAACAATAGCTTACACTTGAAAAGAACATTCAATACTTCAGTTGGCAAGATCTTAAGTCCGGTTCGCTCGAAGGTCTCAGATTCAGCTAATAGTTCACCGAGCAGGAAACGCGGGGTATAGAACTGCTCGCGGTGGTCCTGATCCATCAGGGCCATTTGCTTTGCCAAAGCTACTTCCTTTTCGGCCTCTTTCTCGAGACGTGAATAGGGCTCTTTTCCTATTTTTGCTTTTATTGTGTCCAAGAAAGGCATGGCTAGTACACTAGGAGTTTAGGTTATTGTCGTCAATCTCTTCCAGTCGGCTGGCGTCCAAGCGCACGCGGTAGTCGGAAACGGCCCCATACTCGAAATTTTGCCTGCTTGGGAAGCAGCCATTCGAGGTGCCCTCGAAACTCGGGCAAGCAGGACAGCAATGCTGGGTCCCTCATTAATCCGAGATCCGAAAGGGAATAGATTGTGAGGAACGCATACACTAGTACTTCCCCCACCCTTTTTCTGTAAGAGTGTGATTCGATGGGACTTTAAGTCCAATGTTTTGTAAGAGTGAGAAATAAAGGACTTAGAGGCGTATTTTTCGTAAGAGTGCGATCTAAAGGACTTAGTAAAATGCATCACTGATTCTAAAGGAGTTACAGTTCGATAAAACTGGGATGTTCGCGCCCCTCCGGTAAGAGTGGATTCTAAAGGACTTAGCTGACCGCACGGTAGGCGGCGGGTCAAAATGAAAAAGACGGCAGTTCGCCGCCGCACTTCGCAAGATTACCTGGTAGCTATATTACCATTTCCGAGGAAAAAGTCAAGTGATTTCGTGCCGTTGCGTTTGAGAGAGGAAGGATGACTAAGTTAGTGCGGATGGGCAACCGTAGAAAGCGGCGCCGAGCCCTTCGGCACTCAGGGCAAGCCGCCGCACTCCACAGGGTACCGGGCGGGCCGGCTGCGGAAGGAATCAACCGACAACTTCGGATTTTGGGATTACGGTTGGTGGGCTGGTGGCGGGGTTGCGTTTGGGGCCGCCGGGGTGGCTTCCTTGTTTTGGTTGGCGCGGAAGATGACGTAAGCGCGGATGGCTTCCGCTTCTTGGCGAGAGATCTCGCTGGAGAACGAGATCATGCCTTGCTGGCGTAGCAGGCCATCGAGAACGATGTTGAACCACTGGTCGCCCACCAGGGTGCTGGAGTAGCGGAGGTCGGGCAGGACGCCGCCGGAGACGGCGACGTCACCATGACAATTGCCGCAATGGGTTTGATAGAGCTGCTCGCCTTTCTTGACGGTGGCGGCGCTGGCGGTGGCGGGAGGCGGAGTCAAGAGCGGGGGTTTTACTTCTGGGACCGCTGGTAAGCTGGCTTTACCTCCCAACTTAAACGCCAGCATGCGCGGGACGTTTGCCAGCCGAGGCGTTTGCAGGAATACCTCTCCCGCCGCAAGAGGCAGCACACCGCCCCAGCCGACTAGCACCGCGATGTATTGCTCGCCGTTCACCGCATAGGCGATGGGGCCTGCGGTGATGCCGCTTTCGCTCGGAGCGGACCAGAGCTTCTCCCCGGTGTCCGCACGGAAAGCCTCGAACTGGCCGAGGCCGGTGCCTTCAAACACGAGGTTACCCGCGGTGGAGAGGGTTCCGCCATTTAACGGGCCGGGGTGGTCGACGCGCCAGACTTCGGTCTGCTTCACAGGGTCCCACGCGGTGAGATGGCCTTTGACGCTGGCAAGAATGGCTTTCTTGATTTGAGGATCCTGGGGTAAGCCAGCGGCGACGGGGTCGGTGCCGGTATTGAAAGCGGTCGCTCGGTGACTGAAGTGTTCCTCGGATTTGTAAGCGAACCCGGATTCGAGAACGGGGAAATAGACCAAGCCGGCTTGCGGGTTGAAGGACATGGGCTGCCAACTGTGGGCTCCGCCGGGCCCTGGAGTAACGAGGGCTGGCTTCCCGGTGCCTTCATATTGTGCGGAGGGGGACTCGGTGGGGAGTCCGCTTTGCAGGTCGATGCCGGTGGCCCAAGTGACACGGGTGAAAGGCTTCGCGGAGAGAAGCTGGCCGGTGGCGCGATCGAGAACGTAGAAAAAACCGTTTTTCGGCGCGTGCAGCAGGGTCTGGCGAAGCTGGCCATCCAATTTCAGATCGGCCAGGATGATTTGCTCGGCGGAATCGTAGTCCCACTCGTCACCAGGGTTTTCCTGGTAGTGCCAGACGTATTCACCAGTGTCTGGCTTCAGGGCAACGATCGAAGAAGCAAACAGATTGGCCTGGCGCTGGGGATTGCGGATTTCGCGCGCCCACGGATCGCCATTGCCCGTGCCGATGTACAACAAATCGAGCTTGGGGTCGTACGCCATGGAGTCCCAGACGGTGCCGCCGCCGCCGTTCTTCCACCACTCGCCGGTCCAGGTCTTGGCAGCTTTTTCCATGGCAGCGTTTTCAAAGGGCTTTGAGGGATCGCCGGGTACGGTATAGAAGCGCCAGACCATCTTGCCCGTCTGCGCGTCATAGGCGGAGACGTAGCCTCGCACGCCCATTTCCGCTCCGCCATTGCCGATGATGACTCTGCCTTTGATGACGCGGGGAGCGCCGGTGATGGTGTACCGGAATCGCCGGTCGATGGTCAGCGTTTCCCATACGGGCTTTCCTGTAGCGGCGTCGAGAGCGATCAAGCGGCCGTCCAGCGTTCCGACGAAAACTTTGCCATCCCAAGCGGCCACACCACGATTGACCACGTCGCAGCAGGCGTTCACCGCCCATTCCGGAGGGACCTTGGGATCGTACTTCCAGAGCAGGGCGCCGGTGGCCGCGTTGAGCGCCACCACTTTGCTCCACGCGGTCGTGAAGTACATCACACCGTCGATGACGAGCGGCGTTGCTTCTTGTCCGCGACGCGTGTCGAGATCGAAGGACCACGTGAGGCCTAGCTGGCCAATGTTGTGGTCGTTGATGCGGTCCAGCGGACTGAAGCGCTGTTCGGAATACGTGCGGCCGTGAGTCAGCCAATTCCCGGGCTCCGCATCGGCATTGATGATTCTTTGACCGGTGACATTCGCGGCGCTTGTTGCGGATTTTCGCTCCGGCGTCCCTTGAGCAGCATTGGATCGCAGGCCGATCGCACCGCCGAAGCACAAGAGGGCAAGCAGAACGGCGACGATTATGGTTCGAGAAATCACCGGCGGCACCTTCGCACGCATACTTTTGCGGCACTCGGAAAATAAGTGTTTTGACGCGGATTAGCAAGCCCTCCCGCGCCCTGCGGGGAAAGGGCGCAAGGCCGCAGCGTCCGATATTCGCACATGATGAGCGATAAAAGGCTTGACAAAGCGTGGTCTGCGGATTAGACCATTCTCACGGGTGGTCGTGTTCTCGACCTAAATGGACAGCAAGAGGGCCTTGTCGCTACTCTTTGGGGCGTTCGTTCGCCGGAAGGAGTCTGTTATGAGGGGACGTGGTTGGTTGGTGGCAATTCTCGCCTTCAGTGTTCTCTTCGCGCGCGTCGACTCTGTTTTTGGCCAGGCGGGCCTGAGCTCCGCGCAATTGAACGGCACCGTGCTCGACGAAAAGGGCGGGTCGGTGGCCAACGCATCCATCACAGTGCGTGAAACCGAAACCAATAGCACTTATCCGGCGAAGTCTGGCACTGGCGGATTCTACGTGATCCCGAACCTGCCGCCGGGCCACTATGAATTGAAGGTCTCGTACGCGGGCTTCGGGAACTATACGCAGACCGGGATCGAGTTGCGCGTCGGCCAAGTCGCGACGATCGACGTCACGCTGAAAGTTGCCAGTGTCGGCGAGCAAGTTACCGTCAGCACGGAAGTGCAGACCGTGGAACCCACCAAGACGGAGATCAGCCAGGTCATCGAGACGCGCCAGATCGAGTCGCTGCCTGTCAGTGGCCGCTTGTTCACGGATTTCGCGCTCTTGACTCCCGGAGTGGCCACGGGCCGCACGAGTTTGGGAACCACGTTCACGGAGTTTGAGATCACGCAAATCTCCTTCGGCGGTATGCGCTCGTTCAGCAATGAAATCACCGTGGACGGGGCGGACTTCATCAACTCGAATACCGGCGTGCAGCGGGCCACACCTCCTCAGGAATCGGTGCAGGAATTCCGCGTGGTGAACAACAGTTTTGGGTCGGAGTATGGCCGGGCGCTGGGTGGAATCGTCAACGTGGTCACCAAGTCGGGCACCAACGAGCTTCACGGCTCGATCTACGACTATTTGCAAAACAGCGCGGCGGACGCGAGATCTCTGCTGCAGCCGTCGCCGGATCCGCACACCCTCCGGTCGAATCAATTCGGAGGGACGCTCGGCGGTCCTATCAAGAAGGATAAGACATTTTTCTTCATGAACTACGAGGGGCAGCGGCGTGGGGAGTCTCCGATTCTGCCGCCCGATCTTAGGACTAACATCGCGGCCATCGATCAGGCGAAAGCGTATCTGGGCCTCGCGCCCGAAAACCTCGGGACATTGAAGACGAAGAATAACGACTACGGCTTTGTGAGACTCGATCATCAGCTCACGGCCAACAACCGGTTGTCGCTCCGCTACAATGTGGAAGATGCGCGCGACTTGAACCAACTGGTGGGCAACACCGAGGACGGCGGCGGCGTCGGCACCCCGAGCGGCGGGCGCAATCTCTTCATTCGCGATCAGTCGCTGGTGGGCACGCTGGATTCGTCGCTCAGACCCAACTTGATCAACACCGTCTTGGTGCAGTATGCCAGGCGGCACTACAATTTCCCCGGGGCGACCGGCGAGCCGGACCTGGATATTCCCAACGATCTCTCGTTCGGACACAACTTCGGTACCCTTGATTCCATCTACGAGAGCCGGTTGCAGTTCTCGGATTCGGTGGCCTGGGTTAAAGGCAAACATCTCGCCAAGTTCGGATTCGATTCCAACAACATTTGGGATGCCACGATCTATCCGGGATTCACTCCGGCGCGGATTATCCTGCCGGGCCTCAACTGCCTGGTGGATTTTGCCAACTTCGTCGACAAACCCGGCGGACCGGCACTTGCCCAAATGGGGAACCAAGCGCCGTGCCCTCTCCCTCCCTTCTTTTTCGGCGATGCGGTGACCTTTTACGGAGTGGCGCTTGCCAGAACGGGCTATGTAGATGGCCAAGCCCCGCTAAATAATGCGACGCCGTTGGATACGACCAATTGGTCGAACGCGTTTGCGCCGGGGCTTCGCAATAGCTATCAGTACGCGCTCAACCACGGATACTACGGTTTCTTTGCTCAGGATCAATGGCGGGTGACACCCAAGCTCACCGTGAATTACGGCATGCGGTACGACCTTGAAACCGGTTTGGGAGCCCAGATTGCGTCGTACTACGGGGCCATTCAGCCGAGGGTCGGGTTTGCTTATTCCCCGGACGGCAAAACCGTCATTCGCGCTGGGTTCGGTTTGTTTGACGATCGCAACAACATGACCTTTTTCTTCATTACCGGAAACCAGAAGACGGTCTCCGGCTTCCTCCCAGGTGTAACGCTCCCTATGGTGCGCAAGGGAGCGGATACTGGCGGCTGGCAACTGAATGCCGTGAATTTGGCGTCGTTTTTGCCGGGAGGAGTAACGTGTACACCAGGGCTAGGCATACCCGTCCTTGGGCCCCCTCCGGCCCCTCCTCTTTGCCTTGATGCGCCAGCGGTCACGGCCGCGAGCATTCTTAACACCGGTCTGTATCCGACGGAAAATATAACGGGCATCTGCCCACCGGCCTGCACCGCGGGCGCTGGTGGAATGGATCGCAACCACAGCAAGCTTCCCTACGCCGAACAGGCTAGCTTGGAGATCGACCGGCAACTGGGAAATGGCCTGACCGTCGATATCGGCTATCTGTTTGTGGGCGCGCACCGTCTGGTGCTGGGAAATGGCCTGAACACTTCTTGTCCCGTAGGCACGAGCAAACCGGCGAATCCGGCGGGGCCTGTTGGGGTGCCGGGTCCTCCGTTTAACTCTCCCGCCACGCAGGGATGGCTCAATCCGGATGGCACCATCAGCTCTTGTACTGGAAGCCCGGCGTTGCTAGTGGGCAAACCCTATTTCTCGGGGAACGAGTTCTCGAATGGCGGATTCCTCGACTACAACGATAGCGTTGTGAACGCCGTGTACCACGGCCTAACGTTGCAAGCGATCGAACGATTTGGCAAATATTTCAATCTGAATGCTAACTACACGTATTCGCATATCATCGACGACGGAAATTTCACGACGTTCATCAACCTTCCCCAGAACCAGTTCGACCAAAAATCGGAGCGCGGCAACTCCAACCAGGACGTTCGCCACCGGTTTGTAACCAACTTCACGGCGGAAGCGCCGAAGACTAGTTTTCTGCGGAATTTCGCGCTGAGCAGCATCATCACGGTGCAGAGTGGACGCCCGTTCACCATGTTCGTAGGGGGCGATACCAACGGCGACACGAATCCGGTGACGGACCGCGTGGGGCTATCGGCGAGAAATTCCTATATCGGGCAGCCGCTGCGCACCTGGGACTTTCGATTGTCCCGCTATTTCGTGTTCAACGAAAAGAAGAGGCTGGATCTGATCTTCGATGCGTTCAATCTACTCAACCGGCAGAACATCGACGAGGTATCCAGCGTATACGGCTCGCCTGTATTTTGCGGAGCCGTGCCAACGCACTTTGGGGACGCCGCCTCCCTTGCGATCCAGCAGGGCACGGTCACTTGTCCCACGCTGGCTTCGCTGGCCGCGGCCGGCCAAATTCCGGCGGGCGCTCTTCCGGGGGGATTTTTTGTTCCGCCGGGCCCGAACGGGAGTTTCGGAACGCCGCGAACGATGATGAATCCGCGGCAACTCCAATTGGCCATCAAGTTGTCGTTTTGACGTATTGTCTGCGTTGTGCCCCGACACGAGGCTGCGTGGCAAGTGTGAGCACTGCACCGGAGGGTTGCAACAAAAGTGCGCGTAGCTTATAACTTCGTAGGCGTTCGGGAGAACCCGCTTTGGCGACCTTCGTACTCGTGCACGGTTCGTGGCACGATGGAACCTGCTGGAATGGCACGATCCCTCATTTGGAACGGAAAGGCCACAAGACATTCGCCCCCACGATCGCGGGGCACGGCAAGGGAGTCGCCAAGAACGTCAACCATGCGCAGTGCACGCAATCGATCGTGGACTACATCGTGGAGCGTTCTCTTGATGACATCGTCTTGCTAGGTCACAGCTTCGGCGGCACCATCATTTCCAAGGTTTCGGAGGCCATCCCCGGCCGCATCAAACGGCTGGTCTTCTTGAACGGTTTCGTTCTTCGCGATGGCGTGAGTCTGGTCGACGAAATCCCTCCGCACCACGCCGCACTCTTCGATCAACTCGCCAAGGAGTCGTCCGATGACACGGTGTCGCTCCCGTTTCCCATCTGGCGAGAAGCCTTTATCAACGATGCGGATTTGGACCTTGCAAAATCCACGTACGCGCAGCTCTCCCCGGAGCCCGCGCAACCTACGAAGGACAAGCTGGATCTGGAAAAGTTCTATTCGTTAGAGCTTCCGAAGAGTTATATAAATTGCACCGAGGACACCGCGCTGCCGCCGGGCGAATGGGGCTGGCATCCCCGCATGTCCGGCCGGCTGGGGCTCTATCGGCTGGTGCAAATGCCCGGAAGTCATGAGGTGATCTTCACCAATCCCGCGGGCCTGGCCGACAAGATTATGGAAGCGAGCCGCGAGTAGCAGAAATTGGAAATTCGTTCTTGCAGGTTTCTTGGCGCCCTTTAAATGAAAGGGCAGTTGATCGGAAAACTCAATGAGGCGCGGCCGCAGACGGCATGAAGCATGATCAAATTGAAAACCAAACCGGAACCCGTTGACATCGACCCGGTTAAATCCGCCGTCGTTGTCGTGGACATGCAAAACGCCTTCGCCAGCAAAGGCGGAATGCTGGACATCGCGGGCGCGGATATTTCTTCTGCCGCATTGGTGATCCAGAAAATCGTGGCTGTTCTGGACGGCGCGCGAGCTTCCGGGATACCGGTGGTCCATCTCCAAATGGGCTACAAACCCGATCAGAGTAATAGCGGCGGTCCAAACTCGCCGAACTGGCACAAAGAACTCGCGATGACGCTGATGAATCGCCGGCCCGAGCTCAAAGGCAAGCTGCTCACCGAAGGCACCTGGGATTTCGATGTCGTGGACGAACTGAAGCCGCATCCCAGCGATCTCGTCGTGGTCAAAACGCGTTACAGCGGCTTCGCCGGCACTCCGCTGGATTCCATGCTCCGCACGCGCGGTATCCGCTATCTTTTCTTCGCCGGCATCGCCACCAACGTCTGCGTGGAATCGACGCTCCGCGACGCGTTTTTCCTGGACTACTGGCCCATTCTGCTGAGTGACGGCGCGATGCCTGCAGGCCCACCGGCCGCGCACGACGCTACGGTGTATAACGTCGAGACATTTTTCGGCTGGACCATGAAATCAGACGATTTTCTCGCCGCGCTCAATCCATCGGAGGGATAAAGCACCCTGTGCTCACGATAGACATCGATGTTGGCGGCACGCTCACCGATGGAATCTTCATCAAGGACGGCGGCATGTTCTGCGTCAAGGTCGATACCACGCCGCACGATCTGACCGTATGCCTCTTCGATTGCCTCACGCAGGGAGCAATGCAGCTCGGCTTTGCCGACGTTGACGCCTTCCTCGAGTGCGTGGATCTCATCCGTTGGTCCACCACCATTACTTCCAACGTCTTGGCGGAACAACGCGGGCCAAGGCTCGGGCTAATCGTTTCCCGCGGCCACGAATCCGATTTTTACGGAGAGACCCAGCAGAGCGTCTTGCTGGAGCGGCTGATTTCCGCTAAGAACGTGATCGGCGTAGATGCCGCACCATCCGAAGCAGAAATCATGAACGCCGCCCGCGGCCTGCTGGAGACCGGCGTGCGCCGCATCTGCGTCAGTCTCAAAGACGCCGATCGCAATCCTGAGCCCGAAATCCGCATCAAGCGCATCATCGAACAACAGTATCCCGACCATTTCCTGGGCTCCGTCCCCGTCCTCGCCGGCAGCGACATCGGCCGCGGCGCCGACGATCGCACGCGCACCTACTGCGCTTTGATCAACGCCTACACCCACGGCGCTTTGGCCGCTACATTGTTCAAAGCGGAAGACGAGCTTCGCGACACGCATCGTTATCACGGCGCTTTTTTCGTGAGCCACATCAACGGCGGCGTTGCCGGCATCGCCAAGACCAAAGCCATCGACACGGTGGAGTCCGGCCCGATCCTCGGCATCCATGGCAGCAGCTATCTCGCCAAGGAATTCGGTCTAAAGGATGTGATCGCGCTGGACGTTGGCGGCACCACTGCCAAGCTGAGTCTGCTGCAAAATGGTGAGCCGCTCTTCCGCAAGCCGACCGACTTCTTCGGCATCCCTGTGGGTCTCTCGCTGCCGTACTTGCGGTCAGTCGCCCTCGGAGGAGGTAGTGTGGTTCGGCCGGTGAGCCCCGGCGCAAATCCTCCGGTCACACTGGGACCAGACAGCATGGGTTCGTTCCCCGGACCTGCGTGCTACGGTTTGGGTGGCGACCAACCTACGCTCACGGACGCCTTCGTTTCCGCCGGCCTCATCAATCCCGACTATTTTCTTGGCGGCACCAAGCCTATCGATCGTGACCTTGCCCGCCGCACGATCCAGGAGCATGTTGCGGATGCTTTGCACGTGCCGGTCGACGAAGCCTGCGGCGCGATCATCGATCGTGGTTTTCAGTTGGTCGCGGACATGATCGCCAACGCGCAATCCGAGCTGAAAAGAGATCTTTCCAAACATGCCCTTTTCGCATACGGCGGAAATGGCGGACTCTTCGCTTGCGGCGTTGCGGAAAAGGCTGGCCTCGAGTCCGTGTACTTGTTCAACCTCGGCCCGGTCTTCAGCGCGTTTGGCTCCTCAGTGTCGGACATTTCGCACGTTTACGAGCGCGCTCTCTACCTCTCCTCGCTCGAAGAAAAGGATCTCGCGCGGATTCGGCTGGCCCTTGAGGAAATGAAAGCCGAGGGCGTGAAGGACTTGCTCGGAGAAGGTCTCCGGCTGGCCGATGTAATTCATGCGATCGAATTGGAAGTCTCGCAAAAAGGACACCCCGGCGTTGCTATTGTTATTCCGGAATCAGCGATTCAGAATACCAATGCCGCAAACTCCCACATTGCCGCCGCGCTAAGAAATTCCGCCGCTGCCCAACGAGAGGGCTTCGGTATCGATCTCGTTCGCCTGCAAGTAAAGAAGTCCATGTTGAAGCCCGATCTCCCGAAGCTACCCCTGGGAAGTCCGGATTGTTCCCAGGCATTGAAGGGAACGCGCCGCGTCGCCTGGGGGAGCAAGACCGGCTCGGCGCAAATTTATCGCTGGGAATCTTTGCAGCCCGGCAATCGTCTGGACGGATGCGCCGTGCTCGAAGGCGCACAGAGCACTTATTTTGTTCCCGAAGGATGGACTCTCGAAATGGACACTTACGGGAACGCCAAGCTGCGCCGCAGTTGACCATGACCGCAAAAGCACCGGCTGAACGAGGGAAAAGCCATGGCGTCTGACCAACAAAAACGAATTCGCGTTACCGAATATCTCGATCTCGACCTCGACAGTGAACGATGGCTCTGCAATCGTTGCGGCCACGACATTGGTCCCGCGGGCGAAAGCTACAAAAAAGGCTGCCTGCTCTACGATCGCGATCCTCGGGAGATTCACCCGCCCATCGTTTCTGGAGAGTTCAACTTTTCTCCCGATCCAAACTGGATTCGCATCGTGGAATTTTACTGCCCAGGTTGCGGCACGCAGGTGGAGACCGAATATCTCCCGCCCGGCCACCCGATCACACACGACATCGAGCTCGATCTGCCTAGGTTGAAAGAAAGGCTGCAGAAGGGCGAATTCACTATCCGTAATAACCGGCTGGAGGCCGCCGAATGAACTCCATTGACATCGATGTCGGCGGAACATTCACGGACCTGGTTCTGAACTTCGGCGGGCAGACGCTGATCAAGAAGGTCGCCACCACGTCGTACGACCTCTCCGTGTGTTTCTCGCGCGTGATCGAGGAAGGTGCCGGCGCCCTCGGCCTCAAGATCGATCAACTCTTGCCCGACGTCGAAATGATTCGCTATTCGACCACCATCGCCCTGAATCGTTTGATCGAGAAAAAAGGCCCGCGCCTCGCCCTCATCACCACGGAGGGCCATGAAGATGTCACGCTCATCGGCCGCGGAGCGCAGTGGATTGACGGAACGCGTGTCTCCGAACGCCGAAATCTAGCCGTCCAGCACAAGCCCGAGCCCCTTATTCCCCGCGATCTCATTCTGGGCGTCAAGGAACGTATCGACTCCCGTGGCCGCATCATTCGCCCTCTCGATGAAGAAGACGTCCGCAAAAAGGTCCGTCATCTCGTCAGTCGGGGCGCGCGTGGCTTTGTTGTCTCTCTTCTCTGGGGATTTCTGAATCCCATTCACGAAAAGCGCGTCAAAGAGATCATTCGCGACGAGTACAAGGAATTTCACATCGGCTTTCTGCCCGTCGTCCTTGCCGGGCAAGTCGTCGGGAAACTGGGAGAATACGAACGCACACTCGCTGCCATTCTCGACGCGTACTTGCACCGCTCCATGCAAATCGAGCTGTCCGCGATGTGGGACAAGCTCCGCGATCGCGGCTACAAGAAGCCCTTGCTGATGATCCAGAGCTCCGGCGGCATCGCCGAAGTTTTTCGCACCACAGCCAGCCGCACGTTTAACAGCGGCCCGGTTTCCGGGTTGATGGGCGCGCACCACGTCGCCAAAATTCTCGGTTACAAAAATGTGGTGATGACGGACATGGGCGGCACCAGCTTTGACGTCGGACTCGTGGTGGAAGACAGCGTGCGCAGCTACGACTTCCGCCCCATCATCGACCGTTGGATGGTGGGCATTACCATGATCAAGACGCTCTCGATCGGTGCGGGCGGTGGCTCCATCGCATCGATCAACAAGCTGCTGCAAAATCGCCTGCAAGTCGGTCCGCGCAGCGCAGGCTCGATGCCGGGTCCCGCCTGCTTCAGCCTTGGCGGCACCGAACCGACCGTCACCGATGCCGATGTTGTCCTCGGCTATCTCAACCCTGATTATTATTTCGGCGGCAAAATGCGCCTGGACAAGAACCGCTCGGTCCAGGCCATACGCGACAAAATTGCCAAGCCTCTGGGCATCTCTGTCGAAGAAGCTTCGGCGCTCATCCGAAAAATCGTCAACGGCAATATGGCCTCCGCCATCATGAAAGAGGTCCACCTGCGCGGTTACAGCCCGGAAGAGTTTATTTTGTTCGTTGGCGGTGGAGCGGGTCCCACGCACGCCGAAGGTTATATGGCCGACATCGCGAAAGCCGTAACGTTTGCCTTCTCCCCGGTCTTCTGCGCCTTCGGTTCCTCGACCATGGATATCATGCACGTCTACGAGGTTTCCAAAAAGCTGACGCTGCTGGAACCCGTCACGCAAACACTCTCCACGGAATACGAAACGTTCAATCAAACCGTCGAAAAGCTTGTCGAACAGGCCCAGCGCGATCTGCGAGGCGATGGGCTCGATCTGAAGCAAGCCTCTTACGTTCTAGAGCTGGATATGCTCTACGGCGGCCAGTTCCACGTCAAACGCGCGCTGTCTCCCAGGCTCGCGCTTCACGGGGCGCCGGATGTTCAAGCGATTTGCGATGCGTTTGAGAAGGAGTTCAGTGAAGCCTTCAGCCCGTTTGTCGTCAATCCCGAGGGCGGTGTTTTTATCGAGAGTTTTATTCTGAAAGCCATCGTGCCTGTCCGCAAAATCGAACTTCCAAAGATGCCGCTCGAAGGGCGCGACCCCGCCGCAGCGAAAAAAGGGCAGCGGCCCGCCTATTGGCCGCAGCTGAAGGACTTCAGCGCGACGCCGGTTTATTCCTATGAAGGCCTGCGACCCGGCAATGTCGTCGATGGTCCGGCCATCGTCGAAGGCGAATACACCACGCTCGTCGTTCCTCCGGCGATGCACTTTTCCATCGACGAGCGGAGCCTCGGAATTCTTGAGCACAGCTCAACGAAGAAATAGAGGAATCACATGCCCATCCCCACGCTTGCGGAAAAACTAGCATGGCTCAAACCCGCTCCGGCAACGCCCTACGAAAAAGAATGCGCCGGAAAACTCCCGCAAGGCGACTACGAGATCGGCGTGCAGGTCACCAACGACATTCTCGATGAAGCGATGGAAATCTTCATTCGCTCCTCGCGCAGCTATTTCGGCGTGTCCGGCGACTCGATGGTGGCGATCTTCACGGCTGACGGCGACCTCATCAACGCCTCTTGCGGAACGTACCTTCACGCCATCATCCAGCCCATCGTCATCAAATTTATCCTCAAGTATTACGCGGAAAATCCCGGCATCCGCGACGGCGACATCTGGTACACCAACGATGCGCTCTACGGAGGCATTCACAATCCGGACCAGGTCGCGCTGATGCCCGTCTTCCACAAAGGCAAGCTGCTCGCCTGGGCTTCCGCGGCGTTGCATACCACGGAAACGGGTGCCATTGAGCCCGGCGGCATGCCCGTCAGCGCAAAATCACGCTTCGACGAAGGCCTGAATCTCCCGCCAATCAAGATTGGCGAGAATTTCCAGATTCGCAATGATTTCCTGGAGTTCTACTCCGTCTACGGGCTCCGTGCACCGGCCATGTTTATCTCCGACCTTCGCGCGCGGTGCACCACAGCCGATCGTGTTCGTGTGCGCCTCCTGGAGGTTGTCGAAAAGCGCGGCGAGCCGTATCTGATCGGGTTGCTCCGCAAAATGTCGGACACCGCGGAGGCTGGTGCCCGCCAAAAACTGAAGACGCTGCCCGACGGCAAGTTCCGCGCGGTCGTCTTCAATGATGCCATTGGCTGGACGCCCGCCCTCGTGCGTGCCTGCTATCTGACGCTGACGACGCGCGACGGCAAAGTCACGTTCGATTTCGACGGAACCTCGCCGGAAAATCCTTCCTCCTACAACGTTCATCCGCAAGCCGTGATCGGCCACATCGCCAATTTCATGTACGAGTACATTTTTCACGACCTGCCGATCTCCAGCTCCACCTTCGCGCCCATCGATTTTGTTTTCCCCGAAGGCGCTATCGTCAATCCGGGTCGTATGGCTGCCACCAGTTGCTGCGTTTTCATCGGCATGCAGGCTCGCTGCGCGACCCATAGCGCCTTTGCCAAAATGACCTTTTCCAGTGCGGGACTATGGCAACAAATCGCCGCGCATCCCGGCAGCCAGCACACTTCGCAGATTTGTGCCGGCCATTCTCAATGGAATCTGGCCTTCGCGGACGTTCTTTCGTTCGCTCTCAATACCCAGGGTCAAGGCGGCCGCGCGCGCACGGACGGAATGGATGCGTATGGATTCGCGTGGTGTGCCTTTGGACGCGCGCCCGATTCCGAACAAGTCGAGAGCGAACTGCCCGTAACCGTAACCCTGGCGCAACACTGGAAGGACTCGAGCGGTGCCGGACGTCATCGCGGCGGCTCGGGCGCTACTCAGCATTGGATGATTCACAAAGTCCCCGAGCTTGTTTCGATGTGCATGGGCAACGGAAGCAAAGTCCCTCTCGGCCAGCCTCTGTTCGGTGGATACGCGTCGGCGCCCATCCCCGGCATTAGCATTCGGAAGACCGATCTGCTGCAACAGATGCGTGAAGGAGAGCCGGCGCTATCGATGGATCATCGCGAGATCATGGAGCAGCGCACGATCCACGGAAACTGGAACTACGAACTCGTCGCGCGGACGCCCAAGGTATATGAAGAGGGCGATCTGCTCTTCGGCTTCAGTGGAGGCGGTCCTGGGTACGGCGATCCTCTCGAACGTGATCCGGAAAGTATTCTCGAAGATCTGAAGAAACAAATTGTCTCGGATTGGACGGCGCAACAGATTTATTTCCTGGCTTACGATCCGGAGCGCCGAAAGCTGGACGTCGAGAAAACCAAGGAACGAAGGGACCAGGAGCGCCGCGCACGCCTCGCTCGCGGCAAGTCCTTCGAGGATTTTCACAAGGAGTGGAACAAGAAGAGTCCACCCAAGGAAATCTTGCAATACTATGGTTCCTGGCCGGACGCCAAACCTCTTGGGCCCGTTTTCCGGCCCTGATCGATGGCTGAACAGAGCACTCCCCGCCAGATTCTCAAGGACCTCGTACATGGCGGCGCGCCGTCCCGGCCGCTGTTCGTGCCCATCGCATTCGCGCTCGGCGCTCGCATAGAAAACCTTTCGCTGCGTGCGTTTCTCGCAAATCCAACGAAGATCTCGAATTCGCTGCGGCAAACCCGCCCGCACTTGCGATCCGATGGCGTGAGCTGCTATTTCGACCCTCTGCTCGAAGCCGAGGCGCTCGGCGGCACGCTCGAATGGCGTTCTGACAATGAGCCGCCCACCCTACGCTGGCTCTCAGCACCCGAACCGGGTCAGCTCCCGGCCGGTCTCCGCTCGCCGGAAGAGATGCTCAAGAGCGGCCGCATGCCCGTGGCTCTCGAAGTCATCCGCCGCCTCAAGGCCCTTCTCCGCGAGGAGTTTCTCCTCATGGCCGGTGTCTCCGGTCCGTTTACGCTGGCGTCGCGCCTCGCGGGTTTGTATGGAGGCGAGCATCGGCAAACAGGCATGAACCTGCCTGACTCCGCCCTGGAGGTCGCAACTTCGGCGGTCGCGCAGGCGTCTAAGGCATTTGCGGAGGCGGGAGCCAATCTCATTTTCCTTTGCGAAGATAGGCTTCCGGCTATGCCCGCGGGGAGTTCGGAAGATTGGGGATCCATGCTGGCGCCGATTTTCAACATCATCCGTTTCTACGAGGCGCAGCCCGTTCTCCATCTCGCGGACGAGCATGTCCTGACGGAGAATTCCGAGGCCATTCTGCAGTTAGCGCAAGGCTGCACTGTCTGCCTCCTGCTGGAGGCGATCCAGAATTTGCCCGCGGAAGGGTATTCCGGCCTGCGGTCCGCGAAGGTTGGCGTCGGTCTGTCCGTCGTGGACTTTCAGCCGGACCAGCCCAGCGATCCAAGTTTCCATCCGCGGTTGGCTCAGTTGATTTCCGATGTACAACCTGCCATCGTGACGACGGTCAGCGATGTTCCGGCCGCGACGGATCTCAAGCGTCTTGCAGCTATTTCTGAAATCGTCCGGCGCTAACGCGAGCTGTTAAGCAACGCGCGCTTGCCCGTACGGCAAAACTCCCGGTGGAGGAAAGAGCGTAGATGAAGACTTTTAGAATCGCGGTCATCCCCGGCGATGGAATCGGCAAAGAAGTCGTTCCCGAAGGCATTCGTGTCTTGGAAGCGGCCGGTAAACGGTTCGGATTTCAGTTTCTCTGGCAGCATTTCGATTGGAGTTGCGAAACCTACCTCAAAACCGGACGGATGATGCCCGAAGATGGCATCGCCCAGTTGGGGAAATTCGACGCCATCTTTCTGGGAGCCGTGGGACATCCCACCGTGCCGGATCACGTGTCCTTGTGGGGCTTGCTGATCCCCATCCGGCGGGGGTTCCGGCAGTACGTGAATTTGCGCCCGGTGCGCCTTTTCGAGGGGATCGAGAGTCCGTTGAAGCGGTGGAAGCCTGGCGAAATCGATTTTACCGTTGTGCGCGAGAATAACGAAGGCGAATACTCGGAAATCGGCGGGCGTCTCTACGAGGGTACGGAAGACGAGATAGCCGTCCAGCAAACGGTCTTCACTCGGCGGGGCGTATTTCGCGTTTTGCGATTCGCCTTCGAGCTCGCGCGCAAAAGTAAGAAGCATCTCACCTCCGCCACAAAATCAAACGGCATCATCCACACCATGCCCTTCTGGGATCAATGCTTCCGTGAAATAGGCGCGGAATACCCGGACGTGCGTACGGACCAATTTCACATCGACATTTTGACGGCGCATTTCGTTCGGCATCCCGACTGGTTCGATGTTGTCGTCGGCTCGAATCTTTTTGGCGACATTTTGTCTGACTTGGGACCGGCCGTCGTGGGATCGATCGGCATCGCGCCTTCGGGAAACCTGAACCCAGAGAGGGCGTTTCCGTCCATGTTCGAGCCAGTCCACGGTTCCGCGCCGGACATTGCCGGGAAGGGAATTGCGAATCCCATCGGGCAGATCTGGTCTGGCGCCATGATGTTACGGCACCTGGGCGCTCCGGAGGCGGCGGACGCGGTGGAAAGCGCCATTGCCGAGGTTCTCCGGAAATCCGAAGCGCGCACGCCCGACATCGGCGGCAACGCCAGCACGAAGGACCTGGGCGAGGCGATCACATTGATAGTGAGGAAGGGATAGCCTTGAAGTGGCGAGCGCCGCAACGCGGGACAAGCGCTAGCCCGCCCGGATGGCCAGTAGGTCAGCGATCCATTCTGGCTATTGCCAATCGGCGAGTTCGCAGGTATCGTAGGGTTATGTTGGCCACCCACCAGAACGCGACGCAGAATTGTCCCTGCTGTCTGTGTTGTACGTGTGCGCATTCTGGCGCGGGGAGGCCGGGCAGCTAGAAACTCAAGCTTAGCCTAAGTTTTCTGAACCCACCGCCGGAGATGAACTGGCAGGTGGGTTTTTTGTTTTTTGGTGCTGTTTGATGGACGCGCAAACGCGAAAAGGAGACTCGCAAATGCCAGACTACAAGCATCCAGAAGTTCTGGTTTCGACCGAATGGGCGGCGCAAAATCTGAATTCTCCCAACATTCGGTTGGTGGAAGTCGATGTGGATACTTCAGCGTATGACCAGGGGCACATTGCTGGCGCCGTGGGATGGAACTGGCAAACACAGCTGCAGGACAATGTGCGGCGCGATCTGATCGAGAAACCGGCGCTCGAGAAACTTCTCGGCGAATCGGGCATCTCGAACGATACGACGATCCTTCTCTACGGAGACAATAACAATTGGTTCGCGGCGTACGCGTTCTGGCAGTTGAAGTACAACGGGCACAAGGACGTGCGGTTGATCAACGGTGGCCGGAAGAAATGGCTGGAAGAGAAGCGGCCGGTGACGACGGAAGCGGCAAAGGTCACGCCCGCGACTTACCGTGTGAGCGGCGTGGATGAATCCATCCGCGCGCGCAGAGACGAAGTGTTTGCCGTGCTGGACGGGAAGAAACGCGGGCAGCTTGTTGACGTGCGCTCCGTCGACGAGTTTACCGGGAAGATTCTTGCGCCTCCAGGGTTGTCCGAGACGGCGCAGCGCGCGGGGCACATTCCGGGTGCGGCGAATATTCCTTGGGCGCAGGCGGCGGCTGAAGACGGGACGTTCAAGTCCTACGATGCTTTGGCCAGCTTGTACGGAGCGAAAGGGATCAACGGTGCCGACGAGGTGATCGCGTATTGCCGCATCGGTGAGCGCAGCTCGCACACGTGGTTCGTGCTGAAGTATCTGCTGGGGTACGACGAGGTGCGGAACTACGACGGTTCCTGGACGGAATGGGGCAATCTCATTGGCGCGCCAGTCGTGAACCAAACGGTGTCAGCGGCGGCGGCCGCTGCTGGGGCAGACTAAGGCAAAGACTCCCTCGAGTTGCGTGAGGGAACTGGACTGCGAGGGCATTTGCGAAGAGTCCTCGCGTGGTCTGGCTTCCTCACGGTTCGGTGGCGCGGTCGCCAAGTGGTAAGGCAAAGGTCTGCAAAACCTTTATCGGCGGTTCGATTCCGCCCCGCGCCTCCAAAATTCGCATTACCATGCCCGAACTCCGTTGGTCCCGCGCTCCAAATCAGGTGTAGATTGTGGGGTCTCGGAAGAGGGAATGACCTTGCCAGAACGAGCGATCGTACTTTCCGTGAAAGAAAAGGTATTGGAGACCATCGAGCGGACGGATCACCTCGTGTCGCTGGTGCCTGCAAACAGGCTGGAATGGCGCCCGGAGGTGCCTCCCAACCAGCCGCCCGCCAGCGATTTGGGGCACCTTGTCGGTCATCTGCTGGACTGCATGGCCGGATTTTGTGCCGCCTTCTACGCCGCGTTTCCTTCGGAGTTGGCTGATTTTTTGGAGTTCCGGTCGATGTCCGTGAACCAATCGTATTCCCCTGAAAAAGCAAGAACGAACACTAAGCTTTATGCGGGCCTCATCGAGCGAGGGTTCGGCTGCTGCACGGATGCGGACTTGGCGCGAAAAATACAAACCGTGTTTGTTCCGCAGGGCGAGACGCTGCTAACGATTCTTCTGGGGAATCTGGAACACTTGGTCAACCACAAGTACCAGCTTTTTTTTCATCTGAAGCTGGCGGGCGTGCATGTGAACAGCCAGGACATATACAAGTGGCGTGGCGCTCCGGAGCAGGCCAGCTAAGCAATGGTCGAATCGGAATGAGAAGCTACGGGCTGAGCCGAGCGTGGAAGCTTGACGAGCATCACCGTTCCCGTCTCCGAGGTGCGTTCCAGGCTCACGGAGCCGCCGTGGTCGTGGACAATTTTGCTGACAATGGCCAGACCCAGGCCCGTTCCATTGGGTTTGCCGGAACTCACAAACGGATCGAACACGATATCGCGAATATTGTTGGGAACGCCGGGCCCCTGGTCGGTAACGCGAACTTCGAATGAGCCTTCCCGGGTTTGCACATCCACGGTTACCCTGCTTTCACCTTCCGGAGTGGCTTCACAGGCATTCAGAACCAAGTTGAAGAAAGCGCGTTCCAGCTTCCGGGGATCAAAGACTCCTTCCATTTCAGCGGGGGCGATCAGGGTTATGGTGCGATTGCGAAATTCTGGCCTGGCCTTTACGGCCTCAATCGCGCGGCGAACGATTTGCTCGAGGTTGGCCGGCTCAGGAGAGATGGCACTGCGCTGATGAGCCAGTTCGCGAAGCGAATCGATGAGGTCGGTCATTTGATTTGATGCGGTCTGGATCTCCTGATAGATCTCGCTCTTGTCTAGTTTCAGTTCGTCTGCTTCGTATAAGAATTCCGCGTTGGCGACGACGGCCGCGAGGTAGTGCCTCAGGTCGTGAGAGATAGAGCTGGCGGCGCGGCCCAGTGCGGCTATTCTTTCCGTTTCGATCTGCTGCTGCTGCGAGGCCAGCAATTCTCCACGCATTTTTGCGAAGGCGGTGCTAAGTTCGGCCACTTCGCTAGTGCCCTCGGGCGTGATGGAGTAGGTGTAGTCGCCCGCGGCCAGCGCGCGAACTCCGGCCACCAGGTTGTCCAGCGGCTTGGTGATGGTCCTGGACACGAAGCCGAATAGAAGCGCGCCAAAGATGACCGCCGAGGCCCCTAAGACATAAATGGTGTGATTCAGGCGCCGCATGAAACTGTTGACCGGCGCCATCGGCATCAGCACATAACAGCGAACCGGCGAAGGCAGAGCGCCATGCAACAACACGGACGAGAATGCATAGTGGTCCGAATCCAGAGCGATCTCGCCAGCCTCGGAAGCAACCAGCGGATCAAGCTGGCTGATTCTGCGTTGCAAGGCGACTTCATCCTGGTGGGGTAAGGTAGAGGCTATCAGGTCGTTGCCGGTGGCGAGGGCAATTTGATTTCCGGCGACCAGCGCTAACTGTTGCGCCACGGTTGAGTTTATCTGGTAGCCGATGGCAAGCCAGCCGAGTTCCTGAGAGTCGGCTCCGGTGCCGGCGGTGATGCGGCGAAAAAAAACCCGATAAAGACGGCCATTGTCATACCACCACGACGCGTCGTCACCCTGGTCGATGGACCTCGTTAGGTCGCGCTCGGCCGCTTCGGTGGGCCAGCCGGGGTTGGTCATGTGCAGGGCTACGATCTGCCGGTCCGGCTTGGCCAAGACAAAAAGATCGCTGCTGCCTGCCAACTTCCAGTATGTCGTCGATGAATCCTGGATGGTGGGGGCATGCCCGGTGGTCATCATGGCTTTCAGCGGCGGAAGATCGGCAAGCACCGCGGCCATGCTGGAAAGCTGGCGTTCCCACTGCCGCTGCACGCTCTCAAACGCGCGCACGGACTCCTCGGTGCCGTCGCGAACTTGGTGTTCGGTTTCGACGCTTACGGTATGACGTATGATGAGCAAGAGCGCGCCCGCCAAGCCGCAAATGGTCAGCAGCGTGGCGACGAACAACTGGGTTCGCAGGCGGAGATGGGTCATGGCGTCTCGACGAATGCTCACTGAGATTTTGCGCTGGACGTGCCGGGAACAAATTTATAGCCGGCTCCGTGGATGGTCAGGAAGTAGCGGGGATTGGCGGAGTCCGGCTCCAGTTTTTGGCGGAGACGAAGGATGTGGTTGTCCACCGTACGGGTAGAAGGATAATTCTGGTAACCCCACACTTCGTTGAGCAGTTCGTCGCGCGAAAGCACCCTGCCCGGGGAGGAGGCAAAGAATTTCAAGAGCTTGAATTCCTGAGCGGTGAGCGTGACCGGCTTGGCTCCTTGTGTTGCCTCCATACTCGTGAAGTCAATGTGCGCGTCACCGAACACGAGCACTTCGTGACTCACGGCCTTCGCCGGTACATTGGAAGTCAGCGGAGTCTTCGCCGCGCCGCGCCGCATGGCGCGGCGCACCCGGGCGAGCAGTTCTCTCGGGCTAAACGGCTTGGTCACATAGTCGTCCGCGCCGAGCTCCAGGAGGAGCACTTTGTCTTCTACTTCGGCGTTGGCGCTCAAGATGACGATGGGCACGGATGCCGCAATCGCTTTGAACTCGCGGCAGAGCTCCTTGCCTGAAAGGCCGGGGAGTTTCAGGTCGAGCAACACGGCGCTAGGCGGTTGTTTGCGGAAATACTCCAGACCTGAAATTCCGTCCGAGGCGATCTGGACCTGCAGCGAGTCGGCTTCTAGCAATCGCTGGAGTGTCCTCTGCATGGCACGGCTATCTTCCACAACTAAGACGGTATCCATTTTTTCACCTTCTGAAGACCCCTTCATGTTCCCCCCAAGATTTGTTTTCCGGCGGTGGAAAACGATCGCCGGCGATGGCTTGAATCAAGCTGTGGTTCAAAAATCCAGGAGCGGGACACATTCTCAGTAGTCGCTCTTGAGCGTGTCGGGATCATAGTCCTGACCGTACTTGTTTTTGTGTCCTGTCTGCGTTTGGTTCACAACCGGCACGGAGATTACCTGCAAAACGCGATTGTCGCCTTCTATTGTGACTACCCGCTGCAGAGTCTGCAGGGCCTCTGGTCTTGCGTTTTCGTACCACACATGAATCAGGTATTTCCCTGGAGACACGCCCGCGATCGCGTAGTGCCCAGTTTTGTCCGAGGTGCTGAAGAGTTCCGAATCTACAGCCAGGACTACACTCTTCATTTCCGGATGAATGTTGCAAAACAGATAGGAGGGACCGACACGGTCGAACTTGACTGACCTCTGTGCCCCGGCCTGGTACAGGCCCAAGTCAAAGCGTTTCCCGCGATAGAGGGAAAACACGTTGTGAAACCAGGGATCGGCGTTTGGAAAGTCCACCACGCTGCCGACGGGGACAACAAGCAAGCTCGGTTCGAAATGTTTATTTTTTTGGAGCAAGCGATAGTGGGTCTGCTGCGTTGCGTGCACCTTTTGGATCGCATTCATCGGTACGAGCCACACAACAACTTGAGATGCCTCAACCGGGTGCCCAGACTGAAGTTGAACTAGAGTCACTTCGCCACTGATCTCGGCCGCGGGCCGGTCGGCGGCGTTGCCGGAGTTCGCAGGAACCGACGAAACGAAGAACGCCAGACTAAACAGAGCGAAAATGATTGGAGCGGATTTCATAGCCATTTAAAACAGGAATCCAAGCGCGAGACCGAACTGGCCCGCAATATCCGGCGACCCCGTGGTTTCATAGGTTCGCAAGCGACGGTATTCCGCGGAAAACAATAGATCCGATCGCGGTTTGAAAATGTAGTTTACGAACAGCATCTGGTTGCGAGCGGGCACCGACGAGAGGAACACATTCGATACCGAGGCGTCTCGCAGACCCGAGGAGTTACGGCCACCCGTGCTTGCCGCCACGTTAAATTCGTGGCGCGCGTCCAGTTTGAACTTGAATTGCGACCAGCCGCCCATCACTCCAAGGCTTGCCAGTGCCGGAGCGGTGATTGCGGCGTATTGCACGGAATTCTGCGGGCGAAGCGGGCTCAAAGGCACGCCGCCGAATCCGTCGAGACCCCTCCCGGTGAAGAATTGCCCTGCCAACTCCATTCGAGGAAGTAGGGGGAACTTCCAGTCCAGCGTGCCGGCCCATCCCTGGACTGTATAGCCGCCAATGAATCGCTGGGGAGAATAGACACCGGATATTCCGATCGACGCTGGGCGGTCTTCCGATTTCGTGTTCGCGGAAAGCCGCACTGCGTACGTCGGCTGCCGGGAGTTCTCGGTTGGGGAAGGTGTTCGCGAATTCGTCGCGGTGTAATTGGCGTAGGACGCAGGATCCAGGAATCCTGCTTCTACCTTGAACGGGGAGAGCAGTCCCGTGAATCGTCGCTCGGCGCGGATAGTGGGAGTCCACGTCCACAAATTACCCGCCGATGCAAACCCGGGGACCACCACGGACATGTAAGTCGTTGGCAAATTGGGAGAGAAGAAAGGATAGTCCAATCCGGCGACCAGCGAAGTGTTTTTCCAGTCGAATCTGATCCGCGCCAGGCGCACCTCGGCAACACCCGAAGTTGTCGCGCCGTACGAACTCGGTAGCCCGCCGAAGAAGTCCATTTGGAAGTCTGCTAGAGTTCGCGCTCCGAAAACGACGGGGCCGATTCCCGTTAGACCTATAAGGGATTGCCTTACGGAAGCGCCAACGCTGCCCTCTGAGTATCCCAGCGCATTGGAAATAGCGATGCTCGGCAAGTCGATACTATCGACTTGACCGAAAGTGCCGAAGGCGTTGAACAGCGCAATTCCCGAGAGTTTCACGCGATATTTTGAGGCACTCTCCACTTTCGTCTGCCGCTGCTCGTCAACTCGCGCGTTCAAGACGTCCCAATCATCCTGCGAGATTTGCGCCGCAGCGTGGGCATCCTCGGACATTATCGGAGCAGTGCTCGTCTGAGAGCTGGCGGCCGCAGTGCCTTCCTGGTCTGTGGCGCCCACAGGGGCAGAGGCGAGGCCGTCCATGCGCTTGAGCAATTCTTGCAAGGTGGCGCGGAGCTGTTGGATTTCCGTTCGTGACTCAGCGAGCTCCACCTGCGTTTGTTCCAGCGACTTGGTCAAGCGTTCGATCTTGCCGGCCAACTCCGGCCGGTCCTCAGAATTGGCAGGCGGAGCGCCGGATTGCGCATACGCGGACGTACTGAACAAAAGCAAGGCCCACGATAGATGAAGGCTAGCGTCGTATAAAAGAGACTTCATTCAAACTACCCTCCTTCGGTGCCGGAACGTCGCCAGAACCGTTCGATCCCAAGGCACGCGGCGCTTCGATCGAGCGCGGGAAGCGCTCCATCGAATGGCGTCCATGGCTAGTGACACGAGCTCGCGAGGACGAGAGGTGGCGCGACTCATCGAAGGAAGCCATCGTGGCACTGTTGCTTTGATTCTAACGCTAAGGCCGCCGTTTGTGGCGCTGCCCCTAGAGGACCGTCGAGCAGCAGGGAAAATTCAGGAATAGGCCGAAGCGCGGACGCCACGAGGGCTTTGAAAGACGGGTCATACATTGCAGGGTTGCCCGATCGCAAGCTCTGAATTTAGCACCGGCTCAGGTGTTCCCGCGTTTCGCATCACAAACTCCGTCAAACGGCGAAGCGCGGGAAAGATGGATTCTTGGAACGTTCGCGCGTCCACATCCAGGCCGATGAACGCCAGGATCTCTTTACGTTCGCGATCTGCCCCGATGAGGCAAGCGGGCCCCAAGGAAAAAATAATCAAGCATCCCGCCATAATGATCGAGGCTTCGGTTACCTTGCCTCGCACATCTACGTCGCGAACTACTGTCCAGAGACAGGGTTGCGCGGACGACGAGGAGATCGACGTGCCAACGCGAGACAAAGATGAAAGAAAACTCAAGTCGTTGGTTTCCAAGAGCACGTCGGCCGATTCAAGGTGTACGTGCACCTTCAGCGGAGTAGAAGCAAAACGGTGAAAGCTCTTGCCGTCGAAGCCGAGGCGCGCGC
>JBGOVR010000098.1:0-18051 GCA_041478205.1 Candidatus Acidiferrum sp.
ACAGGCGCTGACCAAGATCGATGACGTCGGCAGGGCGAGCGCACATCAAATGGAGCAGTATTCGGCGCAGCACATCGAGTCGATCATGGGTTCCGCGAGAGAGGAAGTCCTCAGCCGGATCGAAGCGCGGCTCGAAGAAGAGCGGAATCGCTGGGAAGAACAGCAGGAGACGCATCGCAGGCGCGCGGAGGAGTTTGCCCAGCAACTGGAGCAACTAGTTGCGGACACGCGACGCGATTTGACCGGGACGCAGGAAATCGTTGACGACGTCCGCGAGCTCGAACCAAAGATTCGTGGACGGCTGGACGAGTCCGTTGGGCTTGCCGCGGAAGAATTTGAGTCTGCGGCGACGCGCATTGCCGACCGGCAGTTGGTGCGGTTGATGGAAGATAAGCAGATGGTGACGCGCGAGGCCACCTCCCAACTGGCGGCGTGTGCCGCAGAGATGCGCGCGCTGTTGCAGAGTTCCGCGAGCAGCACGCTGGACGAGTTCCGGCGACAGATGGAAGTGCGGGTGGATCTGGCCATTTCCGAGGCGACACAACAGGTGATATCTTCGCTGGCTTCGCTGGATGCGGAGAATCGAGCGGCGTGCGAAGCGCGGCGCCGGTCGATTGAAACCGACGTGGCGCACGCGACGGAACAGTCGACGGAACAGTTCCGGACGGGAATCAAAGCGTTCCTCTACTCTTGCCTGGTGGCGGCGGTCGGCGCGGTGGACGAGCACGCGACGACGACGCTCGACGGGCTTGTGAAAGATCACGGGAAAGCTGCCCTCGAAATCGGCAGCCATACCTCTGTTTCCGAACGAGACGAGAAACTTTCTTAGCGCAGACGGATTCTAAGTTATTTAGGTTGCGCCCAAGCCAGACCGTCAGGCTGCTTCCCCACCGGCACTTGGCCGATCACTTCCCACGTATTCAAATCAACGACCGCGACCTTGTTGTTGGCGCTCACGGCCACGTAAGCGCGCGAACCATTGGGCACAATCAGGATGCCTGAGGAACCTCCCCCAAGATTGAGCTGCTTCACTTCCTTGCGAGCGGCGGCATCGAACACCACAAGATTTGCTCCCGTCGAACCAGAGCCACCCAGGCCGGCGATCAAGACGTGTTTGCCATCCGGCGTGATTTTTAGGCGGTTGGCGCCCTTCAGTGAGATGGGGACCGTTTGAGTGACTTTCTTGCTGGCGGCGTCAACGATCGTGACGGTGGCGTCTTGGGCGTTGGCTGCCCAGATCTCTTTCCCATCGGGCGACACGTCAAAACCTTCCGCGCCGTGTCCGGCCGGGACGTTGGTTACGCGCCAAGTTTTCCGAGGACCGCCCGCACGAGGAGGGGGCGGCGGAGCATTGCCGCCCGGCGGCGGGTTGAAGCCACCGTTCGGCAGGAGACCCTGCTCGATGATACTGATCGTGCCGGAACTGACATTGGAAGTTACGATGCGGTCGAGACCTTCGGACACCACGATCATATGCGTGCGATCCTGGCCGGTGCCCAAAACTAAGTCAATGCTTTGCGTAGCGGGATCGTAGCGGCCAATGGCCTTATTCGTCTCCACGGTGAAATACAGCTTGCCGCCAGCGAACACCAAACCGTGCGGGGAGCGCAGAGCACCGAGGTTGATGGGGGGCAAGGCCTCGCGGGCGGCCAGATCAACCACGGTAATCGTGTTCAGCGTGCTGTCGGAACCCCCGTAGTTGGAGATGTAGGCGAGCTTGCCGTCGGGGGATGCCACGATCTCATGGGGATCCTGGCCGGCGGGAACACGCGCTACCACCTGCAGGCTCGCTGGATCAACGATGGCCAGCGAATTGTCGGCTTTTTCGAGTACCAACAACGCCGCCGAAGGCGTTTGCGCAGCGGCGAAGCTTGCGGCGAGCATGAGAACGCCGAGCAGCGCCACACGCCAAATCGAAGTTCGCCCTGAATTCATGAACTTCATCGTCGTATTTCCTTTCGCTGCCGCAGGAATTCGCGGTAGCACCTTCTTGCCTTTGTTGAATCGATTGCTGTTACAAGGGCACACAGCCAGGATTCATCGCGCAAGATTCGCGCGCGATGGCGCAGAGATCGGCTGTGCCACGGGACTTTTTCAGCAAGCTGGGGAGTCCGCCCGGAAAAACCGCGGTTAGCTTTCCTTGAGTTTCAGCTTGCCCGCGGCCTTGTTCTCTTCGAGAAACGCGCGCAATTCCGTGATGGTTTCCAAGAGGCGAATCCACTGCTCGTAATAAAGAGTGACCGGAAAGCGGCCGAGACCGTAGACGCTCACGCCTCCCTTTTCGCCGACGCGGAAATCGAGCGCGCCGGTGCGGCGCCCAGTTCCCTTTTTCTCGAGTTCCTCTAAACGCGCTTTGAGTTCTTCGTAGGACGGCTCCGCCATGTTTCCTCCTCACCAGACAGCCAGAAGCGGACATTATACCCAAACTGGGGCCCGCGACCCGAGCGGTTGACCGGTGGCGGCAGCGGGAAGCTGCGAAACTCCGGGAAGGCAACGGGGTTTGACCGGGACGAGCGGCCAGCTGTCCAAACGTACCGGAGACAGCGAGACGCGGAAAGATTACAACACTCCTTGAGAACCTCAGGACCGGACAGAAGCGGCGTTTCTTTGTGGTGGCACGGGAACCAGGCGCGTGACGCCAAGGAATTAATAGCGGAAGAGGCGAGTGTGTCGTTAGAGTCCACGGGCATCGAGAGATTGTACGCGTGAGGTGTGCTAGCCTGAGAAACGATCTCGAGATGAGAGAGTTTTCGGCCAATTCGGCGAACGACGGGCAACCATTCCTGGGGAAAAACTATCTCTTGGAGCATGGTTTGCGCCGTCGAGACAAAAACTGTTCCGTGAAGTGCGAAACCAAATCTGCGCGCGGGTGCCTATGAAAGTCCACAAATTGAACTTGGCTCGAAGTGCATTCTTCGGTGCTTTTTTGCTAGCGCTTTCGTGTTGGCCTGCGGCCGCGCAGACGCCAACGGCGCAGACCGCGGCGGTGCAAACGGCGAACATCCCTGCTCGGATTATTAGCGCCGTGGACGAAACAAATCGCGTGAGGTTGCGCGGCAACGTCCATCCGCTGGCGAGGGCGGAGTTCGATCGGGGCATCGCGCCGGCCGAACTGCCGATGCAGCGCATGCTCTTGGTGCTGAAGCGCAGCGACGAGCAGCAGAGTGCCTTGGGCCAGTTGATGGCCGACCAATACAACGTCGGGGCACCTAACTTTCACCAATGGCTGACACCAGAACAGTTCGGGCAGCAATTTGGGCCGGCGGACGCGGACATTCAGGCGGTCACATCCTGGCTGCAAACACATGGCTTCCAGGTGGCGAAAGTCAGCAAGGGAAAGGTCGCGGTCGAGTTTTCTGGGAGCGCGGCGCAGGTTCAGGAAGCCTTCCGTACCGAGATTCACAAGTACGTGGTGAACGGCGAGCAGCATTGGGCCAACGCGAGCGACCCGCAAATTCCGGCGGCGCTGGCGCCGGTAGTACACGGCATCGCTTCGCTGCACAATTTCCGGCCAAAACCGATGCACCACGTAGCGGGTGCATTCACGAAATCACGGGAAACCGGCGAGGTGCAATCCGTCCGACCGGAATTTACGACGCCCGGCGGAAACTTTGCGCTTGGGCCAGCGGATTTCGCGACCATCTACAACGTTCTTCCGTTGTGGAACGCGGGCACCGCAATCGACGGCACGGGCCAAAGCATAGCGATCATCGGCGTTTCCAACATCAACCTGCAAGATGTCGCGGACTTCCGCACGGTGTTCGGTCTGCCGACGGGTGGCACGAATACTCCCATCGTGGTGATAGACGGCAGCGATCCCGGACTCGTGAATGACGGCTCTGAAACGGAAGCGCTCGCGGACGTGGAGTGGTCGGGCGGGGTCGCCAAGGGCGCACAGATTCATTTCGTGATAGCGGCGGATACCGACAGTTCTCCCGGTCTGTTCCTCGCGGCGTTCCACGTGATCGACACCAACTCAGACCCCATTATGAGTTTGAGTTTTGGCAACTGCGAGCAGAGTCTGGGAACAGGCGGCAATCAAGCTCTCAATTCTTTGTGGGAGCAAGCTGCCGCGCAGGGGATCACGGTGACGATTTCCACGGGCGACGAGGGCGCAGCAGGCTGCGAGGATCACAATGCCCCAGCGCCGAATCCGGCTACTACCGGACTACAGGTGAGCGGCTTCGCGTCGACACCGTTTAACGTTGCGGTAGGCGGCACGGATTTCAACGATAGCGGAACCCAGTCCACGTACTTCAAGACAAATGCCCAAAACGACCCGACCACGCTGCTTTCCGCGATCAGTTACATTCCAGAAAGCACCTGGAATGAGTCGTGCACGAACGCATTCTTTGGGGCGACGAATGCCGAGACGAACTGCAACTCCTCGGCCACGCTCAATAAAGCGGCTGTCTTCACCGTAGGAGGAAGCGGAGGAGCAAGCCACTGCACGGTGGTGACCGGGGCTGTATGTAGCGGGGGCTATGCCAAGCCGGCCTTTCAATCTTTTATCAGTCTGGCGCAAGGGATGCCGGCCGACGGGCATCGAGATATTCCCGACGTGTCTCTGTTTGCCAGCAGCGGGTTCAACAAGAGTTTCTACGTGGTGTGCGAGGCGGATGACAAAAACATTACCGCTAACTCATGCAAGAAGGGCACAACTTTCCAATTCCTAGCAATAGGGGGCACGTCACTGTCCACACCGAGCTTCGCGGGGATTATGGCGCTGGTGAACCAAGAAACCGGACAGCGGCAAGGAAATGCGAATTTCGTGCTGTACAAGCTGGCGCAACAGCAATTCCTGGCAGCCACCGCCTGCACCTCGCGGGCGAGTCCGCTTCCCGCGGCGGGTTGTACGTTTAATGATGTGACCACGGGAACGATCGCCATGCCTTGCGCCAAAGGCAGCACCGACTGCACCACGAGCAATTCGGCCGACAAGGACGGAGTGCTCAACGGGTTCGCGGCCGGTGCGGGCTACGACTTGGCGACAGGATTGGGCTCGGTAAACGCGGCCAACCTCGTGGGCAACTGGGCGACCGGCCAGGCTGTATTCCGGGCGACCACGACGACCTTGAGCATCGCCCCTCTCACCGGAATCACAGCGGGTGGGAACGTTACGGTGAACGTGACCGTAGCGCCTACCGTCGGGTCTGGAACACCCACCGGCGACGTAGCTTTGGTATCGGCTGCGGCGACCGGAGAGGGCGTGACTGGGTTCACTCTGACTGCCGGTGCGGTAACGAATGGCACAACGAATCAGTTGACCGGCGGCACCAATTATAGCGTCACGGCTCACTACGCCGGCGATGGCACGTTCGCGCCGAGCGATTCGCCGGCCGTGTCCGTGACCGTGGGTAAAGCGAACAGCGCTGCGGTCGCGAGTGTACTTTCGTCAAGCGGCGGCGGGGTTTTTACGACGTTCACCAGCGGGCCGGGGCCCGTGACGCTGTTCCTTTCGGCTGCAATTAGCCCGAATCCGAACCCGAACCCGAACACCGCGCTGGTTCCCACAGGCACGGTGACCTTCGTTGACGGTTCGACCCCAGTAGCAAGCAATGTGAAAGTGGACGCGTTCGGTGAAGCGTTCACGGCAGCGGGGATTTCGTCCTTCGCGACGGGAGCGCATTCCATCGTCGCGCAGTACAGCGGAGACAACAGTTTTACCGCCATCAATTCCGCGGCAGCGACATTCACGGTCAACGCATCGACGACCACGCCGACCACGACGACCGTTACGCCCAGCGTGACGAGTGTCGCCTCCGGCGGGAGTGTGATGCTGACCGCGAAAGTGACCACAGCGAGCAACGGGGCGGGCCCGACGGGGACGGTGCAGTTCATGAACGGATCGAGCGCGCTGGGAGCCGCAGCAACGTGCACGCCTACCGCGGGTGTGGGTACGACGACGGCTTTCTGCACCGCGACGGTGACGACGACGCTGTCGTTCTTGGCACCGCCACCGGAGCCCCGTCAAATACCGAGGTTGCCGATTGTGCCGATGTGGATTACGGCGTGGGTACTGTTGCTAGCCTTCCTGCTAAGCCTGAAGGGGCTGCCGGTGGCGAAGCGGCGCGGATACGTCTATGTAGGCCTGCTGCTGTTTGCGTGCGTGGCAGCGGGGATCGCCGGTTGCAGCGGGATGAAAGGCACCACCGGCGTTACGCCGCACACCGACAGCATTACGGCGGTGTACAGCGGAGACACCACTTTCGCTACGTCGACGTCGACGGCAGTTGCCATCTCCATTCACTAAGAGGGCTTTACAGAGCATGGACGAGGCGGCCCCGAGGAATCCGGGGCCGTTTTCTTTTTGAAGAGTCCCGACGATGGAGATTCCGCCTTGCCTAAGACCAGGGAGGAGCTGGCGTTAGTTGACGGAGGGCGGAAAGAAGACGTTCCAGAACGTCGGCGAGGGGGCGGAAAACTCCAATGGCACGAGAGAGCCCTCGCCGGTGATCTGCGGGGGGCGGACGACTTTGGCTCCGACTTGGGCCTGCGTCTTGCGATTTTCGATGATGACCTTGGTGCCTTCGGTCAAAGGCTCAGGGATGATCACCATCGCGCCGCTGGCACTGACGGTGTGAGTATGTCCCTGAAGGGGCTCCTTGCCGTTGACGTGAATCACAACGGAAATACGTAGCAGGACGCGCTGCGCGCGGCGGCGCTCCTCCGCGGTTGGTGGACGGGTTAGCGCCGGACGCTCCGCGTGAGCTGGTTTCGTGTTGGTTAAGGGTTTCACAGTTCCAAGCCCCAAAAGTCCATCTCCGGCGCGACTAGCTCGACGCCGTACTCCCAGCCCCCCTCAGGGCGCTGGCTGCCCTTCCAAACGATGATGGCGGAGTTGCTGGTGTCCGTCGCGACATTCGTGAGCGCCAGGCGATGCTCGAGCTTGAGATCGTGCTCGAGGACCACCATGCAGCCGTAGGGATTCACAACGCGCGTGTGAGCTTCGACGCGGACGCGGTGCCCTCCGGCTTTATCCCACTCCAAGCGGACGGGAACGCGGGAGTTCATGCGATGGCCACGGCGCTGCTCATGGCGCACCCCAACCTGCTTCGATTCGCGGGTCTTCACGGACATATTTCCCTCGATGACGTCATGCTAGAGTTGAAGGCCGGGAGGGTCAATGGTACGCAAGCCCCTACGCATACGAATGTGTAGCTGGCCGAAAGGACAGGATGGCCCGCGTGTCCAGGACAGGCCGTGAAAAATCTAATCGTCAACGCGGATGATCTCGGGTGGACCGAGGGAGTGAATCAGGGGATTGCGGAAGCGCATCGCAACGGCATCGTGACGAGTGCCTCGCTGCTGGCGAACGGCGCGGCGTTTGCGTCGGCGGTGGAGCTGGCGAGGTCCACGCCGGGGCTGGGAGTGGGCGTGCATTTGAATCTGAGCGACGGGGCGCCGGTCGCGCCGCGGGAGCTGGTCACGAGTTTGACGAATGACGCGGGTGAATTTGAGGGTGGGCCGGAGAACCTGCTGCTGAGAATCGCAAAGCGGGGCTTGGCGCTGCGCGAGGTGGAGGAAGAGTGGGACGCGCAGATCGGGAAGGTGCGCGACGCGGGGATCCAGGCGACCCATCTGGATGGGCACAAGCACGTGCACATGCTGCCGGGGTTGTTTGAGATTGCGCTGCGGCTGGCCAAGCGGTACGCCATTGGTGCGGTGCGCGTTGCGCACGAAGCTTCGAGCTTGCGCGCGGCGCTTTCGGCAGGGGACCAGATACATGCCGCCGTGGTGCTGAAACAGGGGGTGCAGGCGCGCGGGCTGAAGCTGCTGGCGCGGGACGCACGGGAGCAAGCGCAAAGAACGGGGATTTCAACGGCGGACTATTTTTGCGGAATCGCGCAGACCGGGGAGATGACGAAAGAGGGCGTGGCGCGATTACTGCGGAGTTTGCCGGAAGGCACGACCGAGCTGATGTGCCATCCGGGATATTTGGACCACGAGCTGCAGAATACGGCGACGCGGCTGCAGGCTTCGCGGCAGATGGAAGTGGAGATTTTGACGGACGCGGGAATACGAAATCTTGTCGCGTCGCAGGGGATTCGCCTGATAGACTATGGCCTCGTGGCCAGCGAAGCATGAAAAGCGATTCCAGCATTCGGTACTCGATCGTCGTGCCCCTGTTCAACGAACAGGAAAATATCCCGCCTCTGTATATGAAAATTACCGAGGTGATGGACGCGATCGGCGAAACGTACGAGCTGGTGTTTGTGGATGACGGGAGCCGCGACAATACCTTCAAAGTGCTGTCTGATATTTACGAGCACGACCACCGCGTGAACTTGGTGCGGCTGCGGCGAAATTTCGGGCAGACGGCAGCGTTGAAGGCGGGATTCGACTATGCGCGCGGGGAGGTCATCATCTCGATGGATGGCGACCTGCAGCACGACCCGGAAGAGATCCCGCGCTTTCTGGAAAAAATCGAAGAAGGCTTCGACCTGGTCAGCGGGTGGCGGTACGCGAGACACGACCACTGGCTGATGCGGCAAATTCCGAGCCGCGCAGCGAACTGGATGATGGCCAAGCTCTCCGGGATCGACCTGCATGACTTTGGGACGACGTTCAAGGCCTACCGGCGGGAGATTATCCAGGAAGTTCAACTGTACGGCGAATTGCACCGATTTATTCCGGCGCTGGCGGGCTCGGCAGGCGCGCGCATCACGGAAGTGCCGATCACGAATCTGGCCCGCAAGAGCGGGAAGAGCAACTACGGGATCGGGCGGACAGTGCGCGTTTTTCTCGACCTGATCATTGTGAAATTTTTGCTGGATTATTCGACGCGGCCGCTGCAGTTTTTTGGCTTGCTGGGCGTGGGCGGGGCCGGATTGGGAATGCTGATCTTCGGCTACCTGGCCGTGGAGAAATTCCTTCACAATATTTCGATCATGACGCAGCACGGGCCGCTGATGCTGATGGGGGTTGCGCTGTTTGTGAGCGGAATCCAGTTCATTTCGATGGGATTGCTGGGCGAGATCATGGCGCGGACGTACTACGAATCTCAGAACAAGCCGATTTATTCGCTGCGCGAAGTGAAGAGCCATCGTAAAGAGATGGGCGACTCCGCGGAGCAGACGCGGCCTTCGGGCAGCTCCGAGCGATAATGATTTCTCCTTTCTCCCGCGCAATCCTGCCTCAAGTAGCGCCCCGGCGCCCGATTCCCTTTTACCCTTCACTCCGAAACGCGCTCTAAAGCACGATTTTTTTTGGATACCGACTTTTTCTGGCGACAGACACGCCAGGTCAGGGAGGCTTGCACGTGAATCGCGAACAGTTTTACGCCATTATGAGCGGAGAAGGCACGCTCGACTACGAACTGTACCTGAACACAAAGACGTTGCTCTCGTGCCAGTCGAAATTCGAGGAGTTGTGCAACGCCGACGAGTTGCAGTTCCAGGTGGTTCACCAGATCGAAGAGCTGTGGATGAAGTTGATCGCCTATTCGCTGCTGGATATCGATGAGTATCTGCAGCAGGAAAATACGAACCGGGTCATCACCTTGTTCCGGCGCGTGCATACGGCGCAGCGCTTGATGATCCAGCAGATTGCGCTGCTGGAGATCATGTCGCCGAAGGAGTATCAGGAGATTCGCAAGCGATTGGGAAACGGGAGTGGGCAGGAGTCGCCGGGATTTCGCGTGCTCTTGAAGATGTATCAGCCGCTGTGGAATTCGTTCAAGGAGCACTATCTGGACAAGCACGGACTCACGCTGGAAAAGATCTACGATTCGGAATATTCGCACGGCGACGCGTACGTGGTGGCAGAGGTGCTGGCGGAATTTGACGAGCTATTTCAAAAATTCCGCTACGAGCACATGCAGCTCATCTACCGGACGATTGGCTTTGGCTCGAAGTCGCTGAAAGGCAGGCCCGTGGAGATCCTGGAAGAAGGGATGCGGCACAAGTTTTTTCCGGAGTTGTGGGACATTCGTGGGCAGATGACGGATCGCTGGGGCGCGGAGTATGGAACCAAGAGGGATCCGTTGGGCGGACATCACTGAGGTGGTTTAAGAGTGGAAGAGTTTAAGCGCGCAAGAGTTTAAGAATCAGGGGCTGGCAGCGGAAGTCAAGGCGAGACGATTTGGCTACGGGGCAACAGCGCGATAGCCCCCGCGGAAGTATAGAAGCGGCTCGCCATCGAAGACTTCCACGCTTTCTACTTCACCGATGAAGATCGTGTGATCTCCCGCGATGTAGGAGGCCACGACGTTGCAAGCGAGATGGACCAGCGAATCTTCGAGGAGCGGGATGCCACTCTGCGTCCAGCGAAAGCGAATGCCCAAGCTTGCTTCGACTTCCGCGTTTTCTTCGGTTTGGGCGAAGTATTTCGATATCGCTTGCTGATTTTCCCTGAGAATGCTTACGCCAAAGCGTTTTTTGGCCTTCACGAGCGGAAGGAGCTGAGCTTGCTCCGCAACGCAAATGAGCAGGAGTAGAGGATCGAGCGAGACGGAGGTCAGGGAGTTGGCGGTCATGCCGTGGACCTGGCGCGGGGCACGCTCGGCAGTCACTACCGTGACTCCGGTGGCGAATTGCGCGCATGCCAAGCGGAACTCTGTTGCAGTGGGAAGTCTCGACGCCATGATGGAAGTTTTCGACGATATCATACTGGATGGAGCGAAGTGAAACCGTAAGATCACAATGCGGTTGCTGAGCGAAAGGGAGCGAAAACTTGATGGCACGGAAAATCGCGATTCTGGGTGGCACGGGAGCGGAAGGATCAGGGCTGGCGAACCGGTTGGCGCGGGCCGGCGAGCAGATTGTGATCGGATCGCGGGATGCGCAGCGCGCTCAGGAAGCGGCGAAGCAATTGCGCGAACAAATCGGTGCAGCCGCAAACATCGAGGGAGCCGACAACGTTTCCGCCGCGGCGCAATGCGAGGTGGCGATTCTGACTGTTCCCTTTTCTGGGCAGGCGGCACTGCTGAAACAATTGAAGAGCGCATGGAAGCCGGGAACGATTGTGATTGATACGACGGTGCCGCTAGCGGCCTCGGTTGGCGGGGCGGCGACGCGGATGCTCGGCGTCTGGCAAGGCTCGGCAGCAGAGGCGGCTGCGGAATTGCTGCCGCAAGGCGTGAGCATCGCCGTGGCGTTTCAGAACCTGAGCGCAGAGCTATTGGCAGGGAATGCGCCGGTGGACTGCGACGTTCTGGTTTGCAGTGACGATGAGAAAGCCAAGCACCTGGCGACGGAGCTTGCCGGAAAAATTCCTGGAGTGCGCGCCCTGAACGGCGGAAAGCTCGAGAATGCACGGATTGTGGAGTCGATCACGGCACTGCTGATTGGGTTGAATATTCGCTACAAGGTGCATAGCGCGGGCATCCGATTCACAGGGCTGCCGCTGAAATAGAGTTAAAGAGTCAAAAGAGAGCGCGCGAGCTTGCGCTTTTGGGCGCGAGTTTTCATTACCGTAGGAAGCACCACAACCCGCATACCTAATGCGCGGATTGCATCTGCCTGCGAAGCATCTACCGAGTCGATTGCAAATGTGCCGGTGAAGTCGGAATAGAGCTTCGCCACACCGTGGGCTGACGGATCGTAGCCGAGCTGCGCGAGCATTTTGTCTGAGGGTCCCTTCAGCGATTTGCCGCCGACGATGGGGCAAACGGCGATGACGTCCTTCTTGCGGGCGCGAAGCGCTTCGCGGATACCGGGCACGGCAAGAATCGGACCGATGCTGATCAGCGGATTGCTCGGACAAACAAGAATTCGCCCGGCGTCCCGAATGGCCTCGAGTACTCCGGGGGCGGGGTGAGCGGCGTCGGCACCTTCAAAACGAATGCCGCGCACAATGGGTTCCGCGCGGCGCTTCACGAGATATTCCTGGAAATGCAAAGCGCCTTCGTCGGTTTCGATGATGGTCGGCACAGGCTCGCAGGACATGGGGAGGATGCGCGACTTCACGCCCAGCGCGGTGCGGATGGATTCGGCGGCATCGGCGAGCGATTTGCCTTCGGCGAGCATGGCGGTGCGATGAATGTGCGTGGCGAGGTCGCGATCCCCGAGATTGAACCAATTGACGCGGCCGAAGATGGCCAGGCGTTTGAGCGCGTGGAAGGTCTCGCCGCGGAAGCCCCAGCCCTTCGACGGGTCGATAACGCCGGCGAGGGTGTAGGTGACGATGTCGAGGTCCGGAGAGATTTTCAGGCCGTGCAGGGTTAGGTCGTCGCCAGTGTTCACGATCACGGTCAGTGAACGGGGATCGATAACGTCGTAGAGGCCGAGCAGGAGTTTCGATGCGCCGACTCCGCCAGCGAGAGCGGTGATCGTGGGGTGCTTGGCTGTCGTCATGGGAAAGTAAGATGCCGGCCTCAAGGCCGACGCTACACGGGAAATCCATCCGCATCGGCGAGGCGGCTGGCACGGTCACGCACGCGAAAGGAAAGAAAACCGTCGCGGGCGACGAATTCGGGGTACAAGGCGAGGCGTTCGCGCAGGGTAAATCCACGGGCTTGGGTTTCGTTGCGTAGCTTGCTGATCTGCGGCCACGCTGCTTCCGGGTTGATGAAATCTTTTGTGACCGGCGAGATGCCGCCCCAGTCGTTGATGCCGGCTTCCAGCAAACGTGGAAAATCCGCGTAGCTGAGGTTCGGCGGCGCCTGCAGGTTCATGTGCGGGCCCAGGATCAGGCGCGCGATGGCTAGGGTGCGGAGCATGTCGTCGAGTGTGGGCTCGGGATGATGGGCCATGGGGATCTCGGGCTTAGCGCGGAAATTTTGGACGATCACTTCCTGGATGTGTCCGTATTTTTCGTGGAGGGCACGAATCGCAAATAAAGAGTCGATGCGTTCTTCGAGCGTCTCACCGATGCCGATGAGGATTCCGGTAGTAAAGGCGATGGAGAGCTTGCCGGCTTCCTCGATGGTGCGCAGGCGCAGCGCCGGGACCTTGTCCGGGGCTTTGGCGTGGGGTAAGCCGTCGCGCATGAGGCGCACGCTGACGGTTTCGAGCATTAAGCCGACGCTGGCATTCGACTCTTTGAAGCGTTCGAGGGCGGGGCGGTCCATAACGCCGGGATTCGCGTGTGGAAGAAGACCGGTGCGATCGAGGACTAGCTCGGACATGGCAGCGGCATAATCGAGCGTGCGTGCAAAACCTTGGTGACGCAAGAACTCGCGCGCTTCCGGGAAGATGCGTTCAGGCTGATCGCCGAGGCTGAAGAGCGCTTCCTTGCAGCCGGCGGTGCGGCCTTGTTCGGCGAGGGCCAGCACTTCGTCCGGAGTCATGAAATGGGCGCCGGGCTGGCCGGGGTCTTTGCGAAAGGTGCAGTAGCTGCAGTAATCGCGGCAGAGCGTCGTGAGCGGGATGAAAACCTTTTTCGAAAAGGTGACGACGGTTCCCTTCCCGCGGGCGCGCAGTTCGGTCGCGGCGGCAAGAAGATCGCTCAGCGGGGCTTCGGACGCAAGGCGGAACGCGGCGTCGCGGTCGAGAGCGAGGCCTTCGCGGATGCGGTCGAGGACGTCCTCTGTTGATTGAGCGGTGCTTCGCGGCGAGAGTCCGGTGTGCATCTTCAGTTGAGAGCCTTGAGGCATCCTTGTCGGATGGCTTCAGGATGACATGCTCACTCGACAATTTCTAGCGTGAGACGGGGCTTGGCTGGAGTGCTGGAGCTTGCACGCGCATTTCTATGCTAGCGGAAGAGATCTTCGTTGGCTGGACGGATGATGCGAGCGGCGGGATCGAGCACGGAACGGTAGCGATAGCCGCGAACTATTACGGCAGGGATGCCTGCGGCCTTGCCCATGGCGAGACCCGCGGCGGCGGCGAGTTCGTCAGCTGCAGCTAGAATTGTAGCGTGCATGGGCTTGCCGTGGAGATCACGCGTGCCTCGAAGGTCGAGCAGCGCGGGCACACCTGCGGCGCCGATGGCGACATTGGTCAGGCCGAGGCGCCAGGGACGGCCAAATGTGTCGCTGATGATGACGGCGATGCGCTTGCCCGTGCGTTTGCGGAGGGCGGCGGCGAGGCTGCGGGAGGTGCGGTCAGGGTGGCGCGGGAGAAGCGAAACCACATGGTGTCCGGGGATATTCGATTGGTCGACACCGGCGTTGGCACAGACAAAGCCGTGGTGGGTCTCGACGATGAGCACGGGATGGCTGCGGACGATGCGCCGCGATTCCCGCAAGATAACCTCGACCAAGCGCGGATCCTTCTTGAGTTTGGCGGCGAGCTGCACCGCCCGGGACGAAGGCTCGACGGTAGATAGCTTTAGGAGACGGCCCTCAGTTTTTGAAACGATTTTCTGCGCGATCACGAGCACGTCGCCATGCTCGAACACAATTTGTGCTTGGCACCCCGCTTCGACAATGAGGCGAGCAAGGTCGCCGCCCTTGCGAATCTCCGGCAGGCCGGGTAGAGGCACGAGTTCGATGGATGTTGGACGAGGACTAGCGCGTTTCGCCTGAGACGATCGTGTAGAGAGCTTGCCCATTGCAGCGTGGAGAGAAGATATTAAGCGAAGTGGCGAGATATTGCATGACGTGAAAAGCGTCGGCGTGCGATTGAACAAAGAGAAGACGAACGCGAGAATGCGTGCTCCATAAAAATGAAGCCGGGCGGAGAGCCTGCCTTGCGGCAAGCACTCCGCCCGAACCCCTAATAGGGCGTATTGGTCCTACGGCTTTGGCGGCTTGTCCTTTTCCTTATCCTTGTCCTTTGGTTTCTGTGCTGGCGGTGGCGGTGGCGTTGGGTGTGGCTGCGGCGGCTTTTGCTGCTGCACGCGTTCCTGCTGCTGACGTTCTTGTTGCTGTTTTTGCTGCACTTGCTGCGTCTGTTGATCGTGCTTTCGCTCTAGCTGCTCGAGCTGCTGCTGATGCTGCTGCTCGAGTTGCTGCTTCCGCTGGTCGTCGGCCTTTTGTTGCGTCATCTTCTGGTGGTCCGCTTCCTGTTGCCGCTCGACCCTTTGGCGCTCCTGATCCTGTTGCTTGCGCAGATTCTCAACTTGTTGCTGTTGCTTCTGTTCGATCTGGGGGTTGACGCTCGGTGTTGCGGCCGTGTTCGCCGGGCGAGCTGTGGAAGGCCGGTCGTTATAGGCATGCTGGTTGACGTTGGCGGGCGCATTGCCGGGCTTGTTGCCAGCGTTATTCGGCGCCGAGATCGGCTTGTTGTTGTTGGGCTGGACGGGTGCAACGGCGGCATTGTTCTGTGGCTGACCCGGCCTACCTACGGCGTTGTTTTGCGGCTGGCCCGGCCTGTTGGCCTGGACGTTTTGCGGCGTCACGGGCGTCGCCGGCTTCGCGGGCGGTGCAATTCTCACGTTGTTGCGAGCCGCTGCCGGAGCGTTAGCAGGCTGCAACTGATGAACCTGGGAAATCGCCAGCGGCTGGCCACCGTTCTGCTTGATCGCCGCTTGCTGTTTCTCGAATGCCGGAGGAGGCGGCGGCGGCGCGGTCTTGGCAACCACGGCGCGGTTAGCGAATGAGGCAGGCGGCCTAGCGGTTGAAACTTGGCTCCCGCCCTGGAAGGCCTGCTTGGTGGGCGCAACGGTAGGGGCGCCCACCGCGACAGGAGCCCTCGCCATTTCCCGCTGATCGATCTTCAGAGCGTTCCTGGCCACCGGCTGACCGGATGCGAAGGATTCGTGCGACGTGGCGGTAACGGCACCCGGTACGCCCTGGTTGACGTACTTGACGTTGGTCACGTTGACGTTGGTCACGTTGACGTTTTTGTTGACGACGGTGGTGTTGTAATAGTTGTTGACCACAGTGGTGTTCACCGTGGTGTTCGATACGTTTACGTTGTTCACGTAGTTGCGGCTGACCCGGTAGGACGGAACGTAAACTTCACGGGGTCCCAGCGGGAACCAACCGACGCCCACACCTCCGCCACCACCGATGCCTACTCCGACGGCGAAGCGCGGTCCACCAACCCACGCAACAAGCGCGGGCGCATAAACTGGCCGCACATAAGCCACGCCGACGATACCCGCCGGGCGGCACGGCACCCAACCCCACACACCGCCAACAGTGACCCAGCGGCCGTAATGGAAGGGTGCGAAACCCCAGGGCTCATCCTCAACCCACGTGTAGCCCCAGGGGGCGATGTAGGCCCAATGACCGTAGTGATAAGGCGCCCAGCCAACGACGACCGTGTGCGGGAACCAGATGGTGCCGTATTCGGGCACCTCTCGCCAGCCGCCGTACTCATCGAGGTCTTCGTAACCGATCACGTCGGAAGAAACGTAGCGCGCCGAGATAGAGCGATCTTCGCGGCGGTCGCGGTCCGAGGACCAGCGATCGAAACCGTCATCGCCGGCCAAATCTTCGACGTCGGCGTTCAGTTGATCTGTTCCCGTGAAGGTGGCGGTCTGCTCGGAATGAATCGTGAAGGCCTGACCGCCGCCGGTTACTTCGCCTTCGCCGCTGCGAATGTTGACCACCGTGGTGTCGCCGGCTTCGTTGACATCAATGCGGTAGGTGCCCGGCCGGAGAACAGAAAATGCGAGATTCGGCGTGTCGATCTCAAAGGTTTCATGTTCGTCGAGGCGCTTGACGCGCACTCTGAGCGAGCCTTCGGTGATCTGGATTTGAGTAACTTCGTCGGTGAGATTCAAAAAAGAAAAGCCGGTGGTGCTGCCGAGGCGAATCGACGCGGAGCCGATGTGCAGCTCGGCGCGCGCGCCGTTGTCGGACCAGAGTTTGTCCCCCGTCGTCATGGGCCGGTTTACGACGGCGGAAACCCAGTCGTCGGTGCCGGCGGGCTCGAACGACACGGAGCCGTCCGTATGACTCAGACGCGCTACGCGGGTTGGCGGATCGTCGTCGTCGGCTGCTGCGCGCGGCGGCGCAAAAAGAGCTACCGCGAGAGCTATGCCGAGCAGGCTCGTAAGCTGGAGCGCATGTTTTCTCATAACCAATTCTCTCCTGGAACTTCTTGCGGGCAGGTTGGGAGTGCACCGCATAAGCCTTGGCCGAGTCGATTCTGTTCCCGGAATGCAGATACCAAGATTATGACTGCACTGCGCGCTTTCAGGCTATCCGACATTTTCTGTATGTCGAATCAGGAAATGCCGGAACCCATTGGTCACCCTTATTTAACACACGGGGGCGCCAAGAGTTGCATCGAGGCGTGGCGGGTGCGGAGCAGGTTCGGCTTTCTGGAAGGTCGCGCGGTATTTGAAAGCGCTCAGAATCGGATGTGGAAAGAAGAAGCCCGCCCCGAAAATAGGGCGGGCCTGTGAGTTAGAGAGTTCGGAAGTTAGTGGCGACTGGTATGGGAAGTCCCGCCACTGCTATGAGGGCTTCCACCACCGCCGTGGGGGCTGCCACCTCCAGAGGGGCGGCTCGGTGCGGAGTAGCTATGAGTAGGTGCTGAGTAACTACGACTCGGCGCCGAGTAGCTTCGGCTCGGTGCGGAATATGACGGCGACGGAGATGCGTACGACCGGGGCGATGATGGGTAAGAAGACCTCGGCGCAGAATAGGTGCGGCTAGGCGACGAGGAGGAGCGCGAGGGCGGCTCGTAAGAGCGACCGCCGTTCGAGTACGACGGACGGTTGCTGTTGAAGGACGGCGAGGCCGAACGCGAACCGCTGTTGGCCGAACCATTCGAGCCGGAACCGGCCCATACCGGGCGATCCGACCGGTTCATGCGCGCGCCTTGTGTGGTGCCGTTCACTGGTGCGCTGTTGGAGCGGCCGAAACCTTGCGGCGCATGGCCGCGGTCAGTGGCGTTGCCTTGTGCTTCCCAGGTGCGCGTGCCGTTCGTGGGACGGTTCTGAGACGCCCCATTGGTAGTGGCGTTCAACGTCGCACGATTGCTGATGCCCCCGTTTGCTGATGGCGGCCTGTTCTGCGAGAGCTGGTTCTGACGCCCAGACATTCCCGAATTAACGCGTATGTTGTTGGCTGGCGCATTGCCCATGCGGCCTGCGGACAATCCGGTGGTGTTCACCGTATGCACTGGCATGTGCGAAGCCGCAGCAGCGGGGGCGGTGCGTGCCATCACCGAGCGATTCTGTACCGACGACGGCGGCGTGGAGACATGGGCGCCAGCGTTGGCCGCACCGATGGAGCTTCGCCGAGTCGGCAAGAGTCCGACACTGTTG
>JBGOVR010000137.1:0-11769 GCA_041478205.1 Candidatus Acidiferrum sp.
AAATTCTAGCTGACTCCGCCCACCCACATCGGCGTGCTGGTCGGTTGCAAGCTTCCGCCAGCGGGCTCTTCCGTAACGGCGAGAGCTTTCGTTTCCGCCATCACCTCGGGAGGATTGTCCACCATCACGACTACTTTCCCCTCGGCATCCGGCCAGAACGTACGCGAAGGCATGGGTTTGCTCCCCGGCGCCTTCGGTATGAGCCACAACTGCAGGACGCGATTGCTGCCGGGCATCGGTACTTTCTGGCCGGTCACGAAAATTCCCATCGCCGGGTGCCACGTCGCCTCCAGCCTGGGCATTTGGGTATCGTGCGGCCACATGGGGAACTTCTTCGAAGTGGGGTCCATGAGGATGTGCGCCTCGTGCTTTGCCGCGTCCAATTGCTGTTGAAGTTGCTGCCGTTGCTTGAGCCCGGCGGCGGCGCGTTCGTTCACCGCCTGAATTTCCTTTTGCAGTCTCCTTGCATCCCAGGTGGAGTAGAACGTCAAAAGAAGCAGAGCCGCGACACCCGCCCACAGCCAGTAAGGCAGGTTCGTTCTGGAAGATGCTGTGTTTTTTGCCGTGCTGGCCTCAGCGCGAACCTTTTGCAGCAGCCGCGCCCGTAGCATCTCGGAAGGCTGGGCTGGTGGAGCGAGGTATGCCAGTTGGCTCGCCAACCAACGCGCCTCTTCCAGCGCTTTGGCGCACTCCGCGCAACCCGTGGCAAGGTGCGTTTCGAGCGTCGCGCGGTCCTGCTCATCCAGCGCGCCCAAGGCGTAGGCCTCGATCAGCTCCCGGAATTGGTCGTGGTCGCTCACGATGTTGCTTGCAATCCTTCCTTCAAGCGCAGCAGTCCGTTGCGAATCCAGCTCTTCACCGTGCCAAGCGGTTCTTTCAGCGCAGCGGCAATTTCGCTGTGACTCAAGCCCTCAAAATAGGCCATTTCGATGGCCTTCTTTTGCTGCGGGTTGAGCGCCCCTATCAATGCGCGGACGCGCTCCGCCCGGCGTTTTTCGTCCAGCGCCTTCTCATATTCCGGCGGCGCCCCCGCTATGGCGATGGGCTCTTCGGTCTGGTCTTCCAGGCGGCGCTGCCGTTCGCTTTTCAGCCGCAGATGATCGAGGGCGCGATTGCGCGCGAGCGTGAGCAACCAGGGAACGAAAGGGCCGCGAGCCGACTGGTATCGGGCGGCATTGCGCCAGAGCTGTAGGAAAACGTCTTGGACCACTTCTTCGGCGGTGGAGGCTTGCTGCAAAATACGCAGAACCAGCGCGTAAACAATTCGCGAGTGACGATCGTAGAGCTGTTCGAAAGCGCTCACGTCCCTCTGAAGAAGCCGATTCACCAGCGTCGCGTCGAGCGACACTTCAGGGCTATCCTTTGGTGTCAAGACCGCCAGGAACACGGGTTAGGCTTATTCGTCTCCTGCCAAACTATACGGCAAAACGATTGAAGCGGATGAGTTTACCGCGTTTAGCCCTGGAGCCGGGAAAGCGCTTCTTCGGCTACGGCCAATGATTGTTCCACGCATGCGCCAATGGAGGGACCGCGCAGATAGTTGCCCACAAACCACAGATTCTGCGCGTCTAACCGCAATCTTTCCATTTCGGCCAGGCGCTCCGAATGTCCCAGATTGTACTGGGGCAAGGCTCGCGCATAAATCATGACATTCGAAAACGTAGGCGCGTGACGTAGCGACAGCACGGGCGCAATCTCGCGATGAACCAGGGCCGCGAGGTTTTCTGGCGACAACGTTGCAGCTTGTAAATCGGCGGCTCCCCCGACGAAGCTGGTGAGCAACACATGTCCCTCTGGCGCGCGCCCGGGAAACAAGGAAGAGTTCCAGACGGAGCCGAGGATCCGGAGCCCTTCCGAGCGCGGCACCAGGAAACCGAACCCGTCGAGCGCGTGCCCGACGTCGGACCGCCGATAACCTAGCGAAACGATCGCGATGGGAGCGTATGGGATCGCGCTCAAGAGTGATTCGAAACTGGCGTTTACGTCGCGTAGCAGTTTTCCCGCCACATCGGTGGGCGTTGCTAGGATCAAGTGGTCCGCCGAAATCGTTTCTTCCTGGATTGGCCCTCGGATCTTCAGTTCGAATCTTCTAGTGGTCCCTTCGCGCCGCGCTTCTACTCTCGTTACCTCTGCGCCCAAGCGAAGCGCTGTACCGAGCTTTACGGAGAGCGCCCGTACCAGCGTCTCGTTGCCTTCGCGAAGGCTCTGCAGGGTGGGGCGCTGTCTTGATTTCTTGCCAGCCTTCGCCTGGCGCATCATGCCGCGGATGACGCTCCCTGCGGATTTTTCGGCTTCGTGCAACTGTGGGAACGCGCTGCGGAGGCTGAGGCGCTCGGGATCACCGGCATAGATGCCTGAAATGAACGGGCCCACCAAGCGGTCGAGGAGTTCCGCGGAGAATTTTCTTCGCACAAAGTCGGCCACCGATTCGTCGCGCTCCGGGGGATGGCTCTTACCGAACATGTCGCTGGCAACCCTCGCCTTGGTTCCCGCACTGATCAGAGAAGAGCCGAAGAACGCCTGTGGACTAAGGGGAACAGGGCGCAGCTCTCCCTCGACCAGGACGTACCTGGGCGCCCGCGCAGGTGCTTCCAAGAGCTCGTTTTCGAGGGAGAGTTCGCTGCAAAGGGTGTGCAACACGGATGTGCCGCTGAAACTCTGCGGCCCAAGCTCAAGAAGATAGCCTTCCCGCCGCTCGGAGTGAATTACTCCCCCGGGACGCTGCGAGGCCTCGATGAGAAGCGCGTCAATTCCTGCTTTGCGCAGCGCATAGGCGCAAACCAGGCCCGAAATGCCCCCACCTACGACGAGTGCTGGAACGTGAGAGGTCACGGCTCGGCGCGGTGGCTCGACATACTACAGCGTTTTCGAAAACAGCGGCTTGGCGTTGAGCTGCTGTTTTTCCAAGTAGGGATCGAAGACCATCGCGAGGTTTCGAATGAAGATCCGTCCCAGCCAGGTGGTGCGAATTTCATCGGGTTCGAGAAGGACCAGACCGTCTTCGCGCGAAGGCTCGAGCTGCCGCAACTCTTCCGCGAAGTAACGATCGAAATCGATGCCGAATTCGCGGGAAATCTCTGCCTTCACTACGATCGTATGGCAGAGCAGGCGGCTGATGACCGCGCGGCGCAGACGGTCGTCGTCGGAAAGATGATAGCCGCGCATAGTGGCGATGCCGCGGTCGGCTACTGCCTTTTCCCAGGAAGGGAGGTCACGATAATTTTGCGCATACGCGTTTTGGATGCCGCTGATCGCGGTCACACCCATGCCATAAAGGTCGGCGCCAGCTTTGGTGGTATAGCCTTGAAAGTTGCGATGCAGGGTGCGGTTCTTCTGGGAAATTGCCAGTTCATCGCCGGGTTTCGCGAAGTGGTCCATGCCGATGTAGAGATAGCCGGCTTCAAGAAACTTCAACAGCCCGGTTCGAAAGATCTCAAACTTTTGCATGCCTTCGGGAAGGTGCGCGGCAAAGGAGCCCTGCTGCTTTTTGAGCCAGGGAACATGCGCGTAGCTGAAGAGCGCAACGCGGTCGGGCCCGATCTGCAGAATCTGATCCACGGTATGCGCGAAGCGTTCGGGGCTTTGGTACGGCAAGCCGTAAATCAGGTCCACGTTGATGCTGTCAAAACCCAACTCGCGGGCTGCGGAAATTAGATCGCGCGTCAATTCGAATGGCTGGATGCGGTTAATGGCTTTCTGCACTTCAGGATGAAAGTCCTGGACGCCCATGCTCAGGCGGTTAAATCCCAGCCGACGCAGAGTTTCCAGATGCTCTCGGGACGTTACGCGTGGGTCTACTTCGATGCCCACTTCCGCGTCGGGCGCGAAGGTGAAGTGTTCTCGCGCGGCGCTGAATAGGTCTTCGATCTGGTGTGGCGTCAGGTATGTTGGGGTGCCGCCGCCCCAATGGAACTGCACCACCGGCCGTTTGCGCGAAACGCTGCGGCTCACGCGCTCCAGTTCGCGTTTCAGAACGCCTAAATACGGCGGAGCAACGCCCTTGTCTTTCTGGATGATGACGTTGCAGGCGCAAAACAGGCACAGGCTCTCGCAGAAGGGAATATGCATGTAGAGCGAGACCGGTGAGCGCGCACGATCCGCCTCTTCATGTACTCGTTCCAGGTCGTCGGGGCCGAAGGCGTCATTCCAAACAGGAGCCGTCGGGTAGCTTGTATAGCGCGGGCCCGGGCGATTGTATCTTGCAAGAAACTCTTCGCCGACGCGGAGTTCCTCGCGCATCCGCTGCAAGCTTGGGTTGGCGAGCGTCACGGCTTTAGAACCTCAACGCGACTGAACCGCGGGTTTCGCTTCTGCGATTCCCACCTGCTGCCCTGTTTCGATGAAAAGCTTGGCATTTTCCACCGGCGTGTGTTGCAGGATTCCGTGTCCGAGATTCAAGATGTGGCCCACGCCGCCGAGTGCTCCAACAGTTTCCTGCGTCACCCTGCGAATCTTCTCCGGCGGGGCGAACAGGATCGCCGGATCCACATTACCTTGCAAGGCGATCTTTGGCCCCAGCGACCTCCGCAGTTCGGACAAATCGATGCGCCAATCGACGCTCAGCACATCCGCGCCAGACCGCGCGATGGCTGCCAGCAAGTGATGCGAAGCCTTGGTGTAGTAGATCACCGGCACCTCGCCGTCGATCGCTGAAATCATCATTTTGACGGCAGGCAGCGCGAAAGCTTCGTAATCCGCGAGGTTGAGTTCACCACACCACGTATCGAATATTTGCACGGCGGCGGCGCCCGCTGCGATTTGCGCTTTCAGATACGATACCGTCGCCCGCGCGATCTTGAAAAGGAGAGCCTCGAACACCTCGGGTTCGTGATACCGGAAGCTCTTGACCGTCGCGAAGCCTTCTTTCGTACGCCCCTCCACCATGTAACAGGCGAGCGTCCAAGGCGCCGCCGCGAAACCAAGCACCGGCACAGTCGGTCCGACTTCGTGGACGATCCGCCGGATCGCCTCCATCAGGAACCCAGTTTCCGTTTCCGGGTCGAAGTCTCGGAGCTTCTTGACGTCCGCCTCAGTGCGCACGGGTTCCGGCAAGTTGGGTCCGGCATCGCCGAGTTCCAGCTTAAGCCCCATGGCTTCAGCCGGAATCAGTATGTCGGAGAACACGATCACGGCATCAACGCCAAGCCGGCGAAAGGGTTGCAACGAGACTTCTACGGCCAGATCCGGCGTCTTGCAAACTTCCAGAAAAGCGTGCTTCGCGCGAATTTCCCGATATTCTGGCAGGTATCGGCCCGCCTGCCGCATCATCCACACCGGCACCCGCGGTACCGCCTCGCTACGACACGCGCGCAAAAACAACTCCTTGCGGTTCAGGGAACTCGTTTGGAGGCTCATCTTTGGTCTATTCGGAAGCATAGCAAATCCTGGCGGCGCTTGCTCTCCCTGTCCCAAAGGGCAGTAGGAGCCCAAGAAGTAACGCGCAGACTACCCGGACGCGGTGGCGGTGCTGGGTCTTCCGTGGCTGGGCTATACTCTAGGCTGACAATCTCACGCCATCCGGGGGACAAGCGCAGGGTGGTCGACGCTTCGCGGATGCGCGCGGGAACAGCCAATGCCTCATCTATTTCTATTTCTGACGATCCTCGCCTACTGCCTGAGCCTGGGTTCCTACGTGCGATTTTTGTATTCGGGCAGGGAAATAGCCGGACGTCTCGGAACCGTGTTTCTGACTCTCGGTCTGATCGCCCATTATTTTGCCCTTTTGGAACGCTCCAGGGGCCTTCACACCGTTCCCTACCACGATCTTTACGGCTCCATGTCCCTCTTCGGCTGGCTCCTCGCTCTGACCTACTTAGGCCTTGAGGTCTACCATCGCCAGCGTTCGGTCGGCGCCTTTGTATTGCCGTTTATCTTGGCGTTCTTTCTCGCCGCGCATCTGGCTCCGGCCGACCGTCTGTCGCCAACTCCCGCTCACGGGCCCTTGTTCGCGTTTCACGTAACTCTCAGCATTCTTGCCTACGCCGCCTTCGCTCTATCCTTCGTAGTCAGTTTGATTTTCCTGGTCGAGGATCGCCTCTTACGCGACCGCAAGCTCGGCGACATTGTTTGGCGCCTGCCAGCCCTGGAACTTCTCGAGCGCATGAGCCAATCCAGCGTACTCGTCGGCCTCGTCTCCATCGCCATCGGCACCGTTCTCGGTTTTATCTGGGTAGATCGCCTGACTGGCCAGTATTGGTATTACGACCCCAAGTACGTGATCACGCTACTTGTACTCTTGCTCTACGCCGTCTATCTCCAACTGGCCCGCACCACCGCGTGGCGCGGCGCCCGCGCCTCCAGGCTTTGCATTTTCAATTTTTTCGTAGTGGTGCTCAGTTTCACGGTCGTAAATCTCTATCTCTCGCACAGTCATCGGTACTTTTAGGAGCGCCCAGGCAAGGCAATGGAAATCGTTCTCGTCGGCCTGAACCATCGCACCGCACCCGTGGAGGTGCGCGAAAGGGTGTCGTTCACCACGGAGCAGGCGCGCCGTGCCGCGGATGAGTTGCGCTCGCGCGGCATCCTGGAAGAGACCCTCGTCTTGTCGACCTGTAATCGCAGCGAAATCTACGGCGTCCCCCCCGAATCTTCCCACGAGTGCGCACCAGGCCTCTCTTCGTTTCTGAGCGAGTTTCACTCCGTGCGCCCTGATGTTCTGAGTGGCGCGCTCTATCACCACTACGATCGGGACGCCGTGCGCCACCTCTTCCGTGTCTCCGCCGGACTCGATTCCATGTTGCTCGGCGAAGCGGAAATCCTCGGCCAGGTCCGCGAGGCCTACCGTTTCGCGCACGAACAAGGCGCAACCGGCCCGGTGCTCAACCGTCTTTTTCAAGGCGCTTTGGAGGTCGGCAAGCGTGTCCGCACCGAGACCGAACTCGGCACCCGCCCGATGTCCGTCGCAGCCGCCGGTGTGAAACTCGCCGAACGCATTTTTGGCAAGCTGACCGAGCGCACCGCACTGGTTCTGGGAGCAGGCACTATCAGCGAGCAGGTTTTGTCGACACTTCGCGATCGCGGCATCGCCCATCTGTTCGTCATGAACCGTTCCCGCGACCGCGCCGAAGCTCTGGCCCAGCAATTCGGCGGCCGCGTTCTCGACTGGGGGCAATGGGACACCGCGCTCCTCCTGCCCGATGTGATCGTAGCCTCCGTCGCTTCCGAGGAACCTGTCTTGACACGTGGCGTTCTGCAGGCCGCCATGGCGGCGCGTGGGAATCGTGCGCTATTCCTGATGGATTTGGGATTGCCGCGCAACATCGAGGCCGCGGCGTCGGACCTCTATAACGTCTACGTCTACGGCCTGGATGACCTGACTGACATCGTGCAACAAAACCGCCAAGCGCGACAGAGCGAAGTCCCTCGCGCCGAGGCCATCCTGGAGGAACACGTCGGCAAGTTTTTGTCCTGGCAAGCTAGCGTTGAGCTGGTTGGGCTCGTGGACGCGCTCCGCGCCCGCCTGCGCGAAGAACGTGCATCGTTCGTCCATGCGCGCATGGCGGCTATGGGGCATCTGAGTGTGACCGACCGTGGGCGAGTGGAATCGCTAATGGACGAATTGCTCGAGAAGCTGCTGCTGGAGCCAGCCGAGCGTTTACGCGGCGAGCGGGAGTTGCGTCGCAAGATTCAGAATGTCGAAGCGCTCCGGGACTTGTTCTTATCCAATCGGGAGAAACCGTGAGGCCTCTCCGGATTGGAACTCGCGGCAGCCTGCTGGCGAAATGGCAGGCCGAATTCGTCCGCAAGCAAATCTTCCAGGCGACCGGCGTCGAAGGCGAGATCGTCATCATCAAGACTTCTGGTGACAAGTTACAGCAATCGCCCTTGACGCAAATTGGTGGAAAGGGAATTTTCATCAAGGAGCTGGAAGACGCGCTGCTCGAGGAGTCCATCGATATCGCGGTCCACAGTGTGAAGGACATTCCCACCGATACGCCGTCCGGGCTGTCATTTCCTGCGGTCTGCCGCCGTGAAGATGTGCGAGACTGCCTGGTCTCCAACAATGGCGCCACCCTCGCGAATCTGCGCCAGGGAGCGCGTGTCGGCACCGGCAGTCTTCGCCGCCAGGCACAGCTTCGCCACATCCGTCCGGATCTCGACGTGCGTGATCTCCGCGGCAACGTCGACACCCGCCTGCGCAAAGTAGAGAGCGGCGAGTACGATGCCGTGATGCTCGCGAAGGCCGGCCTCGACCGCCTCGGCTGCAGCCACCGCATCAGTGAAACGCTTTCCCCAGAAGTGTGCATGCCCGCGGTCGGGCAGGGCGCCATCGTCGCCGAGTGTCGCGCGAACGACACGGACGCGGCAGCCGCCCTCGAGAAACTTGATGATGCCGAAACGCGCACGGCCATCATGGCCGAGCGCGCCTTGCTGTCCGCGTTACAAGGCGGCTGCCAAGTGCCACTAGGTGCATGGGCACGCCTTGAGCGGGGAGAACTCGTTCTGGAAGCCTGCGTCTGCTCCGTCGATGGCATTCAGTACGTGAAGCAGCGTGCCACCGCGCCGCCGGAACAGGCCAGGGAACTCGGCGAGCATATGGCTCGTCTCCTCATCGAAGCCGGCGCGCAAAGCATTCTCGAAGAAGTGAGCCGCCAGCGTGGCTGAAGCCGCCGCATCGCCTTTGGCAGGGAAGCGCGTCGTGATCACGCGCGCCGCCTCGCAAAGTTCCGAGCTTTTCGCACAGCTCACCAAGCGCGGCGCCATCCCGGTTTTGCTTCCCTTGGTATCGTTCGCCGCGCCCGAGGATTACGCTCCTCTGGATGCGGCTCTGCTCGAATGGGAACGGTTCGATTGGGTGCTATTCACAAGCGCCAATGCGGTTCACGCTGTGGTCGCGCGAAGCAACACCCTGTCTCGTAATCTCAATCAATCGGGCAAGCGCCCGCATGTCGCTGTCGTTGGGCCCGCCACCCGGGAGGAAGCCAAAAAGGGCGGCTTTTCGGTAGACTATGTGGCCAGAACGCATCTCGGTGTTGCGCTCGCCGAAGAATTGGGCGAGTGCCTGCGAGCGCAACATGTCTTTCTGCCTCGCAGCGACCGCGCGAATCCCGATTTGCCGACGGAACTTCGGCGTCTCGGGGCGAATGTAACGGAAGTAGTCGCGTATCGGACACTGCTTCCGACTGATGTAGACCGAGAACGCGTTGCTAAGATCGCTCAAGGCGACGCTGACGCGGTTCTGTTTTTCAGCCCAACCGCGGTTCACAATTTCACCGAGCTGGCAGGCCGCGAGCAGTTGGGCGTTCTGCAAAAAAGACTAGCCATTGTGGCTATTGGACCCGTCACGGCCAGCGCACTTCGCGAGTCCGGAGTTCAGCGCATCGTGATGGCCGCGGATACCACCGCGGCTGCGGTAGTCGACGCACTAGAAGAGCACTTCACCGGCACCACAAAGCATTCCGCCGCAGGAGCAAAGCACCAATGAGTTTCCCCACCCATCGGCCCAGGCGCTTGCGCCGCACCGAAGCCCTCCGCGGTCTCGTGCGCGAGACTCGCCTCACCACCGCCGGCCTGATCTATCCCATGTTCGTTTGTCCGGGCAGCAACGTTCGCCAGGAAGTCAGTTCCATGCCCGGCGTCTTCCAGCAATCGGCGGATCAGATTGCCGAAGACTGCCGCGAAGTCGCAGCTCTGGGCATTCCCGGAATCATGTTGTTTGGATTGCCGGACTCGAAGGATCCTCGCGGCACCAGCTCTACTTCGGCGCAAGGCGTAGTCCAGCGCGCGATTCAAGCCATCCGCAAAGCCAATCTCAACCTCGTGGTGATGACCGACGTTTGCCTCTGTGAGTACACCGATCACGGCCATTGCGGCGTGATCGAGCACGGCGACGTCGCCAACGACGCCACCCTTCCGATTCTCGCCGAGCAGGCGCTATCGCACGCTCGCGCCGGCGCGGACATTATTGCTCCCTCGGACATGATGGACGGCCGCGTGGCGGCCATCCGCGAGAAGCTCGATGAACACAAGTTCGAGAACATTGCCATCCTCTCCTACGCCGCCAAGTACTGCTCCGGTTTTTATGGCCCATTTCGCGAAGCCGCGGACTCCGCGCCGCAATTCGGCGATCGTCGCAGCTACCAGATGGACCCCGCCAACGCCCGCGAGGCCCTGAAGGAAGTCGCGCTCGACCTCGAAGAAGGCGCGGACATGGTGATGATCAAGCCCGCCTTGCCCTACCTCGACATCATTCGCCAGGTGCGCGACACCTTCGATGTGCCGATTGCGGCCTACAGCGTCAGCGGAGAATACGCGATGGTCAAAGCCGCCGTTCGCAACGGCTGGCTGGATGAGCGGCGCATCGTCACCGAAATCCTCACGTCCATTCAGCGCGCGGGAGCCGGCATCATTCTGACCTATTTCGCCAAGGACGTCGCACGGTGGCTCGCGCCGTGATAGTCGTGATAGTTTAGAGCCTCAATCATGGGTACTCCGAAGACCAAAATGAATCGCGATCGGCGGCGCTCGCGAGAGATTTTTGAACGCGCCGAAAAAGTCCTCGTCGGCGGCGTAAACAGCCCCGTCCGCGCGTTTCGCTCCGTCGGGGGCGAGCCACTCATCATCGAGCGTGGCCAGGGTTCCCGCCTCTACGATGCCGATGGCAACGAGTTGCTCGACTATGTCTGCTCCTGGGGCGCCATGATTTTGGGGCACGCCCATCCGGCGGTCACCGCGGCGATCGCCGAGCAGGCTCAGCGCGGCACCAGCTTCGGTGTCACCACCGAGCTGGAGCTAGAGCTGGCGCTGCTCATCACCCGCGCCATCCCGTTTATCGAGAAAATCCGCTTCGTTTCCAGTGGCACGGAAGCCACCATGAGTGCGGTGCGCCTGGCCCGCGGCGTCACCAAACGCGATTTCCTCTTGAAATTTAAAGGTTGCTATCACGGGCATGCCGACAGTTTTCTTTCCGAGGCCGGATCGGGTCTGGCAACCTTGGGCATCGCGGAGTGTCCCGGCGTTCCGCAAGCGCTCGCGCAGTTGACCCTCAACGCCCCGTACAACGATTTGAACGCCGTCGAGCACCTCTTCGGGCAGCACAAAGGTGCGATTGCCGCCGTAATCGTCGAGCCCATTGCCGCCAACATGGGCGTTGTCCTGCCGGAGCCGGGTTTCTTGGCCGGGTTGCGGGAGATCACCCGCAGGCATGGCGCGCTGCTGATCGTCGACGAGGTCATCACCGGCTTTCGGATACACAATGGTGCGGTGCAGCAGTTTCTTGGCATCGAAGCGGATCTCACCATCCTGGGGAAGATCATCGGGGGAGGCCTGCCGGTTGCGGCCTACGGTGGACGCGCCGAGCTCATGAACAATGTCGCACCGCTGGGCCCCGTCTATCAGGCGGGCACGTTGGCCGGCAATCCGCTGGCGATGCGCGCCGGCATCGCCACCCTGAAACAGTTGACCGCCCCGGCGATGTACCACGGAATTTCGCAGATGGCGGATCAGCTTGCCACGGGATTGCGCAAGGCGCTCGCGGAAGCCAGAATCGTCGCGCAGGTCAACTCCACGGGTTCCCTGAGCACCCTCTTCTTCGCCCCGGAACCCGTCCGCGATTACGTCGGAGCCAAGCGTTCCGACACCAAGCGTTATGCGCGGTTCTTTCGTGAAATGCTCGATCGCGGAATTTTCCTGGCGCCGTCGCAATTCGAGGCGGCCTTCGTCTCCATCGCGCATACCACCGAAGACATCGATCGCACCGTGGCCGCGGCCCGTGATTCCCTCAAGGCCATGGCCGCCGATATTATTGGCGTCAACTAATCCCAAAGGAGA
>JBGOVR010000242.1:0-4336 GCA_041478205.1 Candidatus Acidiferrum sp.
GATCGTCAGGTCGCTCAGACGGCCGGCGGCTTCGCCCATTACTGGACGCTTGGTGCGATCTTTCCCGCCGCCGCAGCCGAATAGAATGATGATGCGGCCTTTGGGGTTCAGCTCGCGAGCCGTGCGAATTAAATTTTCCAAAGCATCATCGGTATGCGCGTAGTCGACCACCACGAAAAACGGCTGGCCGAGATCGATGCGCTGGAATCGTCCTGACACGCTTTCAAGACTGCGGATGCCGGCCTCGATGACTTCGTTCGAGAGGCCCAGCGCCTGCGCGGCGCCAATCGCAGCCAGAATATTGTAGACGTTGATGCGGCCCACCAGTCGCGAGGAAACCTGCACTTTGCCGTTGGGCGTCTGCGCCGTGAAAGACAAACCGGAAAACGTGAGTTGAAATTTCTTGGTGGTCAGATCGGCAGCGGAATTCAGGCCATACGTCACGGTGTTCTTCACCAGGCCGGCCAACCGCTTTCCGTATGCATCATCGGTGTTGAGGATAGCGACTTCCGGGGCGCCTGCGCCGGTACCTTCAAACAGCCGCCGCTTTGCGGCGAAATAATCTTCGAAGGTCTTGTGATAATCCATGTGCTCGCGCGTGAGGTTGGTGAAGACCGCCGCCGCGAAATGGCAGTTCCACAGGCGGTCCATCGCGAGCGAGTGCGAACTTGCTTCCAAAATCGCGTAACGCCCGCCAGCATCGCGAATCTCGGCGAAAAATCCCTGCAGGTCGACCGATTCGGGTGTCGTGTTGGGCGCGGGATATTCGCGGAGCGGCGTGTGATACGCGATCGTGCCGAAAAGACCGGTCTTCGCCCCGGAGCCTTTGACGATGGCATCGATCAGCGACGTTGTCGTGGTCTTTCCATTGGTGCCGGTGACCGCGACAAGCTGCAACGCTTCCGCGGGATGGCCGAAGAAATTTGCAGCGGCAATAGCCAATGCTTTGCGCGCTTCGCGCACTTGCATCCAGGCAACGCTCGAAGGCAATGTCTCCGGTGCGGCCTCTTCGCTGGCAATGGCCACCGCGCCTCGAGCGACCGCGTCGCGGATGAAGGCATTCCCGTCCGCCTTGACGCCGTGCAATGCAAAAAAGAGCGTACCCGGCTGAACCTTCCGCGAGTCGCAAACCACTTGGCGGATATCCAGCTCGCCCACCGCTGCGGACACGCTGCTTTCCACGCCATCGAGCAGCGCGCTCAGCTTCACATTTCGATTTGGGACGCACTCGGGCATCGCATCGCCCCGTTGGTCGTCGCTGAGGTTTGTAGCGGAGGTGCGTTCTTGTTCTTTGGTCTGCGTCAATCCCATGTGCGACCGCGGAGCGGTCAACCTCATTGTCGCTCTAATTCCTGGATCTCTTGTGCGCCTTCGCGGGCTTCAGCGGCGGGGTCCCGAATTGAATCGCCACCTTCGCTCCGCGCCTAACTCTTGTTCCCGCCGTGGGCGTCTGTTCCATTGCAAGATTGCTGCCAGCCAGCACCGGCTCCAGCCCCAGGTGCAAGCACATTTCCGTAACATCCCGCATTGTCTTCCCCGCGAAATCCGGCACCGTGATGTCACCGCCTTCTTCGGCAGGCATCATCACCTCGGGCGCGTGCTCCTTCGATTCCTTCGGCGCTGGCTCGTTTGACTCCAACCGCAATTCATCCGGCTGCCCGGTAAAATCCGTCGCCGTAAAGTCTTCCAGCGCCATGCCGTCCGTGACGCCTTGGCGCTTGTACGCAGCCTGAATCAATCGCGGATTCAGCGGCACGTCCCGCGGAACGTCGAGATAGGACAACACCTGCTCGGCGATGCGCTTGAACACCGGCGCCGCGACCTGCCCGCCCTCATGAAGTCCCACGGGCGAGTCCAGCGACACGAGAATGGTCACCGCCGGGTTGCTCACCGGCGCAAAACCGCTGAACGACGCGATCAGTTGCGTTGGAGAATAACGCCCGGTTGCCGGATCGATTTTCTGCGCCGAGCCTGTCTTACCGGCCGCGGTCCAGCCATCCAGGCGCGCCAGCGGACCTGTTCCGTTCAACACTACGCCTTCCATGAGCTGTCGAAGCGTTGCGGCGGTTTCCGGGCGGATCACGCGTCTCGGCTCCGCCGGTGCCAGGGGACCTTCGGCAGGCAAAGCTTTTTTGCCGCGACGCAGTTCCTGCACCACGTGGGGCTTATAGAGCAAGCCGCCGTTGGCAATCGCGGAAACCGCCGTCACCAGTTGGATCGGCGTAACGCCGATTTCCTGTCCCATGGGAATTGCACCGATCGACACGGGCGTCCAGTTTTCCAGGTGGCGCAGAATCCCCTTGCTCTCCCCCGGCAAATCGAGCCCCGTGAGCGAGCCGAAGCCAAACGCCCGAATGTATTCGTAGAATTTCGGGGGACCCAGCCGCACCGCGATCTTGATCGCGCCAACGTCGCTCGATTTGGCGAGGATGTCCGCCACGCTCAGCAAGCTAAAACGCTTGTGATCGTGTATGCGATGGCCGGCGATGATGATGGCGCCGTTTTCGCAATCGAATACTTCGTCCGGGCGCGTCACGTTCTGATCGAAAGCCGCCGCCAGGGTAATCAGCTTGAACGTGGAGCCCGGTTCGTACACCGCGCTGACCGCGCGGTTCATCCGCCATTCCGCGGGCGCGGTGGTGGCCGCGTTCGGATTAAACTTTGGCCAATTGGCGAGCGCCAGGATTTCACCGGTGTTCGGATTCATGACGATCGCCGTGCCGGCAATCGCGTGGGTCTTCTCAATCGCCGCGGCCAGCTCGCGCTGCGCGATGTACTGGATTTTTTCGTCCAGCGTGAGTATCACGTCCGCGCCGCTCTCGCGTTGCGCCTCGCTGCCGTCAAACCACCGCTGGCGCGCGTCGGCCATGACGATAATTTTTTCGCTCTTGCCGCGAATCTGGCTGTCTAGCTCCGATTCGATCCCCCCGAGCCCCTTCTCATCGGGATCGACAAAACCCAGAACGTGCGCGGCAAGATCGCGCTTCGGATAAAACCTCTGATTTTCTTCCTGAAAATAGATGCCCTTCAGGTTGAGCCCTTCCACCGCCTCCACTTTTTCCGGCGGCAGCTTGCGGGAAATCCACGCGAACGAGCGCGACGATTCGAACCGTGCCTGCAGCACGTCCTGCGGAATATTGACCACCCCCGACAAAAGATGCGCCGCGAGCGATTCGTCCACGATCTCCGACGGCACGGCGAATGCCGATTTTACCGGCACGCTCATCGCCAACGCGTGCATGTTCCGGTCGTAGATGACACCCCGCTTCGGTGTGATCTCAAAGGTGCGCTGCTGCTGGCGTTGCGCGCGAACTAGATAATCGCTGTGACGTACGAGTTGCAGGTAGGTGAGGCGCCCGAAGACCGCCGTGATCCACAACAGCGCCACGCCGGCGACGATCAGCAAACGGTTGGCCGCTGTGCGGCCTCCAACAGCGGCGTGAGCTCGGTTGTGTCGCATGGGAGTCTAGGTCGGCAAGCGCTCCGGTTGGAAGTTGATTGGAATTACCGCAAACTGGTTTTTGTGTGTGACCCCGCGCGAGATGGCGTCCACGAGGCACGATGCAATCGTTACGGCGTTGCTATTCGCGATTGGGACGCACATACCGGGCCGCCGCCACTTCCGCCCCGCTCGGAGCGTCGTACTCCTGCACCTGTGTGGGCAACGGCTGCGTCAAGCCCAGCTGGCGGCGCGCAATCACGTCGATGCGTCGCGGATCGCGCAGCGCTTCGATCTCCAGCCGCAATTCCGAATTTAGCGCGCCCGTCTGCATCTGCGTGTGCTTCATGTCTTCCAGCTGAAAGCTCAAATCGATGCAACGGAAGTGCTGGTAGATGTACATCATGAAGAACACCGCGACGATTCCGCCCAGCCCGGCCGTGCGGTAGAGGCCGCGTAAGCGCACCGGCTCCACATTGCGCACCAGCCGCGAATTGTCGATCCGCTTCACGGTGTGAAATTGCGTTGCGACCCGCTTTTTCTTCCTCGACTTCATCCTTACACTCTTTCCGCGCACCGCAACTTCGCACTTCGCGATCTTGGGTTCACCGAGACTTCTCTCTCCAACGGCTGGATCACGTGTTTGGTCAGCACCTGCAGCGTTCCCTCACGCTCTCCCTGTTGAAACGCGTGCTTGACCAGGCGGTCTTCGCGTGAGTGGTAGCTCAACACCACCCAGCGGCCGCCCGAATTTAATGTGGCGGGGGTCCGAGAAAGAAACTGCCCGAGTTCCTCCATCTCTCGATTCACCGCGATCCGCAGCGCCAGAAACGTTTTTGTTGCGGGATGCAGTCTCTGCCTTCCCCATTGCTTTCGGGCCCCTGCCACAGTCGTTGC
>JBGOVR010000133.1:0-12667 GCA_041478205.1 Candidatus Acidiferrum sp.
GGAATTGATGGAGGCGTCGCCCTGGACGAGAACCATACCGGCCATGTCACCAGGGACGAGGTGGGCATCGTCGACACGCGGAGCGGCGGTGCCGCCCTGGGCGGCGACGAAGCCGTAATTTTGGATTTGCGGCGCGAACTGCTGCAGGGTCGCGGACTGAAAGCCGGAAAAAACGAGCGGGGTCGCGATGGGTTCGAGAGCGGAACCGGAGGGAACACCCGAACGCGATGACGTCTCATTGGGTAGCGCGAACTGTTGGGCCGAGACGGACGGCGCGTTGTCTTGCGCGGAAGGACGGAGAACGTCCTCAATGGGCGTGACTCCCGCGATGGCTTCCTTGGTGAAGACGCCGAGCTTGAGGGAGAGCGCGCCGGCGAGTTTGCCTTCGATATAAACGGGGCTGCCGCTCATTCCGGCGACCACGCCGGTGTGCTCGACTTTGGGGCCTTTGAGCTGGACGAGAATGATGGACTGGCGTGGGCCGAGAAAATTCGGCATGACGCCGATGACTTCGAGATCGAACTTCTCGATCTGGTCGCCGGCGAAGATGGTGTAGGCGTAGCCTTGCATGCCGGGTTGGACTTGGCTGACGGGAATGATTTCGGTGGATTGGGCGGACAAGCTGGGGGTCAGGGCGGTGCACAGGGCCATGGCGAACGCGAGGATCGCGAGCGGAAGGACCCGGGAGAAGTGGCGAGGCGCGAACAGATGAAACCAGAACGGCAGCATGAAGCGCCACTGTAACCCGGCAGGGTACGGGGAAGCAATCGAACGACCGGAGGGCGCGCGGTAGGCCAAGAAGGCTAGGCGTCCTAGGACTGGGTGGCAGGGTTGAGGAGATCGTTGGTGGATGGTTTTGGCCTAGCCGGGTTGCTAGCAGAAGCGTTCTGACAGCATTTTCTCCGGGCGGGTTCGCCGAGCTGAAGAGCCCGGCACCTATAGGATCCGTGCCGAAGTTGAACTGGCCGCCCTCATCGCCGCTCTTTGCACGCCCAAGAATCTCGCTACACGTTCCTCTAAACCCCGCGGTCTGAAGACCGCGGCTGCAGCGTGCGAACACATGGGTGCGTGCGGTTACGGTTGATCGACTGGCAGGATGCGGAATTGGCGCTTGCCTTCGATGCGGTAGGTTGCGAAGTCGGCTTGATCGACGGTGAGAATGGCGGAGAGGGATTCGCGTTTTGCCAGGTACACGAGGGTGGCATCGGCGAAGTCCATGGGGCGATCCCAGTAGCGGGACATCAAGTTGTGCAGGTGGCGGAGTTCCGCATGTTCGATGGTGCCGAGAACCAGAGCGCCGGAGCGGACGAACTTCCACGCGGCTTCCATCTCCATTTGCGTGTCGCCAACGAGATGGAATAGTTCGGTCAGAACAGCCTCGGAAGTTAGGAGAGGAAGCCGGAGCTGCCCGAACGCGGTCGCGCAGGGGCGATGCCATCGATCGCTCCGGTCCAACAGCGCGACAATCGCACCAGTATCGATGAGCGCGTTAGCGGGCATAGCGCCGGCGCAGGCGCTCGCGAATCGATTTGCGGGCGGATTCGGCGCGACGCGGGTTGCGACCTGCGAGAACTCCCAGGCAACTCGCGGCAGCGGCGTGAAGTTTGCGCTGCATCTCGTTTTCCGCGGGATCTCCGTCGCTTTTCTTCAGCCAATCGCGGACGGCCAGGTCGAGGACCGAGGAAACGGAAAGCTTGCGGAGGCGGGCTTCGCGCTCTAAGTCGGACTTGAGTTCACCGGAGAGGCGCCAACTGTAGACTTCGGTCTTCATGCACTACAGTGTAGTGCATTGTGGATTCCTTTGCAACACAGATCGGATCGGATTCAGTGACTTCCGACGGGCGGGTGACTCGCCCGCCACGGCCGCAGCCTCTGCTGGTCACGCTCAAGTCCAAGGGGATCGCGCGGTGGCTGCATCCGTAGCGGGTTTGGCAGGAGTTGCAGAAACGGGATCACGCGAGAAACAAGCGGCGCTCGTGGGCCTGCGCTGAGAGCAGCGGACGAAGTTCGCGGATGTCCTTGACGTTCTCCAGTTCGAGCACTTTCTGGATGAGGTTGGCGCAGGGGGCTTCCCCGAGGACAGGAGCCATGAGGTCGCGGGATTTTGCAACGACCTCGTCGCGGGTCATGGGATTTTCGGCTGTGCCGCGTACCGCTTCGACGCGCTCGGTGAGATGCGTGCCATCGGTGAGGGTGAGTTCAACGATGGCCTCGCGGCGCGGCAGGCGCTGCTGGAGCTCCTCGTCGGGGACAAGCTGAATTTTCGCGCGCTGGCGGAGAATGGCGGGGTCTTGCATGCGCGGCTTGTCGTGGGCGGCTTGGAACGAGGCGGTCTTGTCGAGCAGCATCACGGCCATCATGTGCTGCAGGCAGATGTCAGGCATCTCGCGGTTGTTCACAGTTTTTGCCTCGAGGATAGCGAGGCGCACGATCAATTGCTGGACATGGTCGGCGTCGAAGGGATGCCGCTTTTGGAGATTTTCTAGAGCGTCGAGAGGGGCTTGGATGGGCGAACCTACGGTCCATTTCTTGATGTTGGTGCGCGTGACTTCGTAGCGCTCGCCGAGCTGCTCGATCAGACCCGCGGGATCGGGGGCAGCTTGGGCTTGCGGTGCGAAGGCGAGAAGGAAATTGTCGGGGCCGGAGAAAATGTCGGCGACGCCGGTCCAGCCGGATTGCACCAGCAAGGCCGCGGTGGTGCCGCTGCGTGCGGGCATGCCGGCGAAGACGAAAGACTTTTCGATGTGATCGGTGTCGCGCTGCCAGGCCAGAATGCCGGAGCATTGTTGCGCGGAATAATCGAGGAGCCAGCGCATTTGCTGGGCGTTGAGATTTGCCGCGCAGCCGGCGGACGCGGCGGCGGAGAAAATTCCAGCGATGCTGTGAGTGCTTTTGTGAGCTTGGCGCTGCAAGTCCACGGCGCCCAGGGTCATGGTGACGCGGGGCCCGATGTCGTAGCCGAGGGCGACGGCGCGCAGGAACTGATTTCCAGTGATGGCGAACTTTTCGCCGACGGCCAGAGCGGCGGGGACGGTGGCGCAGCCGGGATGCGATTGGGATGGGGCGTGGGAGTCGTCGGTCTCATCGGAGTGCGCGAGGACGCCGTTGGCGAGTGCGGCCTCGATAGGTCCACAGAGGATATGCGAGGCGGCGACGGTTGAGATTTTTTCACCGCCGTAGGCGCGGGCGAATTCGATGGCGGCGCGTCCCGGGGGCAACTGAGAGCCGGAGATCATGGCGGCGATGGTGTCGAGGAGGTGTTCCTTAACCTTCGCGATGACGTCTTCGGGAAGCGCGCGATCGCGAGCTTCGCTCATGTACGTGCTGAGTTTGGTGGTGACCGGGCTGACGGATTCCGCGGCCAGGGCGAGACCGCGGGGGAACGCTGCTGCCGCGATGGCGCAGCTTGCGCGTTGCAGCAAGCTGCGCCGGGTCAGGCTATTCTTCATGGTCGAGGGGCTTGCCGTCGGGACCGATTTGGACTTCGGACTTCTTGCCGTTTGTATTGACTTTTGCTTCGTAGGCGACGAGCTTGTCGTGTTTCTTGATGGACTCCACTTTCAGAATCTTGCCTTGGCCGGCTTTCGCGGTGAGCCCGGCTTTGACTTCCGGGGACAAAGCGTCCAGGGCGACTTCCTCTTCCACTTCGACGATTGCGCCTGACGTATCGATGAGGATGTCCTTGCTGTGGCCGTTCACCTTCATTTCGGCTTCATAGAAGGTTTGGCCTTTTTCTTTTTCTTGGGAGAAGCCGAGAATCGTGGCGCCGGAGCTTTCGGCGGCGACGGTTTTTTCTACGGCGGGGGGTAGATCGGAGCGTTTGATTTTCTTTTCTTGGGCCGAGGCGATACCCACGCCGAACAGCGTGGCGGTGATGATGATGGCGATTTTTCGTTGGATGTTCATAGTTGATCTCCTTCGAGTGAGAGACCCTCGCGGCTAAACCTTGGCAAAGGCAACCTAAACGCAGGATGAATGCAACGGATGTCGTGCGCTTCGCCGTTGGACCCTATTTGGGCTTCCCGTGGCCGAAGCCGCGATGCTACTTGATGCGCTGGCCCGTGGCGGCGTCGAAGACGGAGTTGCGCAGGAATTGTTCGGCGGACCAGGGCGGCGCGTCTCCTCCGAGGTATTGGTGGAACCATTCGAGGTGCGCGGTGTAGTACAGCGCCATTTCGTACCAGCTGGGCCAGTGGCCGGCGTTGGAATAAATAATGAGCTTTGAGGGGACATTCATTTTTTGCAGGGAGGTGAACATCTGAAGCGACTGCGTGTAGGGGACACGGTAGTCGCGCTCACCGGAGATGACCAGGCAGGGCGTCTTGAAATTTTTCACATAGTAGGAGGGGGAAAACTTTTCGTACTGATCGGAATTCCACGGCTGGCCTTTGAGGTCCCACTCGGGGAACCACAGTTCCTCGGTCGCGCCGTAAAAGGAACGCAAGTCGAAGAGGCCCATCATGGAGGCGATGGCTTTGAAGCGGTTGGTGTGGCCCTCGAACCAATCCATCATGTAGCCGCCGTAGGACCAGCCCATGGCGCCAATGCGGTCGGGATCCACATAAGGAAGCTTGATCAGTTCGTCGGTGACCTTCATTAGGTCTTCAAAAACCTTGCCGCCGTGATCTCCGGAAATTTCAGCCGTGAAATCCTGGCCGTAGCCGGTGGATCCGTGCGGGTTGGCGAACGCGACGATGTAGCCGGCGCCGGGATAGACTTGCCAGTCACCGCGAAAAGAATCTTGCCATTGTTCCTGTGGGCCGCCGTGCACGTTGAGGATGAGCGGATATTTTTTGGAGGGATCGAAGTTGTGCGGCTTGACGATAAAGACTTCGATCTTCGCTCCTGCTGCTCCGGTCACCCACATTCTTTCGGCGGGGCGGATGTCCACTTCATTGGCTATTTCGTCGTTGAAGTGCGAGAGGCGCTGCGGTGCGGAGGATTTGCCGTCCGCCAGATCCACAGAAAAGATTTCGACTGGATCGCCGACGGCACGCCGGGTGTAGATGATGCGGCGATTGTCATGGGAGAGTTCGAAGGAATCGATGGTCCTGTCGATGAGAACTTGCTGGATGGAGCCAGAGTCGAGCGTCACGCGGAAAATGGGGTCGTCGCCTTCGACGGGCGCGCTGAAGAAGAGAGATTTTGAGTCCGAGGCCCACTTGAAGTCGTCTACCCAATTCCGGAAGGATTCCGTGAGCACGCGCGATGTGCCCGCGGAGCGATCGTAGATGGCCAGACGGAGGAGGTCGGATTCGTAGCCCGGCTGCTTTTGCAATTGGTAGGCGATGTATTTTCCGTCCGGCGAATACTTGGGATGGCCGTCGAAAGCGGGATTCGATGCGGTGATGTTGCGGGGCGGCTGGTTGCCGGACAGCGGGACGATCCACACGTCACTGTTGGTGGACGAGGCCTGGTCGCGATCATGATTGGAGTCGAAGGCGAGCTCCGTGCTGTCTGGCGAGAAGTCGTATCGCGAAGCTCCGCCGAGCTGGAAGGGAGGGGAATCGAAGTCGCCGGGCGTCAGGTCACGCACGGCGCCGGTGGCAACGTCGGCGAGGAGGACGTGCGTGCGCTTTCCGTCCTTCCATTCCGTCCAGTGGCGGTAGAGCAGTGCGCTGGCGAGGTGCGCGTGAAGCGGGCCTTTGCTCCAGCGCTGATCGATTTTCTTGTTGCAAGCATCGTCGGCACTGCATTCCGGGTAGACGTCGCTGGAAAAGGCGATCGATTTGCCATCGGGGGACCACAGGGGATCGCCGACGCCCGTCGATAGGTTGGTGAGCTGGCGCGCCTCGCCGCCGCTGGCGGAGATGACGTAGAGGTTGTCGTCGCCATCGCGCGAGCTGATGAAGGCGATCCATTTGCCGTCGGGCGAGAAGATCGCCGAGGATTCGCTTTTCTCGCCGAAGGTAAATTGATGCGGGTTCTTGCCGTCCGCGTCCATCAGCCAGATGTGCTTGACGCGTTTTGCTTTTGCCAGGTCGTCGGAGCGCAGGGTGAAGAGGACGGTCTTGCCGTCAGGAGACAAATGCAAATCTTCTATGCCGCGGACGCGGTAAAGGTCTTCGACGGTGAAGGCGCGTTTGGCGGCACGGCTCGGCACTGCCAGCAGCAGAAAGCAGACTACGAACGAGAACAGTTTCCGGTGCATGGCACCCCCATCTTGAAGTGCACTGTGTGGATAGCTTGCGAATTTAAGCACAATAGACTTGTACCGGCAATGTGAGTCTTTCGGAGGACAAGCCGCGGTATCCGGCCGAGGACGATGCGGACGAAAAAAGTAAGCTCGGTCGGCCGGGATGTGAGGCTCTTCGTTGGTCGATAACGGGATCGATCTTTGCTTGAGATGGTGCTCTTGAGCGTGGCGCTCGGGTGACGCATAATCTCCGGCGAGAGCTCCGCTATGGCCACTCCCCCCAGCTCCGTCTGGCTGCTGCGTCCTTCCCGGGCGCTCACTTGGAGCCTGCTCTTTCTGGTCTACACGGCGATTGCGGTGCTCCTCATCGGCTATCGGTATCTGGACGACCTTTCCCGTCTGCGCCCCGGCACGTTCCTCATGCGCGTTTTGGAAGAAGGCACGGGCGTGTATTCCGTTTTTCTTCTCCTACCGCTGGTCTTTCATTTCGCGCGCATCTATCTGTTCGCGCACAAAGGCTGGTTGCGATTGGTGCTTTCGCATTTCACGGCCGCGGTCGCTTTCTCCGCGGCGCACACGACGCTCATGGCCGTCAGCCGCCACGTTCTCGCGCCCCTCATCGGCCTGGGTCCCTACGACTACGGCATTATGACTTACCGCTATCCGATGGAATTCTCCAATGACCTCGTGGGCTTTACCTCCATCATCGGGCTGTACTTTTTCTTCCAACGCTTGCGCCTCGCGCAGGCGCAGCAACTCGCGGCCGCCGAGTTGCAAGCCAAGCTCGCCGAAGCGCAGCTCGAGAATTTGCGGCTGCAGTTGCAGCCGCATTTTCTCTTTAACACGCTCAACACGATCTCGTCGGTCATGTACGAAGACGTGCGCGCTGCGGATGCCATGATCACCCAGCTCAGCGATCTTCTGCGGCTCACCCTGCGCGCCTCGCGGACCCATGAAATCCCGCTGTCCGAAGAGCTACAGATCACCCGTCTGTATCTGGACCTGATGCAGAAGCGTTTCGAGAACAAGCTCCATGTCAGCTATTCGATCGATCCGGCATTGAACAATTCTCTCGTTCCGCAGTTGATCCTGCAGCCGCTGCTGGAAAATTCTCTCCGCCACGGCATGAAACCCGGCAGCGTTACCATGGACATCTCCGTCGCGGCTCGCCAGGAAAACGGCAGCCTTATCCTCAAGGTTTCGGACACGGGCGTAGGTCTTGGCGAGCTGGATTCCGCCGCTGTCTTTGGCCGTGGCGTTGGCCTTTCGAATATTCGCGACCGCCTCGCTCAGCTCTACGGTGCCGGACAGGAATTCTCCGTGGCCAACCGGCCCGAGGGCGGCGCGGAGGTCACACTTCGTGTCCCTTACCGCACATCCGCTCAGCCTGCGCAATTCACTCCATGAGTGTCGCGTGTTTACTCCGAGTGCTCGTCGTCGATGACGAAGCCCCCGCGCGCCGAAAAATTCTTCGGCTGCTGCGTTCGGAGACTGGCGTCCAAGTCGTCGCGGAAGCGGACAGCGGCGAATCCGCTGTCTCCGCCGTGGAGAAGCATCGTCCCGATCTCGCCTTCCTGGACGTGCAGATGCCCGGGATGGACGGCTTCGGCGTCATTCAACACATCGCTTCGGCGGCGGCCGCCAAGATGCCGCGCATCGTCTTCGTCACCGCGCACGATCGATACGCGCTTCGCGCCTTCGAGGTGCACGCTTTCGACTATCTTCTGAAACCGGTCGCCGAGGAGCGCTTCCGCGAAGTCCTCCGCCGCGCCCGCGAGCAACACGCGCAGTCTAGCGACGGCTTTGCCTCGCGCCTCAGCGAAATGATCGAACAGATGCAGCGCGAACGCGGGTTTCCCGACCGCCTGCTGATCCATGAAGATACCCGCGCGGTATTCGTTCCGGTGCGCGATATTTCCTGGATCGAAGCCGACCGCAACTACCTGATCCTCCATTGCGGCGAAAAAACGCACACGCTTCGAGGCACTCTCGACTCCGTGCAAAACACGCTTGACCCCAAGCTCTTCGTGCGCGTGAACCGCGGCAGCTTGGTGCGGCTGGATGCCATTCGCGAACTCCTACCCTGGTTCCACGGCGAATACAAAGTCATCCTTCACGACAAAACCGAGATTCGCTGGAGCCGCCGCTACGTCTCGCAGCGTCCTGAGCTACTGAAGGTTCCCTGAAGTTCTCGGCAACGCAGCGCGACACGCCCGTTCGTCCCAGCCTTGCGCCCGCTCGTCCCAACTTAGTTGCCTACGCGTCCAGACTGAGCTATCTCTGCGTGCATGAAAAATCTTCCATCGATTTGCTGCTTTCGTTGGCACTTCCTCGGCGTGGTCCTGCTCTGCCTTGCGTCAGTCGTGCGCGCGCAATCCGTAGCCGATTCCGGCTGGCCCAACTACGGCAACGACCCTGGCGGCACACGCTATTCTCCGGCGCACCAAATCGACCGTACAAACGTCACACAACTCGCAGTGGCCTGGACCTATCGGACCGGCGCGCTACCGCAAGACCCCGAGCTCGACCACAAAGCCGCATTCGAGGCCACGCCTATCCTTGTAGACGGCAAACTGTTCCTCAGCACCCCCTACGACCACGTGATTGCGCTCAATCCACAAACGGGTGCAAAGCTTTGGGAATTCGACCCGAAGCTCGAGCTCCCCTATGGCGCTTCGGAAGTGACCTCTCGCGGCGTTTCTGCTTGGCACGAGCCCTCTGCCAAGGCCGGCCAACCCTGTGCCCTCCGAATCTTCTTCGGTACCCTGGATGCACGCCTCTTTGCGTTGGACGGCGCCACCGGAAAACCCTGCGGCGATTTCGGCACCGATGGCGAAGTCGACCTCACGTCCGGCGTCAAACTGCGCGACCCGGGCGACTATCAGGTCACTTCCGCCCCGGCGGTCGTCAAAGATCTGGTTATCACCGGCTCTGCGATTGGAGACAACCGGGCGGTGAGCGTGGAGCGCGGCATCGTTCGCGCCTATGACGCGCGTACCGGCAAACTCCGCTGGTCGTGGGATCCCATCCCCTGGGCTAATCAAACCAAACCCCGCACGGGAGCGGGCAACGCTTGGTCGACTCTCAGCGTGGACGTCGAGCGCGATCTCGTCTTCATTCCCACCGGCAGCGCCAGCCCCGACTATTTCGGCGGCTTTCGCAAGGGCGACAACAAATGGGCCAACTCCGTCGTGGCTCTGCGCGCTTCCACCGGAGAATTTGTCTGGGGCTTTCAGGTTGTGCATCACGACTTATGGGATTACGACGTAGCCTCGCAGCCCACGCTGTTTACCTGGAAAGACAACACGCCGGCCATCGCCATCACCACAAAAATGGGCCGCGTCTTCGTGCTCAATCGCCTGACCGGCGCGCCGCTCCTTCCCGTGGAAGAGCGCCCCGTGCCCAAGAGCGACATCCCCGGCGAGGAAGCTTGGCCCACGCAACCCGCCTCCACGATTTCTCTGGTGCCGGAAAAATTGTCTGCCGAAGATGCCTGGGGCAAGGACCCGCAAGAACGCCAGTGGTGCGCCGACAAAATCAAAGCCGCCCGCACGGGGGATATTTTCATTCCGCCCAGCTTGCAGGGCACGCTGGTGTTCCCCAGCAACGTCGGCGGCGTCAACTGGGGAAGTGCGGCGTACGATCCGCAGCGTCATGTCCTCGTTACCGACACCAATCGCCTGCCCATTTTCGTCAAGCTTATTCCCCGCGACGATTTCGATTCCTCGCGTGCTTCGGCAACCAGCGAGGATCGCCTCCACGGCGAGTTTGCCCGCCAGTCCGGCGCGCCCTATTCCATGTTTCGCACGCCGTTCCTCTCCCCCAGCGGGCTCCCATGCAATGCTCCGCCTTGGGGCACGGTGGCCGCCGTCGATCTCTTCACCGGAAAAAAAGTTTGGGATGTTCCGCTGGGCAGTTTCATTCCCGGAACGAATACCGGGACGATCACTCTCGGTGGTCCGATCGCGACTGCTGGTGGCCTCGTCTTTACCTCCGCGGCGATGGACAACTACCTGCGCGCCTTCGATTCGGAATCCGGCAAGGAACTCTGGAAGTTCGAGCTCCCCGCGGGCGGCCAAGCCACGCCCATGACGTACAGCCTAAATGGAAAGCAGTACTTGGTCATCGCCGCCGGAGGCCACGGCAAACTCGGCACGAAACAAGGCGACTACGTTCTTGCCTTCAGGTTGCCGTGACGGCGAATCACTTATCGCCCCATCGGGGCGACCCCAAGAAGAGTAGTTTTGAAAGAAAGTATTCAGTCCATGTGGTGGTGCATGGCGAAAATCTTGTCGAGCGAGTCTTCGTACGGATAAACGTGGACCATCCAGCCGAAAATGATGGGCTGGAAGCGGCCGCCGGCCGCGTCGCAAGCGTCTCTTGTAGCGATGGAGCCTTTCAGGCCGAACTTGGTCCAGTCGGCTGCTCCCATTTGGTCCTTTGAGGGCACGCAGAGGTTTGTGTGCAGATGCCACATGGCCACGCTGAGCGGGACCCGCGCGTTTAGCTGATCTTCGCTAGCCCGCTTGGGCATGGTGTACATCGCGCCGGCGAGTTCGTAGCCTGCCGCGGTTTTCTTATATAGAAGCGACGTTGGCCGGGAGGGGTCGAACGTGAAAGCTTCCAGAAATCCGTTGCGATAGCTGGTGAAGTGATATTCAGGTTGCGGAAGATTCGGCAGAAAAATCTTGAAGCCATCGTCGAGCGCCGCGTGGTAGTCCCTATACTTTTCAATGCCGGCGCGAAGTTGCGTAACAATTTCGTTGGCACGTTGAACGTCTTCCGCCTTCTGCGGGCGCATGGCTGTCATCGTCATGTGCTGGCTATGGGCGTCGTGGTGGCCAGGCGTCATCTCGTCGACGGCGGCTTTTTCACTGGCCTTCTCGTCGCTCATGTTCATCCCGGGCATCGAGCTGTGATCTATTTCTCGAGATGAACTTGAAGATTCCTGCGATTCGGAAGGCGGCACCGACGGCGGACGATGCGCCGGAATCGCGGCGAGCAACACCGTAACCACGAAGAGTGCACCTAGCAATATTCCGGTCTTGGCCGCTATTTGAAACAAGCTACTGCGGGCTGACATGAACGTTCTCCTACATCCATATTACGCAGAGGGCGGTCTGAAGATTTCATCGGTTTGCGCGTGCGTGCCTCCGCAAAAACTGTACTCCGGGACAGGCCACCAGTTTCGGAACTCTGCGATCCTCGGCGTTCTCCGCGTCTCTGCGTTATCTTTCTCCTTCCGTTCTTTGGTTCAGGCCTTCCTGCTTTTCCTGGAAGGCAGCATGCTAAAATCATCGCGTGAAGAAACGAACGGTCCAACCAGCGAAACACTTGGCTGGCGGAGTTGAGCCGCCCGGCGACAAATCCATTTCGCACCGTTACGCGATGCTGGCCGCGCTCGCCGAGGGCACCAGCGAGCTGCGGCATTTTGCGGCCTCGGCGGATTGCCACAGCACGCTCGGTTGCATGAGCGCGTTAGGGGCCGACGTTAAAGTTGACAATGACGCAGTGCGCGTCACCGGCCGCGGGCCGCGCGGATTGAAGAGCAGTTGGCGCGCTCTGGATGCCGGGAATTCCGGAACGACGATGCGGCTGCTGACGGGAATTCTGGCCGGGCAGGAATTTACCTCCAAGCTCACCGGCGATGCGTCCCTGCAGAAGAGGCCAATGAAGCGCGTAATGTTGCCGCTGCGGGAAATGGGAGCGGACATTCGCGCGCGGGACGACAATTTTGCGCCGCTGGAGATTCACAGCGCGCGGCTCCACGGGATCGACTACCAAATGCCAATGGCCAGCGCGCAAGTGAAGTCGGCGATACTGCTGGCAGGATTGTTCGCCGACGGCGTGACGTGTGTTACGGAGCCGGCCCGCACGCGCGATCACACCGAGTTGGCGCTGGAAGAATTCGGCGTGGTGGTCGAGAAACACGGAAAGACGATTCGGATTCAGGGCCTCGGCGGAAATGGCAGTGGAAAGCTGCAATCTCGATCGCTGGACGTGCCCGGAGATTTATCCTCGGCGGTGTTCTTCCTCGCGGCGGCGTCGATGCTGCCCGATTCCAATCTCCTGATCCACAACGTGGGACTCAACCCCACGCGCACCGCGATTCTGGATGTCTTCGCGTCGATGGGTGCCTCGATGCAGATGTTGTCGGTACGCAGCGCGCACGGAGAAGTGGTGGGCGACTTGGCCGTAAAAGGCACATCGCTGAAGGGCGGAGTGATCGAAGGAGAGCTGATACCCCTGGTCATTGACGAACTGCCGATGCTCGCCGCGCTTGGTCCTTACACGGAGCAGGGCATCGAGATTCGCGATGCCGCGGAGCTGCGCGTTAAAGAAAGCGACCGCATCGCCGCGCTGGCGGAGAATCTCCGGCGGATGGGCGCGACGGTAGAAGAGCGTCCGGATGGCCTGCGCGTCGAAGGACGCAAAGCCGGACGATTGCGCGGCGCCGAGATCGATCCCCATGGAGATCACCGCATCGCCATGGCATTTGCCGTGGCCGCGCTGGCCGCCGATGGCCCCACC
>JBGOVR010000194.1:0-7692 GCA_041478205.1 Candidatus Acidiferrum sp.
GAACTCGCCCGCCGCGCCTCCACCGCCGAAAATCTCCTCCCCGCCATCCTCGCCGCCGTCGAAGCCTTCGCCACCGTGGGCGAAATCTCCGACACCCTCCGCCGCGTCTTCGGCGAATACCGAGAATCCGTCGTCATCTAGCTGCGCCCGCCGCTCTTTCTTCTTTGTTCTTTGTAAGGGCAGGGGCTTGCCCCTCCCGGCGTCAACCCCGGCACAACTGCACGCCGCAGCACGCAACCGTCCTCCATGCTGTAGCCGCGGTCTTCACAGCTTGCAGAAAAACTCCGGCGCTCTGTGCGTCGTGGCTTTACAGCCTGCGGAAAAACTCCCCTCTTTTAGGAGGTCGGAGCTTCAAGCTCCCACATAAAGTGCGTGCTTTCAATTGGCTTTAGCCCCCGAGGAAACACTCTTGGCATTTTTCCGCTAGCACTAAGCGTGAACGCCGGCCAGTGGAATTCGCCGCACCCGAATTAGCTTCTCGCGCTTGCGGGTTTGCGCGATGTCGTAGGAGGCTTGCATCCGCATGAGCGTGTCCATCTTCACTCCAAAGGCTTTCTCAATGCGCAGCGCCATGTCCCCCGAAAGGTCAGCCTTACCGTTTAGCAAGCTGGACAGCGCGGGCCGGGACACCTGGAGCGCGGCGGCGGCGGCGGTTACCGATAGCCCTGCGGGTTCGATAATCTCAGCCCGAATAAACTCTCCGAGATGGGGCGGGTTCTTCATGGGCATGGCGTTCATTCCTTTCATCCTAGTGGTAGTCTTCCAAATTCAGATCGCAAATTTCGTCCTCTGCGCTGTCGATGCGGAACGTCAAACGCCGGTTACGGGTAACGCTAAGGCTCCATGTGCCCTTGCGGTCGCCGGTCAGCGTGTGCACCTTCCACACTGGGAGTGAGCGCAATTCCTCGGGCTCTTGCATATCATCGAGAAATGCCAGCATCCTGCGGAGCTTGTCCACCGTATCGGGCGGAACACCTTTTGCGCTTCCGTCTTCGTAGAGCCTCTTCAGGCCCCTGTGGGTGAAGCTCCGTATTCTCACTAACCAAAGTGTAGCCCGTTACTTAACACTTGTCAAGTGACTAGATTCCCAGTAGGGCTAGGCGGATGCGTGTGCCTCTAAGCCAACCTCCTTGATCGTCCTTAGCAGGCTGCTGAAAAACTCCGCGACGCTTCTGTGGTGGCCGGTCTTTAAGACCGCGGGGTTTAGATGCAGATGCGGCAAGCCTCTTGATAGGAGCACAATCTTTGTTCGCGGCCACCCAGCACTCGCCCCTCGCACAACCTGTAGCGCAGGGCGGAGTCCTCGCAGCCCTGCGGCTTTTTTCCCCGGGCCTCGCCCTTCGCACATTAGCCCCACGGCCGTCTCCCCCGCCACCTGCCCTTTCGCACAAGCTGAATGTAGGTTCTGTCTGTAGTATTCTTGCCGCGACCTAACACCCATGAGGCTCATCCTCGCTTCCGCCTCCACCCGCCGCGCCGCCATCCTTCGCGACGCCGGCATACCCTTCATCGTCATGTCTTCCGCCGTGGACGAAACCCCCATCCCCAGCGAATCCGCACCCGATCTCGTCCAGCGCCTCGCCGACGCCAAGGCTGAGCTCGTCGCCGCCCGCGCCGTGGGTCCCGCCATCGTCATCGCCGCGGACACCGTCGTCACCCTCGACGGTCACGTCCTCGGCAAGCCCCGCACCAGCGACGACGCCCGCACCATGCTCTCCAAGCTCTCCGCCCGCACTCATTCGGTCGTAACCGGTGTCACTCTCATCCGCCTTCCCGACGCCGAACGCCTCCGCTTCGTCGAAACCACCCACGTGCACTTCGCCGCGCTCTCCGACGAAGAGCTCAACCGCTATCTCGCCACCGAGGAACCCTCCGACAAAGCCGGCTCCTACGCCATCCAAGGCCGCGCGGGCCGCTACATCCCCCGCATCGAAGGCTGTTACTTCAATGTAGTGGGCCTCCCGCTCTCCCACCTCTGCCACGCCTTAGCCGAACTCGGCTGGTCCGAAGACTGACCGCTGCCCGTGGCACAGCCATTTCCATGGCAGCGAGGAAAAACCAGCCACCACCTAGCGATCTCCAGAACAATGACGTTTCTCGCGAGGTGTTCGATTTAGGCTAGAATGAGCCTGGTCAAGGTTGTTGCCTTTCCAAAATCATGGACACGAAGAGTTCGCGACGGGCTTTTCTGAAAGGCTCTGCTCTCGCGGGGGCGGCTTACGTCGCCGGTTCACCCGCACTTGCGGGCCCGATGCGGGTGTCGGTGCTGGTCGTCGGTGCGGGTGCGTTCGGAGGCTGGTCGGCGCTCCAGCTCGCACAAAGGGGCGCGAATGTTACATTGCTTGACGCTTGGGGGCCGGGAAACTCTCGTGCCAGCTCGGGCGGTGAAACTCGCACCATCCGCGCCACGTATGGTCCTGCGCACGTCTTGTATACGAAGATGGTGGCAAGGGCCCTGCAATTGTGGCAGGAGAACGAGCAGCGATGGAATTTGAAGCTGTTCTTCCGGAGTGGCGCTCTCCGGATGGCCGGTACGGACGATTCCTACGAGCGCGCCGCCTTGCCAGTGTTGCAACAGGCCGGTGTTCGATTTGAGAAACTTTCCTCCGCCGAATGCGCCAAGCGTTGGCCGCAAATAAATTTCGAAGGCGTCTCTTGGAGCGTTTACGAGCCCGATTCCGGCTTCCTTGCCGCGCGCCGCGGTTGCGAGGCCGTTCTAAACGCATTCCTAAAAGAAGGCGGTCAATACCGGCAGGCACAGGTCACTCCCGGCCCGATCACGAACAATCGCATGCAAGGAGTCAGCGCGAGCGCTGGAGAAATCCTGAACGCTGACCAGTATGTTTTCGCTCCTGGCCCTTGGCTCGGAAAAGTCTTCCCGTTCTTGGCGCCCTCGATCACTCCCACTCGTCAGGAAGTTTTCTTCTTCGGCGCACCCGCGGGCGACCTGCGCTTCACGGAAGCGCAATTGCCAACGTGGATTGACGGCGGCAAAACTCCTTTCTTCGGAGTGCCTGGAAACCATTGGCGCGGCTTCAAGATTGCTGACGACACCCGGGGGGCGGTAATCGATCCGAGCACGATGGAGCGTCAGATTTCTCAGGAAAAATTGGAGGCGGCACGCGCGTATTTGCATATGCGGTTTCCAGCGCTGGCCGGCGCTCCCTTGGTGGAAAGTCGGGTATGTCAGTACGAAAACTCCACAGATCATAATTTCATCCTGGATCGCCACCCTGAAGCGGAGAATGTCTGGATCGTTGGAGGCGGCTCGGGCCACGGCTTCAAGCAGGGGCCGGTGATGGGAGAAATGGTCGCTGATGCCGTCCTCGGCCTGAAAGCACCACCGGCGGAAATGGGTCTTGGCCGGCTGCTAAAGATTGGGTCCCACTGATGCCAGGCGGATTCGAGGTTTGATCCCGTCACCTGGCCAGAAGTCGGAGAATGGTGACTCCATGATTCTATTTCACTTGGATGTGTAATCGGATTACCGGACATGTGGTTTTGGGACCGTTCCACTTGTCCGGAAGCCCACGGCAGTTGGTGGTTGATGACGATAGCGCCGAAGGTCAACGACCATCATGGCGGTCGGCACGTCAAACAAGTGAAACTTCTTGCCCTTCCACCAGCCGAGGGTTATTCGATGCTGGTCATGTCGGCGTACATTCCGGCTGGGCTGACTTCACGCATTCATACGCACTCAGGCGTAGAGGGCTCTTATGTTGTAGATGGGCAGCAATGTCTGGAGACGCCGACGCGAATCTACAAAATGCCAAAAGGTGGAAGCCTTGTTATTCCTACCGGGGTGACGATGCGGTTGCTAGCTACCGGCACAAAACCTCGCCGTGCGTTAGCGGTTATCGTGTACGACTCGTCTCAGCCGCCGACAACGCGAATGGAGATGGAACCTCTGCCGAAGCTCGCTTCGTGCAAATAGAGTTCTGAAGGGTCAATTTGATGCGATGATTGCTCTCGACCGGGCCGAACCGGTCCGGTTAGAGCATTATTCGGGCGCCGCGACCAGTTCACCGTTGTTTTTTCTTCCTGCGCAGCCTGTTTTGTTCATTTCTTAGGTCGTTCTGGCCTGCTCGCGTTTTCTGCATGCCCCAGGTGTGCACAGGCTGCTTGCTGCTCCGGCGTGATCTGCGTGGCCGTTTCTCCGGCTGGCACGGAATTGCATCGCATCGTGTCCTCGAATCCGGGCGCTGAGAAGATGAACGTTATGCTGACCGGTTCGGTGCCAATGTTCTTCGCACTTATCCAGGTATTCGCCGGAATGAACACCAGTCCTCCAGCATGGAGATCGCGTTCCTGATCGCCGAGCCAAACATGAGCCGTTCCGCTGTGGACCAGCACTATCTCATCTTGGACCAAGTGCCGGTGCTTCGGTAAGGTCGCCCCCGGAGCAACCTCCTCCGTACCCGCCACGAGATGTTGAGATCCGTTGTTTTTGGGGCTGACCTTGAGCATGAATTGGGAGGAAGCGGGGGCAGTGCTGTCCGTATGAATGCGGCGCGTGCGCAGTTCGCCTTCATTCCTTTCCAACAGAAGTGGCGTAACATCAGTCTCTGAACCTGGGGCTGGGCTGGATTGACTCGATTGAGAAAACGCGCTACAGAGACCGACGACCATTATCGCCACAAATGTAACTACGCCCTGGGGAGTTCTTAGCATCGCACATCACCTCGACGAATAGTCTACTCGCATCAGGCAGCTAGCCCCGGATGGCTCGTATTACCGGACAAGCGGAATTCACATGTCCGGTTTGCGCGCTGCACGTCCAGGTGACGCCATCGGGAGAAAATATCTTGCTTTCGGGATGTTACACTCCACCAACGCTTGCTACGGAGGATTTCAGAATGTCAGAGATGGAACGCCGCTCTTTTCTCGGATTGGCATTTGCAGCACTTCCGCTCCCGCTCTTTGGACAGTCGTCCCAGGTCGAAGCACCGGCTAGTGGGACTTTCGTCCCTGCGGGCGAGGACAGGTTTGCTAAAATTCGTCCAATTCCCACCGGATCGTCCACTTTCAAAGTGTCTTCACAAGACACTCAGGGCGGGCTCTTCATCATGGAGCATAGCAACCAGAAGAAAGGCGGCCCCCCTCGCCATCTACACCACAACGAAGACGAGTGGTTCTACGTGATTCAAGGTGAGTATCTTGTCGAGGTCGGCTCCCAGCGGCACCGTCTAAAATCGGGAGACTCCATTCTTGGACCCCGGGAGATTCCGCATGCGTGGGCGTTCGTGGGCAATACACCAGGCAGACTGATACTTGCATACGCTCCAGCAGGGAAAATGGAGGCGTTCTTTGCTGAGCGCGATAAGCGAGGAGGCACCGCCTACTCGACCGATCTTGCTCTATATAAGGCTTGTGGCATGGAGCTCCTTGGCCCGCCCCTGCCTGTGGACTGAACATCGGGCTCGCCTTGGCGGCGGCAGACTAAATCCTGGCTAGCGCATAGTCGGAAACGGACTCACCTGTATCTCGAATTCGTTGACGGCAAGCATGCACCGCAACTAACATCCACCGCACATGCCGGATTCCCCCACCCTCATTGGCCGCACCATCGCGCATTTCCGCATCCTGGAAAAACTCGGCGGCGGCGGCATGGGCGTCGTCTACAAAGCCGAAGACACCAGGCTCCACCGCTTCGCCGCCCTGAAATTCCTCCCGGACGGCATCGCCGGCGATCCGCAAACTCTCGAGCGTTTCCAGCGCGAAGCGCAAGCCGCCTCCGCGTTAAATCACCCCAACATCTGCACCATCTACGAAATCGGCGAACAAGAAAGCCATCCCTTCATCGTCATGGAGTTCCTCGACGGCCAGACCCTCAAGCACGCCATCTCCGCCAAGCCGCTGCCGCTCGACGAGACCCTCTCCCTCGCCATCCAGATCGCCGACGCCCTCGATGCTGCCCACACCAAAGGCATCATTCACCGCGATGTAAAACCCGCCAACATTTTCGTCACCTCCCGCGGCCAGGCCAAAGTCCTGGATTTCGGACTCGCCAAAACTCTTGTCCCCAGGACCCAAGGCGCCAGCGAAAGCACCACCGAGGATAACCGCACCCTCGGCGAAGCCCATCTCACCAGCCCCGGCACCACTCTGGGCACCGTCGCCTACATGTCCCCGGAGCAAGCCCGCGGCCGTGAGCTCGACTCCCGCAGCGACCTCTTCAGTTTTGGCGTCGTCCTCTACGAAATGAGCACGGGCTGCCTCGCCTTCGGTGGCGCCAGCTCCGCCGAAATCTTCGATGGCATCCTGAACCGCGCTCCCGTCGCCCCCGTTCGCCTCAACGCCAATATCCCCGCAGAGCTCGAGCGCATCATCAACAAAGCCCTCGAAAAGGATCCCGCCCTCCGCTACCAGCACGCCTCCGACCTTCGCAGCGACCTCCAGCGCCTCAAGCGCGACTCCGATTCCGGGCGGGTCGCCCATACGGCCCATTCTGCTTTCATCCCCACTCAGCCCAGCGCTGTCCATCCGAGCGGAGACCCGGCGCTCTCGGCCGCCTCAGCATCGAGCAATCTCTCTTCAACGTCTGCCGCCCCTCCCAAGTCCAAACGCGGCCTTGTTCTCGCCTCCGCTGCTCTCCTGCTAGCCGTTCTCGTCGCCGCTTTCTTCTTCTGGCATCGCTCCGCCTCCGCCGCAAAACTCACCGAAAAAGACACTATCGTCCTAGCCGATTTTACCAACACTACCGGTGACTCCGTTTTCGATGGCGCCTTGCGCCAAGGGCTCTCCTCTCAGCTCGAGCAGTCTCCCTTCTTGAATCTGCTATCCGATGACCGCATCGCCCAAACCATCTCGTTGATGGCTCAGCGCAAAGACGCGCGCTTGACCCACGAATTGGCACGCGAAGTCTGCCAGCGTACTGCTAGCGCCGCCACCATCGAAGGCTCCATCTCCTCTCTGGGCAGTCAATATGTACTCGGCTTGAAAGCCGTGAACTGCCGCAGCGGCGATCTGCTCGCCGAACAGCAGGTCACTGCAAGCGCCAAGGAACAGGTACTCAAATCTCTGGGCGATGCCGCCACCAGGATGCGCGAGAAGCTCGGCGAATCGCTGGCCTCGGTCCAAAAATACGACGCGCCCCCGGACAGCGTCACCACGCCATCTCTCGAGGCTTTGCAGGCTTACAGCCTCGGCTATCAAACCATGAGTACCAAGGGAGACTTCGTCGCAGCGATTCCCTTCTTTCAACGGGCCATCCAATTGGATCCCAATTTCGCCATGGCTTACGCGCGGCTCAGCACCAACTATTCCAATTTGGCGGAGGATTCCCGCGCTACGGAAGCTATTCGTAAAGCGTACGAGCTCCGCGAGCGCGTGAGTGAACGCGAAAAGCTCTATATCGTCTCGCACTATGAGAGCTACTCGACGCGCAACTGGGAAGCCTCCCGCAATGCCTATGAACTGTGGGCGCAGACTTACCCGCGCGACGATGTACCTCCAACGAATTTGAGCGTCCTGTACGCCAACATGGGTGAACACGACAAAGGCCTTGCGGCGGACCAGAAAGCAATGAGCCTCACTCCGGACGGGGTCAGCTACGCCAATCTCTGTGCAGGCTATCTCGGCGTAAATCAACTGGACGAGGCCAAGGCTACCGCCCAGCAGGCTCAAGCCCGCAACGTTGACGCACCTTATCTTCACTTCTGTATCTTCCAGATTACTTTCTTGCAGCATGAC
>JBGOVR010000021.1:0-44020 GCA_041478205.1 Candidatus Acidiferrum sp.
CACGGCCGCGCCTTCTGGGTGCTCGACGATGTGAGTCCCCTGCGCCAAGAGAACGCCTCGATCGTCTCTGAGGCGGCCCATCTTTTCACGCCCGCATCCGCAACGCGCACCCGCATGGGACACATCAGCCGCCGCCGCTATCCTATTGGCGATAATCCCCCGGACGGTGCGGCGATTTATTACTACCTGAAAGAAGAGCCGAAAGAACCCGCGAAACTTGAGTTTCTCGATGCCCAGGGGAAAACGCTTCGTTCCTACACCAGTGAGGAAAAGAAAGAGCAGAAACCCGGAGAAGAATGGGAAAAAGAAGAAGAAGCCGAGCACATTCCCGCCAAGGCTGGGCTAAACCTTTTCGCCTGGAACCTGCGCTACGAACCGCCCACGAAAATTCCCGCCGCCATCTATGACGCAGGCGAGCCCTTGGGTCCTCTCGTTCTGCCCGGCGCGTATCAAGCCCGCCTCACCGTGGCCGGCAAGACCATGATCGCGCCGTTCGAAGTGAAGATGGACCCGCGCGTGAAAACCTCCGCCGCTGATTTGCGCAAACAGTTCGACCTGATGTTGAAACTGCGCGACCGCCAGGACGAAATGAACAAAGCCATCCTCGCCATCCGCGATTTGCAAGCCCAGCTCCAAGCGCTCGAAAAACGCCTCGCCTCAAGCATTGAAACCAAGCCCGTCGCCTCCGCCGCGGCCGATCTTCGCAAAAAAATCTCCGCCATCGAACAGGAACTCATCCAGGTAAATTCCAAAGCCACCGAAGACGAGCTGAATTTCCCCACCAGGCTAAACAGCAAGCTGGGCTACCTGCACAACGCCGTAGACAGCGCCGACACCGCCCCCACGGAATCCGAAGCCGCCGTCTTCACGCAGCTCGATCAACAACTAGAAGCCCAACTAACAAAATGGCGCGAAGCTGTCTCCAAAGACGTCCCGGCCCTCAACGAAGCCATGCGTAGCGCCAACATCCCCCAAGTCGCGGTGTCGACCCCCAAACCCAACTAGCCCACAATTCCGTCTCTTTGTAGGGGCGCAGCGCACTGCTGCGCCCCATCTCGGCAAAAGCCCGGTGCTTGGCTCTCTAAGAGTCGGCATCGTCGATGGATGCTCGAGATCTTTCGACGCTCAAGGGAAAAAGGCTTGACCATCCCGGAGCGAATCTCACTCAATAGCTTGCAGTTGACACCGTATCTCTACATATGTAGACTTTGCTGCGATGAAATTCCGCCTATCCCCGCAAACCCTCCAGGTTCTGGACGCTTTTCTCCAAGGGCCCAAGAACTGGCAATACGGATACGACATCAGCCGCAACACCGGCCTGAAGTCCGGCACGCTGTATCCCATTCTTATGCGCCTGGCGGAACGCAAGCTGCTGGAAACTTCGTGGGAAACGCCCGAGATAGGCAAACCCCCTCGGCACCTGTACCGGCTTACGCTGGACGGAATGCGCTTCGCTCAGGAGCACCGTCCCGCACGTTCTACTCGCCGCCTGGCCCGCGCGGCATTTGGCGGGGCGAAAAGCTAATGTCCGCAACTCGCAGGCTGGCTTCGAGACTATTGCGTGCCGTTGCTCGACACTCGCCATCCGCCACCCAAGGCTGGGCCAACGCCATGCTCCGAGAACTCGATTTCATCGAGAGCGACTGGGCCGCCTTGTTTTGGGCTCTGGGAAGCACAGCCGCCATTTTCCGGCATTCCGTTCGGGGCGGCCTCCGTGCCTGGCTCGAGAAGCGCCGCGACCAAAGCCAGGGGTTGCCGAAAGAAAGCATCGGGAAAAAGGCCGCGGGAGTGGCATCGGGAATCGTCATTGTACTCGCCGTGACATTTTTTGCTTTCGCTCTTGTGCGCCAGTTGTTTTATGCCTTTCCCGCGTGGGACTTGGGATCCATGCCTTGGTGGGTGGCCATGATCGTGATACCGGAAATCATTTTCCTCGTCACGGCAGTGGCACTCTGGCGCAAGAGAAGGTCCATGGCGACGGGCATTTTGCTGTCTGCAATCGTGCTCGTGGTGCACTTTGTCGTGCACGCGGCCACCCACGTTCAGTGAGGAGGAGGAACATGGTTTCAAATCCAGCGGCGGCGGTTTCGTTCCGGTGCTCGATTGCACCCTGGCTATCGGTTCGCGACAGTGCCCGCGCAGTCGACTTCTACAAATCAGCCTTCGCGGCGACCGAGGTCTATCGCTTGGACGGACCCGAAGGAAGCGTCGTGGCCAGACTTTCCGTCGATGGCGCGGAGTTTTGGCTCAGCGACGAATCTCCAGAGCATGGCAACTTCAGCCCCCAGTCTGTCGGTGGAACTTCTGTTCGCATGATCTTGATGGTCGCCGATCCGGATGCTGTTTTCGCTCGGGCGTTGCAGGCCGGCGCTGCCGCGGTGTATCCCGTCAGTGAAGGACACGGCTGGCGCGTCGGCCGCTTGGCCGATCCCTTCGGGCATCACTGGGAGATTGGTCGCCCGCTGGCCGCGTAAGCCTGCGACTAGGATCACGAATCTCTGGAACTCCGCGATGGTGAGGTGACCCCATGATCGAGAATCGCTCCGTGCCTCCGGACACCGTGCTCCCGCACGTCATGGTTCAGGACGTCGTCGAAGCTATCGCCTGGTTTACCAAGGTCTTCGGCTTCTCCGAACACTATCGCTACGGCGACCCTGCCGGGCCGGTCAGCGGCGCGCAGATGCACCTCGGCAACGCCTGGATCATGCTCAACAGGGCGGAGCCCGGCTGCGCCAGCCCGGCGCAACTCGGCTACGGAACTCAGAGCCTGACGGTGTTCGTCGATGATGTGGATGCGCATTTCCGGAGAGCCGAGTCTGCGGGCGCCAAAATTGTCGAGGAGCTCCACGAAACCGAATATGGCGAATTCCAGTATGGCGCCGTGGACCTCGATGGCCACCACTGGCTTTTTTCCCGCCACGCGCGCGACGTAAGTCCCGGCGATTGGGGAGCTACGATCCGGCAGGAAACCTGATCGGCCTTTATCAAGAATCTCCGCGCCGACAGTCAGTGAAATGATACAGGCGAGGCTATCGCCCTCTTTACGGCTGATGCGGCGCATCTGAAGTTCCTTGGTTGAATCTCGCTATCCGTGCCATGCGCGGCTTCTGGACTTCGCGCTTGGCTATCAGCTATAGTCCGGCCTGCGGTGCTGGGAAAATCGAAAGTGCAAGAAGGTGTTGTGTCGATGCTTTCCGTCCGAGCCGATTCCATCATGAAAAGCATGATACTTGGTCTGACAGTGCTTGCTTCCGCTGGAGTTCTCGCAGCAGCGCAGAGCGAGACGGCAAAATCCGGTGCGTGGTCCGGCACTCTTGTCTCTAGCGCTTGCAACGCAGACGAGGCTTTTGCCGAAGTTCCCGACTGCTACAAGAACGTGCCGGGGGCCAAGATGGCGCTTCTGGACGACACCGACAGGGTCATGTACGAACTGGATCCCCAGGAATCCGTAACCGCCCATCTAGGTGACAGCGTTACCGTCCACGGCACGCTTGATCTTCCTACGATTCACATTGCTTCCGTCGAGTTGATGTCCATTGGACTCGCGGTCGGTCAGAAAGCTCCCGCTTTTTCGCTCCACGACGAGTTTGGCCGCGTGCAAACTCTCGATGCCCTCAAAGGAACGAACGGCACCGTTCTTCTTTTCTTCCGTTCCGCGGACTGGTGACCCTTCTGCAAAGGGCAGCTGGTCCAGCTGCAAAGCGCGCTCCCGCGATTTGAAAAGCAAGGCGTCAAGCTGGCCGCTATCAGCTATGACACCGAAGAAATCCTGAAATTTTTCGCTGACCGCCACAAGATCGAGTATCCCATGCTCGCGGACCCCGACTCGAAGATCATCCAGGCGTATGGCGTATTTAATCAGGAAGCCACCGGCATGCAGAAGGGCTATGCGCGCCCGGGATACTTCTTCATCGATGCCAATGGCATTATTCGAGAAAAATTTTTCGAACCAAAATACCGCGAGCGGCTCACGGGAAACAGCATCATTGCAAAGCTTTTTCCGGAACTAGGGCAAGAAGTAACGGAAACGCTGGAAGCTCCACACCTTCAACTGGCCGTCGAGCAATCCGATCGCACCGGCGTTCCGGGCACCCGGCTCACGCTGGTCGTGGAAGTACGCCTGCCTCCGGATGTGCATGTGTACGCGCCTGGCACGCAGGGATACAGACCCATCAAACTCGCCATTGAGCCGATCCCCGAACTGGAGTTCAAGCCGCTGGTTTACCCGGCGTCCAAAATCCTCTACTTGCCCGCCATCAAAGAGCGCGTGCCCGTCTTCGAGGGCGCGTTCCGGATCAGCCAGGATGTAAAAGTCAGCTCCGCCGGGTTAGGCGGCGCGCTCGCGAAGGATGGAACCACCGTCGCTATCAACGGAAGCCTGGAGTATCAGGCTTGCGACAAAACCACCTGCTACGTGCCAACTTCCGTCCCGGTCAAATGGCAACTGCAACTCTTTCCCCTGGACCGGACCAGGGCGCCGGCGAACATTCGCCACAAATAGGCAGGCGATTGGCATATCCGGGACCTATGCTCCAGCTCCCAGAACCAGCACTGTCCGCGTTGCGGGCATCGGAGATCGCGAGCTTTCGCTGGCTTGTAGGGGAATGAACTATGAGATTGGATTCACTGACACACCCTCTGTTGGCGCCCGGCTTTGGACTGGCACTAGCCCCTTGGCATCGGTTCTAGCGGAACGCCCCTTCAATCGGCCCAGCCCAATGCGACAGGTGATTCAGCGACTCCGTATGCGTCGGGTCCAAATGCAACGGCGTGATCGAAACCGCCCCGGAAAAAATCGCCGCATAATCCGTATCTGGCGCAACGTCCTTATCGATCCTCTGCTCGAACAGCCAAAAATAACTTCGTCCTCGCGGATCTTTCCCCTCGCTCAATTGATTCCGCGTAATCTTCTCCGACTGCCGCGTGAATTTCACCGCACCCGACCACGGCTCCGGCACATTTACATTCAGCAGCACCTGATCCGGCAAGCCCTCTTTCAAAATCATTTCCGCTGCCAACCGGGCCACCCGCGCCGCCGCTTCAAACTTCACCGTCGCGCCTTTCGAGCACAAAGACATCGCTACCGCCGGAATGTGGTGCAGCGCCGCTTCCCGGGCCGCCCCCACCGTCCCCGAATAATAAACATTCTCTCCAAGATTCGCGCCGTGGTTGATCCCGGAGATAACCATGTCCGGCTTCTCCGTCAACAATTTATGCAGCGCCACGATCACGCAATCCGCGGGCGTCCCGTCCACCGCCCACTCGCGCTCCGCGATCTTCTGGCACACGATCGGCCGCCGCAGCGTCAGCGACTGCGCCGTCCCACTCTGCTCCTGGCTAGGTGCCACGATGCTCACGCTAGCGAAGCCCTCCAGCGCCGCCGCCAGCGCGCGCAACCCTGGCGCTTGGTATCCATCATCGTTGGTCAGAAGAATATGCGGCATGCGTCAGAAGCCTTTTCGATCCGGTTTTCAAGATAACCAGAGTACGCGAGTGCTCGCCGGCAGGGAATGCAGGGCGTGGTCTGCGTTTCCAGGGAAAAATATCGCTGTCCCGATCGCCGAAAAAATGGCAGGCGTTCCGCCCACGAAAAAATGCCGAGCATTTTCGGCTGCGAAAAAAAAATGGTCGGGACGACTGGATTTGAACCAGCGACCTCACGCACCCCAAGCGTGCGCGCTACCAGGCTGCGCTACGTCCCGACCGGGAGGAACAACTACCGAACAACAACCACGAAACAACAACCATCACGAAAACGCCGCTGCGTGCCAGCGGCCTTCCGGCTTGCCAGGACGCGCTGAATTGCGCCCCGACCGCACTCCAAGGCTATCACCGCCGTTCGAGAAGCGTCAAGAAAGCGCGCAGCGTATCGCGCATGTCCAGCAGCATCTTGCGGCTCAGAAGTTCGGCGACGTTGTCCGTGTGAGTCATCGCAGGCGCCGTTTCGGCTCCGATTGCGCCGTTTTGCTCGCGCAGGTGACGCCGCGCGCCCGCGATCGTAAAGCCTTCGTCGTACAGCAGGCGCTTGATCTTGAACACCATGTCGACGTCTTCCTGGCGGTACATGCGATGCCCGCTCGGGCTTTTCACCGGTTCGAGCATGGGGAATTCTGTTTCCCAGTAGCGCAAGACGAAAGGTTTCAGCTCCGTCAAACGGCTGACGTCGCCGATGCGGTAAAGTTTTTCGTCGATGGCGGTTTGTGTGGCGGTTCCGTTGCTGGCCATGGCATCTCTCTGGCAGGGGCATCTTCATCCTAGGCCAAATCCCGGCAGTGTCAATGCAGGTGTAGCGTCGCAGCTACTGGTCCCCTGTGGATTTTTCGCCGCGCTTGCGGAGGCGCTGGACGAAGCGCACGGGCGCGCCGATGAAGGGGAACTTGGCACGGAGCTGGTTTTCCAGGAAGCGTTCGTAGCTGAAATGCAGCGGCTGCTTCTGGTTGGTGAAGATGAGGAACGTGGGCGGCGCGGTCTTCGCCTGCGTGATGTAGTAGATGCGCACCGGGCGCGCTTTCGGAGTGGTGCCGCGCTGCAAATCGACCTCTTCCTTGAGCCAGCGGTTGAGCTCGGGCGTGGCGATGCGCCGTTTGCGAGCGGCGGCGACCATGTCGATCAGCGGGTAGAGCTTGTTGGCGCGGTCGCCGGTCTTCGCGGAGAGAAAGACGATCGGCGCGTAACTCAAGAACTTCAGTTTCCCGCGGACCATTTTTTCGTAATCGAAGAGCAGCCGGCCTTTGTCCATCTCGTTCAATGGCGGAGTGACCGTGCTGCGGTTCGCGCCCGCCGTACGCGTGTCGCGCGCCGTGCGCTTTGCCTTGCCTTTGGTGGTGGCGGCATCGCGCTCGGCGGCTTTGCGCGCGGCTTCGGCGGCCAGGTCCCACTTGTTCATCACGATGATGACGGAACGCCCGGACTCTTCGGCGTAGCTGGCGATTTGCGCGTCGCCTTGCGTGACGCCTTGTTCCGCATCGACGATGAGCAGCGCGACATCGGCGCGTTCCAAGCCGCGCCGCGCCATCACCACGCTGAGTTTCTCGGCGACTAGGTTGGTTTTGCCCTTGCGGCGGATGCCGGCGGTGTCCACGAAGCGGTAAAGATGGCCATCGCGCGTCACTTCGGTGTCTACCGTGTCCATCGTCGTTCCGGGAACCGGCGAAACGATGGCACGCTCTTCGCCGACCATGCGATTCAGCAGCGTGGACTTGCCGACGTTGGGCCGCCCGATGATGGCGACCTCGACGGCGTCGGGTTGCTGTTCTTCCTCGCCGGTTTCGGCGGCTTGCGTTTCCGCGAGGGCCGCGTCCAGCAGGTCGTCCACGCCGGTGCCGTGTTCGGCGGCGATGGGGAATACCGGCACGCCAATTTCATGAAACGCCGCGGCATTCGCTTCCTGCGAAACCGCATCGACCTTGTTGGCGGCGACCACGAAGGGCTTGCCAGTGGTGCGCAGCAGGCGCGCCAGCTCCTGGTCGAGCGGCGTGATCCCGGCCTGGCTGTCCACCACCAGGACGAGGAGCGCGGCTTTATCGATGGCGACATGCGCCTGGCGCAAGATCTCTTGCGGTATGAGCGCCTTGTCGTCCGGGACGATGCCGCCGGTATCCACGACTTCAAGGGAGCGCCCGCGCCATTCCGCGGTGCCATAGATGCGGTCGCGGGTGATGCCCGGCTCGTTGGTGACGATGGAGCGGCGCGTGCCGGTCAGGCGGTTGAAGAGCGTGGACTTGCCCACATTGGGGCGTCCGACGATCACGAGCGACGGTAGCTTTTCAGACATGTTTTGTTTGGCCGGGCGCACAGAACGGCTGCCGGGCGGTGGAGCGACCTTCCAATGTAGCGCATTCGCGCCGCCGCCGGTAGAAAAGGAGCGAGCGACGAGAGGGGAGCAGCTAGCGAGAGTACCTCCCCCGGGGGCTTTTCCGTAAGAGTGTGATTCGAGGAGACTTTAAGTCCTTACATTTTGTAAGAGAGGATTCTAAAGGACTTACAGGCGCATTTTTCGTAAGAGTGAGCTCTAAAGGACTTAGCAATTTGGCAACTGATTCTAAAGGAGTTATTTGCCGCAAATTGGGGCAATTTGGCGCCTTCCTCGTAAGAGTGAGCTCTAAAGGACTTAGCAATTTGGCGTTTGATTCTAAAGGTGTTATTTGCTGTAAATTGGGGCAATTTGGCGCCTTCCTTGTAAGAGTGAGCTCTAAAGGACTTAGCAAATTGGGGAGCGAGGGAACAGGAATCAGGAGATAGGAGTCAGGGGTGGAACGAAGGGCGTAGGGGCGCCGAGAAGTGACAGAGCGGGACGGGTTTGCTGCGACTTTCATACGGAATATTACCATGAAGGTACGTTAGTTGTCAAGGAATTTCTTGTATTTCGCTGAAAGGGAAGGAGATAGGTGCGGGAGGCGGACCCTCGCCGCCTATTCCGTCGTACTCGAAAAAAGATATGGCTTCGGGATTCTGCAGACGCTCGAACGGCGGGCCAAGCTCTACTTCGATTACATGATCCCGCTTGTCGAAGAATTGACGGCCGCCGCCGATAAGGGAACGAAGGAGTATTTTGTTCTCTACGAGAGCTTACGGCCAAGGGAGGAGCCGGAGGCGAAGGCGGCTTAATCGGCGGCCGGAGGAGCTAGACTCCATGTCTGGTGTTTACTGCAATCGTACACGGTGATCCATTGTTCCGGTTTTTTCAATATTGAGAGTCGCTGAAGGAAGCCAGGAACAGATTTTCCAATGCCGAATCTGAAATCAATGCCGCACGCCACGAATCCAAACAGCCTCAATTTGTTTTTTACGTTAGCGGCCGGCGGAAAGAACATATTTTGATGGACCTGATCGGTGCACACGTTGACCTTGAGATGGGCATGAGCGGGTACGAGAGTCTGGCCCAATAAGTATTTTCTGATTTCCTCGTTGTACCGCGTTCCCAATTCGATTCTGACCGTGCTTCCGTCCTCGTTGTGCCACGTGTGAACCGAGGCGCGCCAGAAAACGCTTAAGGCAAAGTATGCCAGTTTGTCGCGTTCGATTTGAGGCGTATCGGCCGCCGAATAAGACTTCCACTCATTTGTCTGCACCGGCGTTGTGATTTTATCAAGGATGTCGAGTAGGGGTAGACGCCCGCTCGCAAGCGCCAGACGCATCACGTAATTCTCGCCATTCACGTTGAATAGGTGCTCGCAATCTCTGCACAGGAGGTAGTCTTGCAACTGATGTGACGAAGGACGGCGGCTCTTGGCTGTTAAAACCAGCGGGTCATTGTTCCTCTGCCCTGAGGTTCGTACTTTTTTGTATAGCGAGCGAGGTACGAGGTGGCTCTTCTGAAGGTCCTTTTCGAGTAGGCAGAGCTTACATGTCCCACGCATAACTCATCCCAATCCGATTTGACGGGTTATAGCCACATGGTAAGTCAAAGTAATCGCGCAAATCAAAGTCAGCAAAGCCTAGAGCACCTGGCTCCTATCATCCGCTTTGACGGGGACTTCTTTTGCTTTCGATGGCCTCCGCCGCAATAAGCTTCCGATCTACGTGGGTTCCGAGCGCAAGATTGGCGCGAAGCGTCCGCTCAGAGCCCGGAAAGAGCTGCCGCAAGCAGAGGCCGAGCCAGATCGCGCAGCGGCGTCGTTTTGCCGTGCCTCGCCGTGCCGACTCCTGCCCCAAGCAGAACGTTGCCCTTGACGACAAACATTTGCCCGGTGCCCCCTTTGGAGGTAATGAAGGTGGCGGGCAGGCCGGCGACGTTGTCCGGCTCTACCTTGCCGCCAGCATTGGCCAAGGCTTCACCGTAGGCCTTGAGGCGCGCCTGTGCCGCAGCCAGTGAATCGAGGGTAGAGACGGTAATGAGCGCGGTATTTCCAGCCCCACTCGGCTGCTGATAGACACACGTCGAGATCTTCACTCCATTCTGTTCGGTCGTCGGGTGCTGGGTAAGGATGGCAGCATCATTGCCGATGATCTTGGCGACCTTGTCTTGCGGAACGAGCGCGCACGCTTCGGGTGTGGCTGCCGCCGCCCGAGGAGCGCCAAGGAACACCAGCGAGAGACCGAGAACCAATAGAACGACTACGTTGCGTTTCGAAAATCGCATGGTAAATCTCCTTTTCTTGAACATCGTCACAGCAAGCGCTTTATGTCCGCGAACAATTTCTTCCATCTGCTTCAGCGTGTTGCGCGGAGCTTCCTGCCGGGTTGTACGCGTTCTCCAGCGGACAAGGGAGCTCAGGTCTTTCTCGGTGAGCGTTCGCACTGAATCAGGTGGGACCGATCAACGGCAAGCTCGGGTCATTTCAAATGGGCGACTGCCCTATTGTCTTCGTGTCCGCTGCCTGTCATCCGCTATGACGGGGACTTCTTTTGCTTTCGATGGCCTCCGCCGCAATAAGCTTCCGATCTACATGGGGTTCCGAGCGCAGGGCACCGGAATACAGCAAACAGCGCGCTCCCGCCGCGACACCGCACGTGGGACAGGGCACGGAGGAAAACTGTTTTAGCGTCAGGTCTGCCATTCTCATTCGGTTAGGGTGTGACAAAACGAGCCGCAATACTGTTCCGTTTGGAACAAAAAAGAACAAAGATGGCGACGTGAAGTCGCCGCGGAAAACGGCAAGAGGGCCGGTCTGAAGACCGGCCACTACAGGAAACACGAAGCAGGATGGCGAGCTGAACTTGCCGCTACACGGGCGAACTCCGGGAATGGGGCGGGGCGTGCGGATGGACACAGCCAGGAATGGCTGTGCCACGAGGGCTAGGGAAAACCGGAAGCCGGCTCGCGGTGAGCCGGCTTCCGCGGAGTGCGGTTACTGCGGCGAAGAAAGGGAAGCGAGAGGTTGGGCGCTGGGAACGACGATCAGCGTACCGATCACTTCGCCGGAGACGACCAATTCCACGCGGCGGTTCTGTTGACGGCCTGCGGCTGTGGTGTTTGAGGCTATAGGCTGACTCTTGCCGAAGCCCGTTGCGGTAGTCGATGATTCTGGCACACCTTGCTGGGTCAGGTAGCTCCTGACGCCTTGCGCGCGCTGTTCTGAAAGAACCTGGTTGAAGGCTTCCGTGCCAACGCTGTCGGTGTTGCCTTCGATGGCAAGCTTTAGGCTTGGATACGCCAGTACGATGCCGGATATTTTGGCGAGCTTCTCGCGAGCGAGCGGGCGAAGGGTGAACTTGCCGCTGTCGAAGAGAACATCCGACATGTTGACGACCAGGCCGCGTGCCGTGTCATGAGTTACCAGGATAGCGTTGAATTGTTGGAGTAGACGGGCGCGAAGTTCTTCGCGATCGCGCACGGCTTGTTGAAGCTGTCGATCGGACGAGGCCGCGGCGGCTCTGTTGCGATCGGAATCAGCCTGTGCCGCTTGTTGCTGTTGCTCCGCCGCGGCGCGAGCTTTTTCCGCTTCCGCCTGGGCGTTAGCGGATTTTTGAGCGCCCGCCTGAGCATCGGTGGTGGCAATTTCGGCGGTGATGCGACGCTGTGATTCCTGATCTGCTCTGGTCTGGGCGTCCCGCTCACGGCTCTCTGCCGCGATGCGATCGGCTTCGGTTTGTTGAAGCTGCTGATTCGATACGGCTGCGGCGGCTCTATTGCGATCGGATTCCGCCTGGGCATCGAGACTCTTGCGGTTGGCCTCATTGCGTTGGTGAACGGCGTCGCTGGTCGCGTTTTCGGCGGTGATTCGGCGTTGTGATTCCCGGTCTGTATTGGCGTTGGCATCTGCTTCACGGCCTGCCGCGGCGCCGCGTTCGGCTTCCAGGCGAGCCGTTTCGATGCTCTTCATGGCAATTTCACGAGCGTCTTCCGCGGTTTGCACGGTTTGACGCGATGTCGAAATAAGAGATTTCTTGTCGATATGTTTTGTTGTCGCGAGGTCATCGGCCTGCTTCATCTGGAGAGTGGCCTTCTCGTAGCTTGGAGTGGCGTACTTCTGGGCTCCAGCCGACTCGGCGATGCGCATGGCATTGCGCGCTTCGAAGAATTCAAGCGGCAATTTAGCGATTAGAACCACGGGGTCGAATTTATAGCCCGTGGGAATGTAACCACCACGGTCAATCAGTTCATACTTGGCTTCCACGGCTTCCGTGGTACCGACGGTATCCGAGCGAACCTCATTTTCCAGGACAACCAGATTGCTGGGACGTTGCACCGCGTAATAGGGCTCGGCGGTCACGATGAGGGCAAAGGCCTGAAGCTGCGTGGTAGCGTCCAACTTGCTGCGGTGGTTGCTGCCGACGAGTACCTCGCCAAGATTGACGGGCCTTCCTTCGGGAGAAATGGCCCACAGAACGTAAGTGAGATATTCGTTACCGAAAGTTGTGGGTTTCTGCAAGCCTTGGAGTTCCATAACGATCTTGGTGTCGCCACGCTTGCTCTGTATCGTGGCGCTGCCCTGCGCATCGAGCATCAGGTCAGTGCCTTTGAAATTGATCTTTGTGGAGCCGCCGCGATGACCGTAGTTCACGGCGCGAGCGGTGCGGCTAACTACGTTGACGCGGAATTCAGGTGTTGGATTGCCCGGCTCTGCGGGTGCCTTTACTTGGGTTTGGGCAGGCGCAGAAACACTAAGCGCCACTGCCACTGCTAAGGTAAGGTGTGAAATCTTAAGCATAAGACAAGTCTCCTTCGATAAAACTCCAAGACCGTACTATGCGTTTTTGCAATTCGGAATACTGTCCGGTAACGGACGTTGTGATGGAAAAGATCGGAAGGTTGTGTGGTGATCTCCGGAAGTTCTACCGCGAAGCTCTGCTGGAGATTGTACCTAGCTTCACGGGCGCTGACTGTGCTCTAACGGACAGTTTCAAATCGAGCCGCTTGCTACCTTAGGACTCGTGGTGGAGCATGATCGGAAGCCCCACACCTTCACTGGAAGACAACCCCCGTATCGCATCCTGCTGATACTTGGAATCAACCGGAGTGGCCGAAAGGTAGGCAATTGGATGTCACCGCTAGAAATAATGCCGGCGATGGAGATCTTGCCCCGCATCAAAGGCAAGCACGATCGCATGGCTATCAACCTAGGCTCCCTGCTCGTCGAAGAGAGCTCCGAGACGCGCCTACCTACAAAGCTCCGAACGGTGCTGCCGAGCAGAGTCGCCATCCTTGGGAATTACTTACCAAGGCAATGTGGGATCGCGACTTTTACCACCGACTTGTGCGAGGCAATCAGCGCGGAATTCGGCACGACGGAGCTATTGGCACTGCCCGTGAACGACACGGAAGAAGGATATCGGTATCCCGAGCGGGTACGGTTTGAGTTGTCCGAAGGCAACTTGTCTTCTTACCGGCAGGCCGCGGACTTTCTGAATTTCAGCAACATCGATCTGGTGTGCCTGCAGCACGAGTACGGAATTTTCGGTGGAGCGGCCGGCAGCCATGTTCTGGAGCTGTTGCGCCGTCTGCACATGCCCATCGTGACGACACTGCATACGGTGCTTCGCGAACCAAACCCCGATCAACGCATGGTCATGAACGAGATCGCGAGTTTGTCGGACCGCATGATCGTGATGAGCCAAAACTCCGCGGAGATCCTGCAGGAAGTCTTCCACGTCCCAGACCACAAGATCGACTTGATCCCGCACGGGGTTCCCGATGTTCCTTTCATCGATCCTAACTTTTACAAGGATTGCTTCGGCACGGAAGGAAAAACGGTCATGCTCACGTTTGGCCTGCTGTCGCCGAACAAAGGCATCGAAAACGTGATTCAAGCGCTGCCGCACATCCTGTCGCAGCATGACAATGTTGTTTACATGGTTGCAGGTGTTACGCATCCCCACATCCGGCGCCGTGAAGGTGATCAATACCGGCTGTACTTGCAGAACATGGCGCAGGATCTGGGAGTTGCGGCGAATGTCATTTTTCACAATAAGTTCGTGAGTCCCCAGGAGCTGAATGAATTGATCGGCTCGGCGGACATTTACATCACACCGTACAAGCACAAGGCACAAGTCGTATCCGGAACGCTGGCGCGGGCATTGAGCGCGGGGAAGGCGATCATTTCAACCCCGTATCTGCACGCGATCGAGCTGCTTGAGGATGGTCGCGGCGTCCTCGTGCCCTTCGACGATCCAAAAGCCATTGCTGACAGGACCTTGGAGCTCTTGCACAATGAGACGGCACGCCACGCCATGCGCAAGCGCGCCTACCTGCATGCAAGAAGCATGGTGTGGAACCGAGTAGCACAGGAATATATGGGAAGCTTTGAACGGGTCTATAACGAGCGTCTGCGGAATCCACGGGCGACGTTTTCCGCCCAGAACACGGAAAAAGTTCTGGACAGGCTTCCGGCGATAAAGCTGGATCATCTGCATCGGATGACGGACGCCACGGGAATCGTGGAGCACGCTGTCTTTGTCGTTCCGAATTATCCGGAGGGTTACACCACCGATGACAACGCACGCGCGCTCATCGTAGCTATTCTCCTGGAACAACTCGGAGCTGCTGCCCCACCCGGATCGGCCGATCTGGCTTCGCGCTACTTAGCCTTCCTATGGCTGGCCTTCGATCATGCGACCAAGAGATTTAGAAATTGTTTGAGCTACGAACGCCAGTGGCAAGAGGCGGAGGGTTCGGAAGATAGTCATGGCCGCGCCTTGTGGGGATTGGGAACGGTACTGGGCAGGTCCAAGGATGAAGGGCTGCGAGGGGCGGCGGGGCGGCTCTTCGAACTTGCCGTTCCTGCGGCCGTGGAGTTTAAGAGTCCCCGTGCTTGTGCGTTCACGCTCTTGGGCGTACACGAATATCTCGACTCATTTCCGGGGGATCGCGCTGCGTTACGTGCGGCAGATGTCCTCGCCAATCGCTTGCTGAGTTCGTACCGCGCGAACCATTCCATAGGGTGGGAGTGGTTTGAGAATAGTCTCGCGTACTCCAATGCCAGATTGCCGCAAGCTCTCTTGCGGTCGGCGGCACGCAGCGCAAACGCTGAAATGGAAGCAGCCGGTCTAAAAGCTCTGGATTGGCTGGTAACGATTCAACGGAGCGAAGAGAAGGGTCACTTCGTGCCGATTGGATCGCAAGGCTTTTATTCCAAGAAGACCGAGAAGGCGCGCTTCGACCAACAACCTGTCGAAGCATGTGCGGTCGTCTCGGCATGCTTGCAAGCGTATGGTATGACGGGAAAGGGCCGCTGGCGCAAAGAGGCGTGGTCCGCATTTAATTGGTTCTTGGGCGACAACGATCTGCAAATGGCCCTCTACGATTCCAGCACGGGCGGTTGTCGAGACGGATTGCATCCAGACCGAGCCAATGAGAACCAGGGAGCGGAGTCAACGCTCTCCTTCCTCATGGCGTTGCTGGAAATGCGCCGGTTGGAAGAAGCGGATGGCACGGAGAACAAATCACTATGAGCACTTTGGTCGAGAAATCTTCCGACAGAGTAGTCGCAAATCAGTACGAGGTCCTATTTCACCGGCATCCTGGCAATCCCATCTTGACCGGAAAAGATTGGCCCTATTCCATGAACAGCGTTTTCAACGCGGGCGCGACGCTGCTGCCAGACGGGTCGACGCTTCTGCTGTGCCGCGTGGAAGACCGCCGGGGGCTCTCTCACCTGTGCGCGGCACGATCTTTGAATGGTGTCGACGGATGGCAGATCGATCGTGAACCAACGTTGATACCACACCCAGACCATCCCGAGGAATTGTGGGGCATCGAGGATCCCCGGATTACCTACGTACCGGAACTCCAAAAATATGCGGTGGCCTTTACATCATATTCCCGTGGCGGTCCTGGGGTGTCACTAGCCCTAACGAAAGACTTCCGGAGCTTCGAACGATTTGGCGTGATTATGTCGCCCGACGACAAGGATGCCGCGCTCCTGCCGCGCAAGATCAATGGGTTTTGGACCTTGATCCATCGCCCCATGACGCCGCTCGGAGCCCACATCTGGATCTCCTCGTCTCCCGATCTGCGTCATTGGGGGAACCACAAACTCATGTTGGAAGCCCGCCGCGGAGCCTGGTGGGACGCCAACAAGATCGGCATGTCACCTCCGCCAATCGAGACACCACAAGGCTGGCTGATGATCTATCACGGGGTTCGGAGGACGCCTTCGAGTTCTATCTATCGGCTCGGCCTCGCGCTTTTTGATCTGCAGCAGCCGGAAAAATGCCTGGTCCGAGGGGATTCCTGGATATTCGCACCCGAAACGGAGTACGAGCATCAGGGAGATGTTCAGGACGTGGTGTTCCCTTGTGGGTATACGATCGCACCTGACGGAGATACGATCAATCTCTACTACGGGGCAGCCGACTCCAGCATCGCGTTAGCGCACGGCAGCGTTCGATCTCTTCTCAATTGGCTAGACGCCAACGGTCATTCCGACGAGCGGCACGATCGGCGTCACAAATAGTCGGAAGGCTAGAGCAGGTAGACTCCCCTTCATGGTCCATGAATTATTAGTTTGACGCTCAGGGCCGAGGATGGATGATGTTCGCGGAGAGTGGTAAGGCGACCCGCTAGGGTTGGTTTATTGCTCTTGACCTTGGCGCGTGATCCCGGGGCGTGTCCGGCGGGAGACTTCGCTGCACTGCTGCTCGGAAGATGCAAACCCTGCCGAGTCGGGGAAAACTCGGCAGGGCTCGACGTATTACTTCGCTCGAGCTCGCTTCGATTCATTCCGCGGCGCACTCTTTTCCAGCACGCGAACGAGATGACGGCCCGTCGTTGGGACGTGAGTCTTTTCGCCTCTCACGATGTCTTTCGCCTTTATGGCGTGGCCATAGACCTGTTCGCTGGCCTCGTCATCGGGACGCAGCGTGGAGCCCTCCAGGGAAATTCCGGCAAACACACCACGCGAACGCGAATAGCTGAGGATCTCGGCTCGCATCCAAGCGTCCGTATCCGCGGAAGCGTCACGTCCTTTGGGGCCTCCGGCGATGGAAGCATCCGCACCCAACTTCACCTTACTGCTGAGAATCGACTCCATGCCCCGGTCATTCATGACCAGTAGGATCAAATCGGTCGCTTCTCCGCCGATTTGGAAGCCCACGCTGCCGCCTTCCAGTGCGTACATTGCCGGCGCGCCCCACGGTCCTTTGAATTTGTCGCCGGTCCGGCACACCATCGCTCCGCGGCCATAGTCCGCGCCGATTCCGAGAGCCAGCTTCTTGACGGACGGAATCACCACCACGCACTCGGCCTTCTCCAAGAGCTCTTGCGGAATGTTGTCGGGAATGTTGGTAACTTCTTCCAGTACGACGCCGCAATTTTCCAGTCGTTTTTGTTCCTTGTTCAAGGTAACGGCGTAGACTGCACCTGCTGCAAGCGTAAGACATGCTGCGGTAACCAAATATCGTTTCATTGCTGACCTCCATAGTCAGAACTGCTCTTGCTGACGTAACGCTTTGTCAAACCTCTTCGATCGGGTGTCCTTCACGATGGATCCCACCCAGAAACTCCCTCCTTGCACAACTCTTAAAATCGTGTCTTGCCGACTCCAAAACTTATGAGCCCCGCTTCGCTCCGACCACAAGCAAAACAACCCCACCCACCAGCGCAAGTCCTCCAAGCAGGGGTGGAATGGAAACTCGCTCGTGTCTTTCCGCGGTGGCATGGATCGGTCCAACATCAAGAACTTTTTCTTGACGGGTGTAATTGAAGCCCTGATAGGCGAGTGCGAGGGCGCCAAAAATTACCAAGAGAATTCCAAGCCAGGTGATTGGTTTCATCTACATTTCCTTCCGGGACCAGACCGTGCAGAACTAGGCCTGGACAATCAGACGATAAGTGATGGGATGGTCTGCACTAAAGTCTTTTGTCTTTTTCTACAACCTCATCCTAGAGGCCGCGAGGAAACAAGTCTGTACCATAGAGCACACATTCCCATTTTGTCTTCATACCTGCTGGTGCGCGCCATCCCAGCATTGTGGATCAGGGTGGTTTGGAGACGGCGACGCGAATACGACTAGGGTCACTTTGCCGGGCTGCCCGCGAGAACCGGAGTTGCCGTGACCAGTTTCAATTGCTCGAGATCGACAAGCACGCTTTGCCAGCGCACATTGTCTTTCTTCGTTTCTATCGCAGCGGACAGGTCGGAATAAAAGTGCAAGATGTCGTCACGCAAGTCCGGCGTGGTCCGATCGAATTTCCGCGTGGCCAGTTGCGCCAGCAGCTTTGCATAGGTCTCGTCCGTCAGCGAGTATTCCGCCGCCTGGGTCGCTTTGCCGCTGTCGAAATCACAGTTGGCGAGCTGCAGTGAGTTGCCGCGCACTTCTTCAACAAAGGCGCGGTATTGATCGACGGTAGTATTGATGCTCTTGAAATACAGGTCCTCCGTCCGGGGTGTCGGAGCGTTGAACGCCAGCGCCTTAAACGGGCCAATCTTCGGCAGGTATCGCAAGAGGATGGCCAAGAACCGGGTGCCGAAGCCCGCCTTGGTGTAGTCTTTTCCCCACTCCTTCTCATAGCCGGAGCGCGAAAGACGGTATAAAAATTTGCGTTTCGCGAAATTGGGCGTCTCGCGCATCAGGTCTTTCTTGTGCGTTCGCAGCGCCACCTTGGTCATCTCTGGAATCATCCGACTGACCGCGAAGCGATACGAGCCGATGGCCAGGTCCTCGTGCGTCAGCACGTCTTTCAGTTCCACTCCGTACACCACCGGAAACACACGCTCCAGCAGGGGCTTGGACACTTGAAACCCGATGAAATCGTGGTACTGCTGGGACGCATAACGGTTCTTCGCGACCTGCACCATGTCGAACCCAAACTCCGTTTTCAAATGCGCGGTCTTGTCGTCCGCAAACCTAACGGAATTACCGAACCGCGCCCGCAACTTCGGATATTGGATCGCCACCGCCTGGTTGACCGCCGGGTGTCCCGTGATGTCCGACGCGTAGTGCGCCAGGGCCCCCAGCGCGAAGGCAAACTCGTCGGCGTCTTGGCTCTCCAGGATTAACTCCCGCACGAAATCTCCGCTGCGAACGTAATGCACCAGGTTGCTGAATTCCACGCTACCGAAAGGATAGTAGCCGAGGTCCTGGATGACCGCGCCTCCATAGGCATACGCGTGCGCTTCTTTGATTTGCTCTTCAGACAAGCCCGGATACCGGCTAAGGAGGAGAGGGCGAAGTTTATCGGTCCAGAGCAGGTCGACGATCTCCTCGTGCGTCAGGACGGAGTATGCGGACGCGCCGCCGCTGCACGCCAGCAAGATGGTAACGACAAAGGCCACCGGGATCCGGAAGAGGCGCAGACCCTTAGCTATAGCGCCCAGAGATATTTTAATTTGGTTTTCTAAGTTCATTTACAAGCTTCTTGGCCTCTTTCACTCTGTCCTTGTAATACGTTGGCAGAAGGATTCGTTTGTTTCCCACGCGCATACGTTCCTTGATGCCCTTCTTCACCAAAAACAGAGAGAGGGCCGCATATGTCTTGATTTCTTTCTCGAGAAACCGAATCACTCGGCGGCTGGACTCATCCATTTCCCCTCCTAACCTTACGAGCACGGTTCCATCAGAAGAATGAAACGCTCTCACTCCGACTGACCGCACCGCCCACAAGACCGACTCTGATCGCGAAGGGTTCAAATACGCCCGAGGAGCACCAGAATGACGACGACAAGAATAGCCAGCCCCACTCCTCCGGTCGGGGCATAACCCCACTCTCGGCTATGCGACCACCGCGGTAGCGCGCCCAAGAGTGCCAAAATCAAAACCACGATTAATACAGTTCCAAGCATTGCTTCCTCCTTGAGTCAATTCCGCCAGTCTTAGTTCACGTACACACTGATTGCAATTCGATCGCCGGGATGCCTGTGGTTGTACAGGTAATAGCCATCCTCGGAGTAATCGACATACACGTCATCGTTGTCGTACCAGTCGTCCGACCAGTATTCGGGCCACGGATCAATCAGGCTGAACCAAAAGCCGCCGTACTGGAAACGGGGATACCCGCCAACCACCAGGACGGGACAACTGTAGACGCGGAACCTGTGATCGCGCCCAAAATGCCCACGGAAACGCTCGTCAGGAATGCGGTAGCCGATGTAGCCGCCGCGTTGCTGCCAGCCACGATGCTCGGATTGCCAGCTATGCGCGCGACGCTCCTGCCAAGCGCCCCGCTGTTCATTTTTCTGTCCGTGCTGCTCTTGCCGTGAAGGCACACTGACTTCCTGCGGGCGGTCCCGCTGCTGTGTGCGCTGTTGCTCTTGTCTCGCGGAATTGTCTTGCTGTTGACGCTGCTGTCGTTGCTGGTCCTGCTGCCCCTTGGCTTGCTGTTGTTGTTGCTTTGCAGACTTGTCTTGCTGTTGACGCTGTTGTTCTTGCTGCCCCTTGGCTTGCTGTTGTTGTTGCTTTGCAGACTTGTCTTGCTGTTGACGCTGCTGTTCTTGCTGCCCCTTGGCTTGCTGTTGTTGTTGCTTTGCAGACTTGTCCTGCTGCTGTCGTTGCTGGTCTCGCTGTTCCTTGGCTTGCTGCTGTTGTTCCTGTTTTGCGGACTTGTCTTGCTGCTGACGCTGCTGTCGTTGCTGGTCTTGCTGCCCCTTGGCTTGGTCTTGCCGCTTTTCGGGCTTAGCCTGCTGCTCTTGTTTCGGGGGCTTGGCCGGTTGTTCCTGTTTCTCCTGTTTCTCTTGTTGCTCCTGCTGTGCGTCAGCCGGAGCGGTGATTCCGAGAAGCAACAACAGACCCGTTGTGCCGATGACTCCAAGTAGTTTCATAGGTGCTGCCTCCATTGCCGCGATTGCATGTACCTGGCGCTGGCCGCGTCCGGCACGGTTGTTGTTTCCCGTGCTGGTTGCGGGTCTAGGGCCCACAGCTCTTCCATCTAGCGTTCATCGAGGTTTTCTTACCCAACGCGTATCCGCGAGAGGGAATGAACTAGTCCAAATACATTCAGGAGCCACAACACCACAACGATGACGACCACGGCGTTCAAGATCGACTTGATGCTTCCCGCCATGGGGATGAAGCGATTCACCAGCCACAACAGAACACCAACTACGATCAGGACCGCTACCAGTTGAATTAAAGGCATGATCTATTGCCTCCTTCTTTCGCACGCATACACCAGGCCGCACTCGTTGTTGACCCTTGTTTCTGTGTTGGTCCGAGAGCGAATGCGACAATGTGGAGCGGAGTGAAACCTGGAATTTCCGCGTGGTTCAGGCTGAAGCTTAGGGTTTTGTTTCTCGCTTCGGTCTTTTTGCTTCCCCCACGAACGACATATTAGAAGAGACGGCGGCGGATATCTGTCCCATTGCGGACATATTTGTATTTTAACTTGCACGTTCGCAGCCCAGTGCTAAAATGGGTGCCACGAATCATGCCAAAGCCAGCATTACCGCGAAGATGCGAGACGGCCAAGCCGGTCGCTTTTGACGCTCAGATCTTTCTCGACTCGGTCGGCGTGGCGAGGAAACTCGTCGAATTTGCCAAACGAGCGACGATCTTTGCGCAAGGGGATGCCGCTAAGCACGTAATGTACATTCAACAGGGCGGCGTGAAGCTCTCCGTCGTCAATTCGACTGGCAAAGAAGCGGTCGTGGCTGTTCTCAAGCCCGGAGATTTTTTTGGCGAAGGATGTCTTGCAGGTCAGTCTCTTCGTATGGGGTCGGCCACCAGTACGGCACCGACCAGCGTGCTGGTGATTGATAAGGACGAGATGATTCGCGTGCTCCACGCCGAACATGAGTTCTCCGACCGATTCATCGTTCACATGCTCTCCAGGAACATCCGGGTGGAAGAGGATTTAGTCGACCAACTCTTCAACTCCACCGAAAAGCGCTTGGCTCGCGCGCTTCTCTTACTAGCCCGCTATGGCAAGAAAGACGAGTCGCAGAGAATCCTTCCGAAGGTATCGCAAGAAACCTTGGCGGAAATGATCGGCACGACGCGCTCCCGAGTTAATCTGTTCATGAACAAATTCAAGAAACTAGGCTTCATCGATAATACGAACGGCCTCGAAATCAACAGCTCGCTGTTGAGCGTCGTCCTGCACGACTAACTTGCCACACGCTTAGCTTCGAATTAGACAAATCTTTCCAGGTGGGTGAATCGGCTGGTAGCCCATGGTTTTCGGCCTCTTTGTTTTTCTTGATGGCACCCGACCGCCGAAGGGACACCACTGCTGGAATTAAGCGAGGAGTGATGAGACGGGGATGCCCAACTTCGCCTCAGCGTCTTGCGCCTGGGCCGCCCGCCGCTCGCTGGGTGTTTTCAGGGGAGTACTAGGCCAGGATTTAGATGAACTCCCTTACACATGATCCGACGTTGATTGAGATTACAAATAATTTAGGAGCAGTTTGCTTGACGTGTCCGCCGCGCGCGTTTAGTGTAACGGTACCTAGACACTTAAACTTGCTTGGTTTCGGGTGCGCAGGCACTTTTCGGGGAAAGTGCCGGGGAAAGCTTTTTTCTGAACGATTGAGACGAAAACATTAGAAGGAGACGGTTATGACCCAGTCTATCCGCAGGCTGCGCGCGCTGACCATTGCAGGCCTGGCAATCCTGTTGCTTGCCTTGAGCTTTACGGCCAAGGCCCAAAACGAAGGACGGATCCTCGGCACGGTGAGCGACTCGTCGGGCGGATCGGTGGTTGGCGCCAAAGTGCAGATCACCAACGTGGATACGGGGATCGCGCGCAGTTTGGACAGCAACGAGGCGGGCGAATACGTGGCGCCGAACCTGCAACCCGGGCTTTACACCATGACGGTGCAAGCCGCGGGATTCAAGAAGATCCAACGAACGGGAATCCGCATTGAAGTCGGCAAGGATGCGCGCATCGATTTCACCTTGCAGCCCGGCGACGTTCAACAAACCGTGGAAGTAACGGAAGAGATTCCCCTGGTGGAGACCACCAACGACACGCTGGGCGGGTCGTTTGCCAATAAGGCCATCAACGATCTGCCGTTGAATGGACGGGATTTTCAGAACTTGGTAACCCTGCGACCTGGCGTTCAACGCTATCCGGGCGGCGGATTTCTCTCGATCAGCTCGAATGGCAACCGCCCCGAGGACAACAACTTCATCGTGGACGGCACGGACAACAACGATCCGTACTACGCGACCACGGTCATCAACGCCGAAGGCGTCCAGGGAACTCCCGCGACGCACTTGCCCATCGATGCCATTCAGGAATTCAACGCGGAAGAGAACCCGCCCGCGGAGTACGGATGGAAGCCGGGGGCGATCGTAAATGTGGGACTTAAATCCGGCACGAACGATTATCACGGCACGGCTTACTACTTTCACCGGAACAATGCGTTTGACGCGCGGAACTTTTTCAACTCCGCGACCGGTCCGCAAAAACCGCTAAGGCTGCACCAGTTCGGAGCGACGGTGGGCGCGCCCATCATCAAGAACAAGCTTTTCTACTTTGTCGCGTACGAGGGCGTTCGCGATCTGGTGGGCAATTCAGAGATCGTGCAGAGCCCGGACACGGTTTCACTGGGCGGGGACGCGACCAATAGTCTTCCCGACGCCATTGCCGCGGTTCAAACTCAGGGTCTAACGCCCAGCCCACTCAGTTTAACGCTGGCAAAGCTGTTCCCGGCGAATGCGGGCAGCTTTGATTCTGCCAATCCGCAGAACCTGCCCATCGGTTTCCCAAACCGCAACCGGGAAGACAATGGATTGGTTAAGGTGGACTATCACCTCACCGACAAGCAGGCCCTCAGCGGGCGCTATTTTATTGGCGATAGCATCCAGACGGAGCGCGATATTGCGGTGCTTCAACCGATTTGGCAATCGCAGGCCACCACGCGGGCACAGGTGCTGGGCGCCAACTGGACGTGGGCGGCGAGCTCCCGATGGACGAACCAGTTCAAATTCGGCTTCAACCGGTTCAACCAGTCCATCGTCACGGTGGATGCCAATGTGGATCCGCAGAAGTACGGAATAAATACCGGGGTAACGACGCCGGTCAATTTTGGAATGCCGGAAATTGCGGTCAATGGCTTTACATCCTTAGGCGGGAATCATGGCTGGCCGCTGCTGACCACACCAAATCAAACCTTCCAATTCGCGGATACCGTGGCGTACATCCGCGGCAAACATGCGTTCAAGTTCGGGGGCGAATTCCGGCGCGGCAGCACCGATAACGTGCGCGATCGTTACGGCAAGGGGCGTTTCCGCTTCGAAGGCGACGGGGCGTTTGCGGGCAGCACGCCGCTGGAAGATTTCGTCGCTGGATTTCCCGCGGTGGGCCGCCTGTTCGTTGGAAATTCGGAGCGCCACGTCAGCATCAAGTCATTTGGCGCCTTTTTCCAAGACGATTGGCGCATAAGCGACCATTTCACGATTAACGCGGGCTTGCGCTATGACCTCTCGACGGTTATAAAAGAACGCGACAATTTGCTTGGTAATTTTGATCCGAACCAAGGGTTGCTCCAGGTGGGGCAACAGATCGGCGCGCCTTACAATGGTGACCACAACAATTTTGGGCCGCGGCTGGGCCTCGTCTGGGATATGTTCGGGAAATCCAAGACCGTCATCCGGGCGGGCGCCAGCATCATTTACGAAATTCCGCACATCTCGATCTTCATTGGACAGAACGGAGTGGATAACGCTTCTACGGCGGGGCTAAACGTAATACCCACGGGAGCCAATGGCGTGTCGCCGGGTGGCGGGAAAATCTTGGCATCGTCCAACGACTTTACGACTTTGAATTGGACGGCGGCCGGCCCGGTGTTTACGGCCACCACGCCGGACTGCAGCGTATCGCCTTGCAGTATCCTGGCGGTCAATCGCAACCTGCGGACGCCGTACGTGACCACTTGGAATCTGAACGTCCAGCAGCAGATAACCAGCACGGCGTCATTGACGGTCGGCTACGTCGCGGATAAAGGGACCAAGCTCTACAGCGTCTTCGACATCAACCAGGTGGATCAGAATTCAGCAGCGGAGATTGCGTGTGGCCATTGCGAGCAAGCCGGGCGGCCCCTCGCCGGCAGATTCCCGTTCTTGGGCGTGATCAACTACCTGACCAATGGCTACGAATCCAAATACAACGGCTTGCAGGCCAGCTACACGCAGCGGCTTTGGCATGGCGTTTCGTTCCTGGCGGGATACACGTGGGCGCACGCGCTGGACCAAGCCTCACTAAATCGCAGCCTTAATCCGCAAAACAGCCTCGATCCCGCGGCGGAATACGGCAACAGCGACTTGGACATCCGGCACCGGTTCACGTTGGCATTGAGCTATGAGGTTCCCGGGATCAAGTCGTGGGGCCAGATGCTGCAGGGCTGGCAGCTGAATTCCATCGTGACCTTTCAAACAGGTCTCCCCTGGGGCGTCGTGGACGGATTTGTAAACGGCGATGACATTAGCTTGACTGGGGAATTTGCCGATCGCTGGAATTTTTTCGGGAACCCGAGTGACTTCTCCGCTTCGCACAACGGTCCGATTCCGTTTTTCCAGAGCGGAGCGCCTGGGCCGGCCGATAACCCAGCCAACTTTGCCATCAACAATGCGTCATGTACCGCTCATGCGTCGGCGACTGCCCTCGGGCAGTTCGGATGTTACGTGAAGGGCAGTTCCGTCCTCGCGCCGCCGGATGCGGGCCATTTCGGTACCATGGGACGCAACTTGTTCCGAGGTCCCGGATATGACAATTGGGACTTTTCGGTCGTAAAGACCTGGAGCTTCCGCGAAAGATTCGGGGTACAGCTCCGCGGAGAATTCTTCAACATCCTCAATCATCCGAACTTCACGAACCCTTACGGTGTGGGCGGGCAACTCGGCAATGTCGATCCGTCCGTGCCAGGTTCGTTCGGCTTCGCCAGCGCCACGCCGGACGTAGCTGCGGCGAATCCGGTCATCGGATCCGGTGGGCCGCGAAACATCCAGCTGGGATTGAAGCTCCGCTTCTGAGCGGGGGCCGCAGATTTACAGGAAGTCTTATTTTTGGCGAAGGGCCGGATCGCGAGATCCGGCCTTTTTCTTGCTGGGCACATTTTTTGCTTGGAACAGAACCGATGAACAATAAGCATTGCTTGTCGCCGGTTTGCTTGACGCGTGTGCGCGGGCGCGGTTAGTGTGAATGAACACAGCGAATGGCGTTTAACGGCGTTTCTCGGGGGAAATGCCGGAGAGCAAGTCCTGGGGGGATCGGATGAAATCGAACTACATGGGGTGTGACCGCCGTGATGCGGTCAATCGTGTGCGCGACCGCGAAGCGGTCGACTGTATGAGCGGCCGCAGAGCGGCCGACAAGGAGACCGCGATGGCTATGCGTAACTTGCGCGGGGTGATGATTGTGTGTCTTGCGGCGCTGGTGCTGCTGGCTTTGGGTGCTGCGGCCGGGGCACAGACTTTTCGCGGGACGATTCTTGGCACGGTGACGGATACTTCCGGGGCGGCGATCGCCGGCGCCACCGTGACCATCAAAAACACGGATACGGGGCTGGTGCGCACGGTGACGACGAGCGCGGATGGCAGTTACGCCGCGCCGGAGCTGCCCATCGGCAACTACAGCGTGACCGTGGAGACGCCCGGCTTCAAGAGCGGGGTGGTGTCGGGGATTCAGGTGGAGGTTTCCAGCGAGCGCCGCGCGGACGTGACCCTGCAGGCTGGCGAAATATCGCAGAGGATCGAAGTGACCGGCGATTCGCTGCCGCAGGTGGAATCCACGGATAACACCTTGGGCGGCATCATTGAATCGAAAGTGGTGACCAACCTTCCGGTCAATGGCCGCGACTATCAGAAGCTGATCTTTCTTGTTCCCGGAGTAGCGGGCTCGCCAGACGAAATTTCCGATTCGCCAGGCTCCTACGGATCGTTTTCTGTGAATGGAGCGCGCGGGCGTTCCAACAATTTTCTGCTCGACGGAACGGACATGAACGATGGGTACCGCAACGATCCGGCGATCAATGAAGCGGGTGTGTTCGGAACGCCGGCCACGATTCTGCCGGTCGAGGCGGTGGCGGAATTGCGGGTGGCCTCCAACTTTGAATCGGAGTATGGGCGAAGCGCGGGCGCGGTCATCAATATTGTGACGAAGAGCGGCACGAACGGATGGCACGGGTCGGGGCTGGAATTCCTGCGCAATACAGTGCTGGACGCGCGCAACTATTTCAATACAGTTTCGACGGGTCCGCAACAGCCATTTCACAACAATCAGTTCGGTGGTTCGGTGGGCGGCCCGATCATCAAAAACCGGACGTTTCTGTTCGCCGACTACGAAGCCATGCGGGAGAGCGGTTCGCAGAGCGGGCTGGCCTGCGTGCCCACCGCCGCGAACATAGCGGCCAATACACCCGCGGGGGGAATCAATCCGGTCATCCAGGGTCTGATCGGTGCGGGCAAAGCCTGGCCGGCGCCGACGCAGCCGAACGTGGATTGCTACGACAATGGAGGGTCAAACACGAGCGTTGCGACGCCATTCTCCAACCGGGTGGATAGCGCCATCGTGAAGATCGACCACAACATCAATAAGGACAACCTGCTCACGGGCCGCTATTACATCGGGGACAGCACGCAAAGCTTTCCCCTGGCACTGACGGGCGGGGGCCTGCTGCCGGGGTACAACACCAGCGTGCCGACGCGCGTGCAACTGGTATCGATTTCGTACGTTAGCACGATCAGTCCGTCGATTGTGAACGAGGCGCGGCTGGGCTGGAATCGTTTCGCAGAAGGCTTCTTTCCGCAAGATCAGAAGTTCGACCCTGCTTCGGTAGGGCTAGATACGGTGGGAGCCGGAACGCCGAACAATGGCAATCCCTACAACTTCGGACTGCCAGTGATGTCCGTCAGCGGATTGGCACAACTCGGGTCCGACAAAGCGGATCCGAGGCAGCGCGTCGACGCGAACTGGCATTACATCGACAACGTGTCATGGAAAGCAGGAAAACACGACATCAAATTCGGCTACGAATTCCGAAGGACAACCATTTCGCAGATTTTCAACCGGACATTTCGCGGCAAGCTTACCTTCCCTTCGTTGGCGGATTTCCTCGCCGGAACTCCGACAGGTGGGACGCAAGGCATGGGCGAAACGAACCGGAACACCTTTGAGAATTCGCACGCGGGATACGTACAGGACAGCATGCGGTTGACCAGAAGGTTTACGCTCAATGTCGGGCTGCGCTACGACTATTTCGGGATCGTGCAGGAGAAGCACGGGCTATTCAATAATGTTGACCCGACAACGGGTTTCCCATCTCCCGTCGGAGCGGGACGGTTGTATCAGCCGGACTATAACAATTGGGCTCCGCGTGTGAGTGCAGCATGGGACTTGACGGGCAAGGGCAAGACGGTTTTGCGCGCGGGGTATGGCATCTTCTACGACGCGGTGTCGCAGGACATGTTTCTAGGCCATCTGCCGTTCAGCAGCAGCTTCGATCCTGGCCCGGCGTACTCGGGTTCCGGCGCTGACCCGATTTCCTTTGGCAGCCCGACGGGAGCCGCGTTTGCGGCGGGCACGCCAGTCTTCGGCGGTTTCTCGGCGATGAGTGACGCGTTCGGATTCGATCCGAAGATCCGTTCGCCGTACATTCAAAACTTCAACCTGAACCTGCAGCAGGAACTGACAAAGCACATGGTGCTGCAACTGGGCTATGTGGGGTCGACGGGTCACAAGCTGTGGGATTTTCGCGACATCAACCAGCCCACAGCAGCCCAGATTACGGCCGTGGACCTGGCGTGTGCGTGCATTAACGCGGGCAGTGTGCCGCGGAGACTCACGGGTGGGTCTTTCAGCTACGTGTACTGGGAGGAGAGCGCGGCAAACTCGGCCTACAATTCGCTCCAGGCAAGCTGGAGGATCAACGAGTGGCATGGGTTGACCTCGACGCTGAACTACACGTGGTCGCACTCGATCGATACGGCGAGTGACGGCGAGGACTACGTGCCGAATGCGGCGCAACCTACGGACAGCACGGTACCCAATTCCAACCGAGCCAACTCGAATTTCGACGTGCGCAACCGGTTGACGTGGAATTTTATTTATGAGTTCCCGAACCGCAAGGGAAACTGGCGGCGTTTGACGGATGGGTGGGGAGCGAACGGGATCGTTACGGTGCAGTCCGGCCAACCGTTCCACATAATTTATTCAAATGCGGGTCAAGACTACGACGGGGCGGGTACGTTTTTTCCCAAACCGGACGTGGTGGGCGCGATCAAATACAATTACAGCGATCCCAGCAGCTTCTTAGACGTAACTTCTTTTTCCGTTCCGTGCACGCCGGGGGCGGGCTTTGATGGCACAGCCGCGACTTGCGTGGTCGGTTCACGACACTTTGGAAACTTAGGGAGAAACTCGCTGGTGGGCCCGAACTTCCGGCAATTTGACTTTTCTATTTTCAAGAACACGAGCATTACAGAGCGGGTCAAGCTGGAGCTGCGGTTCGAGGCGTACAACCTATTGAATCATCCCAACTTTGCAAGCCCGCTGTGGCCGAATTTCTTGTCCGATGCCACGCCTAGCGGAACCAGTACCGGCACGGCCACTTCAGGGCCTTGTGTCGGAGTGGCGGCGGGGCGGAGCTGCGGGTTCCTGCCGCTGACGGTGACGGCGGACGTGGGAATCGGGTACCCATTCCTGGGTGGCGGCGGACCGAGAAGCATGCAGGTAGCGGCGAAGATCACGTTCTAGAAGCTAGTCTAGGCGCAAAAAGACCTGCCCGGCAACCTCGCGAGATCGGTCCACTGAACTCGACAGACCATGCCGCCCGGAAGCGGGATCGGTCGAGCTTCGTCGTGGTGGTCTGAGCTGTGGTCTCATCTAAACCCCGTCTTCTGAAGAGGACGGCTACAGCAGCAGTGCCCGGTATGAACGCCCGACAATGGTTGGCCTGCGTTGCATCGAAGACCGCCGATCACCATGCGGGCCAAGCCCCCTCCCCCTGTTTTTCATAAGTGTTCATTCTAGAGGGAGTTAAAGTCCTTTGTTTTGATACACTTTAACAAGTGTTCATTCTAAAGGGACTTACGCGCGGCTTCTGTTGGCGAGTTTATTAACAGCTAGGTGGACCGGGTGGCGGGGCTGGGGAGGAGGTTGCTTCCGGGTCGGGGTTCGGGGTCCGGCGGAGCGAAGGAGGAGCGGATGACGCGGCGCCAGGCGTCGGTGCCGAAGGCGTTGGTGTACTCGAGTTGGGCGATGGGGATGGTTTGGAGAGATGGGTAGGCATAGAAATCTCCAGATCAGAAGAAATTTGGGTTTGTAAGGGATGGCTCGCCGGAGGCCAGGGACACTTTTGAACAGGGAAAGTATACCAGGGTAGTAATTGGGTTGTCACGGTGAAATTTGGTGATTCAGGGCGGTGGAGGTAGCTTCCGCGCTGGACGTTCGTCCCGTTCTAGGTGGCATATAAAAAGTCCCGGTAAGCTGACTTATCTCCAAACGGCGAGAATGGCTCCCATGACGAGGTAGCAGACCAACTGGTAGCCGGTGTTGATGGCGAACAGCTTCAAGCTCTGTTTCATGAAGAGGACGCCCGTCAGTTGTACCGTGGCGACGAAACCGAGCCACACATGAGAGCCAACCAGCAAACCAAGTTGCAGGCTTTGCGCGTGAAACTGGTGCAAGAACAAAGCCAGGATAAAGGCAGACACCAAGCTGGCAATGAAGGATCCAAAATACGCCGGGCCGGCGCTCTTCTGCATTTCTTGGACCTTGGCTTTATCGTTGGGGTCATAGCCCATTTCGCGCATCCAGGGCTTCGCGAAGAGTATTGGTGAATACCAGACGAACCCGACAAGCATGGTGGAAATCGCGGCGACAAGAACAGCTAGCAAGTTGAGAGTATGTAAGTGCATAGAAGGGCTCCTTCGGCGAACGGCGGCAATCGGGAATACGATGCGGCATATCCTATGCCGTGTCTCGGCTGGACGCAAAGGAAGAAGATAGAAAAGTATTGACGGCGAGTGGAGCGGGCGATGGGAATCGAACCCATTACCTGTGTGGCACCTTCAGAACCAATTCCTCAGCGGCTAAAGCCGTAATGCAAACGCAGGACTTATGTCGGACCTAAAAGTCCGACCCCTGGTTGCCACACAAACTCTGAAGCCCAGCGCCCACATAGGTGCGCTTACAATGGGTGTGCTTAGAGAAGGCTCGGCGAGGTTGCCGGGCCGGTTCTTTTTGGGTCTAGGGCTGGCCCTATGGCCCAATTCTGCTAGAGTGCTGGCGGGTCCGTGGAGACGCGTGGGTGGCCAACGGAGGGGTTGGGCTCGGCGCAGAGAATCCTCAGGCCTGGGGGCCTGAGCTACAGCGGGCCACGCTTTGCAATGTGTAATATTTTCGTGATCCGCTGCGTACTAGTCTATGGATGCGCCGAGACCAGATCGGATGAGCGCGCCGGGAAAGACGGAGCCGACGGAGGCGATCGCACGGGCGCGGGCAGGGGATGCCGAAGCCTGGGGCGAGCTCTATCGCGAGTTCGCACCCGCGATTTTCAGGTTCTGCCGGCGGGCGCTGCCGACCCGCGAGGATGCCGAAGACGCTACCATGGAAATTTTCATGAAGCTGCGGGACAAGCTGATCCAGTACGACCAAACGCGGTCGTTTTCGGCCTGGCTATATAAGGTGGCGGCGAACCATTGCTGGGACCTGCTGCGACGGCGAAAGACCCGGCAGGATAAAGAAACCGGCGACCTGGAAAATGTGCCGCTGGAGCATCCCGACCCGAATCAATTGGAGAAGCTGATCGAGCAGCGCACCAGCGAAGAAGTGCGGCGGGCGCTGGGGAAGCTGGGATCGCGGGCACGCATGGCACTGGTGATGCGCTACTACTCGGACATGAGCTACGACGAAATTGCCGATGCGCTGGGAGTGCGGCGCGCCTTTGTGGGCGTGGTGCTGCTGCGCGCACGGCATGAACTGCGGCAGGCGCTGGGAGAAACCAGCGTGCTGGCGGCGGGAGGGGCTTCGTGAACGGAACGGACAATCCATCGGCCGATCGGGCAGCCGATCGGGCGATGGAGCATCTCGACGAAATGACCTGCCTGCTCTACATCGAGCGGCAACTGGACCGGGGGCGCGCGCAGGAGGTGTCCACGCACGCGCAGGAATGCGGCGTATGCCGGACGCTGCTGCGCGCGATGGAGCGTGAATCGCGGTTGCTGACGCGCGCGATGCTCGAGGAAGAAGAGGCGCTGCCGGCGCGGCTGGCGCAATTTCAAGAGCGGGCGCGGAGGTCGCTGCAATGGATTTGGGGAGTAGCTTTCGGGCTGGCGGCTACCGGCGCGTACGCGCTTTACACGTCATATATCGAGCCCTGGCAGCAGAAATTGGACCAGGCGGGTTTTGGGGGATCGAATCTGCTTAATTTGCTGATTTTTCAAGGCGCCTTCTGGAAAGGATGGCAATCCATGATCACTTTGCTGGAAGTGCTGGCGATGCTAACGCTGGGAGGCTTCGGCTTTGCGTTTTTCCGGCGACGGGTGCGCCGCGGGTCGGTGCTGGCGCTGGTGCTGGCGGGATTTTGCGGGGTGGCGGCGCTGGCGGTGCCGGCGGCGGCTTCGGTAACGGAGTTCCGCCACGTAGACACCGCCGAAGTTGGGCCAGGCGAAACCATCAAGAGCGACATATTCCTGTTCTGCCACCACGCGCGTATTGACGGAACGGTGGAAGGCGATGTGTACCTGTTCGCTCAGGACGCCAGCGTCAGCGGACATGTGAAGGGCGATGTCATTGCCTTCGTGCAATCGCTGCGGGTCAGCGGGCAAGTGGATGGAAATATTCGCACCTTCGCTAACAACCTGACGCTCACTGGACATGTCACCCGGAATGTTTTGATCTTTGCCGAAGTGATGAACCTGGACGCCACGGGCAAGATCGACGGCAGCCTGACTTCGTTCTTGGCGAGTTTGCACCTAGATGGGCCAGTGGGGCGCGATCTGCTTTTCTTCGCCGCCAATGCGAATATCGCGGGGCCCGTGGGCGGCGGAATCCGCGGAAAAGGGGACACGCTGAGCATTCGGCCGACGGCGGAAGTTGCCGGGCCGATTCGCTATGAGGGTAACAATCCGCCGGACGTGTCACCGCAGGCGAAGCTGGCTTCTCCGGTGGAGTATCACAAGATTGAACACAAGCGGCCGTATGAAGAAGGCGGGTACTACATCTGGCAGGTGATTTGGATGGCGGCCTTCGTATTGTTCGGGCTGGTGTTGTTCCAGTTGATGCCTGGATTTTCCAAGGAAGCGGTGGGCAACACAGAACGCTACGGCGCATCGGCTGGCCTGGGTGTCCTGGTGATGTTTGGGGTACCCATCGCGGCGGTGATCGCTTGCGTCACCGTGGTGGGCCTGTTCATCGGGATTTCGACGCTTTTTGTTTGGTACGCGGCGCTGCACTACGCGCAGATTGTGGTTGGCGCGGCCGTCGGGCAATGGATCATGGGGCGCACCAACGAGACCTGGCCGTTGATTGGGCGGATGGCGGTGGGAGTGGTGATCGTGCGGTTGTGCACGACGATTCCGCACGCGGGAGGCTGGGTGAAGTTTGGGGTGATCCTGTGGGGCGTTGGGGCGATTTCGCTGGCGCTGTACAGGCGGTTCCAGCCGTCCATTGCGCCGGGCTTGCCGTCTGGGCCGGTGGCGCCGCCATCCCTGCCAGCCAACACGACCATTGGCGGGGTGCAACCGGCATAGCCGTCAGTATCAAGTCCCAGTGAAGATGAAGCTGCAGAATGAAAACGGGCCAGTCCGGTAAGCCGGGCTGGCCCGTTTGCGATTTCGTTTGGGGGAGGCGGTGAATCTACTGGTCGCGGACCATGGTTGCGTAAAAGGCAGTAGCCGATTTCAGGAGAAGCGCACGAATCGAGACGTGGTTCGACGTGCCAGGGCCCCCGATGTCGCTGTTGCTGGTAATACCGTTGTCATAGCTGGTGACCCCGGGATAGGTCTGAACCTGAGCGGGGCTGGTCACCTGATAGATCTGGTTGAACTGATTGACGCTTAGAAGGGTTGTGGAATTCGGGTTTGCCGTTGCGCCGACGCGGCTGAAACGCAACTGGACGCGGTTGGCGGTCAAGGCCTGATTGCCGGCGCCCTGGGTGCCGGACGCGGCGGTTACGTGGAGCCTAAGGGTTTGTCCCTTGAGAATGTCCGCGGAGCTCTGGAAGAGATTGGTGGGGACCGTGGGGCTGGTGACGGTGGTCAGGTTCTTGGTGTCGACCACGTAGGTCGCGGCGGGATCAAGGGTTACGGCGAAAACGTCTCCGATGTTGGCAGCGGTCAAGGCCGCGTTTCCACTGACCACCTGTTTGTCGGTAACCACCAGGGAGAAGGTGCCGGGAACGGGCGAAAAGATGGTGCCTTCGACCGAGTCCGCTGCGGTGGTGTCCAGCAGATCGATTTCCGTTGCCGTCAAGGCGCCCCCGGAAGCAACGGACGCATCCATACTGACGACGGCACCCTTGGTTACGCAGGCCGCCAGGGTCTGGGTGGGGCAAAGGGTCGTCTGAGGAACATCGAGAATCGTGCCACTAAGGGAGGCTGTCAGGGAAACGCCGCTCCCGTTGATAACGGTGACCGAGCTCGAAGACACGGCGGTGACCACACCCGTGAAATCTTGCACGAGATCGATGACGCCCGAAGGCGTACCTTTTCTAGGTAAGGTGAAGGAAGCGGTGTTGCTGGGAGTGACCCCGGCGAAATTCACGGTAAGCCCGGAACCGTCGCCGGTGACATCGGTTTGCTGGCTGATCGAGAGGTAGATGTTGGCGTTTCCGTCCGTGCCTGGCGTAAGGCCCCCGGGAAATAAGGTTGCTCCGACGGTTGCCGTGGAGGGAGCCGGAGTAAATTCGCAGACCGTGTTGGCGGCGCACGTGCCAATCGCATTTGGTCCATTGGCGATGGTAACCGTAATGTTTTGAATGGCCATGGTCATAGAAGTGAAAGATGTGGCCGCCGGAATCTTAGCGAGAGTCAAAACAGCGGTATCGGTGGTCAAGCGATTGAAATCAACGGGATAAGGACTCGGAGACAGAGGCAGGGAGATCGCGCTGCCGGTCGACGGAGTGAGCGCAAAGCTGGTGATCCGCGCGGAAAGCGCAAGAACGGTGAAGAGGGTCTGGTCGGCTTCCGGCCCCGCAATCAGGGTTACGGTCAGGGGCACGGTAGAGCCTCCCCCTCCGCCACCACCACCACTGGAGGCTTGCGGCAGGCCGCTGCAGGAAGCGAGAAAAAAGACCACGAGCAACAGAACGGAGAGAGAGAGCTGGTTGCGGTTCATCACACACCCCACGCCAAGTTGGTAAGTTCGCCGCGTCCTGGAAAGAAACGCCGAGAACACCAAGATCGACTTTAGCGCCGGGCAGGATGGACGGGGGTGGCAAAACGCGGGGGATTGCTCAACTGCTAAATCCCCTGCGCAGGACGGCGGAGAGCGGTTCGGGAGCGGGAACGCGCCTGGCCGAGGCATCAGGAGACCGGACAGGAGGGCGGCCGGGTGAAAAAGTGCGGGTGTGTTATCGTTACGATCCCGAGAGTTAGGGCGGTTTAGGGCGGGTCCTCGATGATGTTTGAGGGATTCGCAAGGTGGGTTGTTTGGCAAAGCGCGCGGTAAAACCGGTGATGGAGTCGAAAGGGAAAATGCCCGAACGGGCAGCGGCTCGGCGGGAGCGAGAGTATGTGCCGCTCGAGGATGATCCTACTGCGGGGCGGATGAAGGACCAGGACGAAGTCGAGGCGGACCGGACTGAAGGAGGAGCCACCGTCAAAAGCAAGGTTTCGATGCAAGAGGTGTTCGGGTCGGGCGGGTTACTGGAAAGATGCATGATTGGGGGCTACGAGCATCGCCGGGGGCAGCTGGAGATGGCGGAGCTGGTGCAGGAAGCGTTTGAAACGCGTCATCACGCCGTGGTCGAGGCGGGCACGGGAACGGGGAAAACGCTGGCGTATCTGTTGCCGGCGATTTGCAGCGGCCGGCGGGTGGTTATTTCGACGGCGACGAAGTCGCTGCAAGAGCAGCTCTACCAGAAAGATATTCCGTTCTTGCAGAAACACTTTGCGCCGGAGCTGAAGGCCGCGGTGATGAAGGGGCGCTCGAATTTTCTGTGCCGCGTCAAAGTTCATCAGATGGCGGATCAGCCGCTGCTGAAGGGCATGGAAGAGATCGATGCGTTCCGGCAAATAAAGGACTGGTCGAAGCTGACCGAAACGGGCGACCGCGCGGAGCTGACATTCTTGCCCGACGATTCCGATCTGTGGGCGCGGCTGGACGCGCGCCGAGATACTTGCACGGGGCAGAAATGTCCGGAATTCCAGCAATGCTTTCTTACCGCGATGCACCAGCGAGCCAAGGAAGCCGACCTGATCATCGTCAACCATCACTTGTTTTTTGCGGATCTGGCGCTCAAGCAGGATGATTTCGGGAGCATCCTGCCGGAGTACTCCGCGGTCGTGTTCGATGAAGCGCACGAGATGGAAGACGTGGCCAGCGACTATTTCGGGCGGCAGATTTCGAACTACCGGTTCGAGGAATTGGCGCGGGATGCGGATTTGACGCTGCGGTTGTTGCATCTTGGTTCGCCGGCGCTGCTGCGCCGCACGCAGCGCATCCGCGAGCGCAACCGCGCGTTTTTCGAGGCTTTTCCCGCCCGCGACGGGCGTTTTCCGTTCTCGCGCAAAGAGCGCGAGGTATTTTTGGAGGAGCATCGCGAAGCGTACGACGCGCTGACGACGGCTCTCAAAGGCCTGGAAACGGAATTCGCGGCACTTACGCAGAAGCCGGAAGAACTTCTGCGCATCGCGCGCCGGAGTTTCGAACTGCGGCAAGAGCTGACGTTCCTTTTCGAATCGAACGAGCGGAATTTCGTGTATTGGTACGAGCGCCGGAATAAAGGCGTTTTCCTCGCGGCTACGCCGATCGACGTGAGCCAGATCCTGCGAGAGCGGCTGTTCGAACAGTTCGATACCACCATCCTTACGTCCGCGACGCTCACGGTCGGCGGGCGCTTCGAGTACATTCGCCAGCGGCTCGGCCTGGACCACACGAAGGAGCGCGCGCTGCCGCCGGAGTTCGATTGGGCGGAGCAGGCGCTGCTGTACATGCCGCGAACGTTACCGGATGTGCGCAATCCGGGGTTTGCTGCAGCGGCGGCGGATGAAATCGTGAAATTGCTGGAACTGAGCCAGGGACGCGCGTTCTGCCTGTTTACCAGCTATTCTCAGATGAACGATTTGTTCGAGCGCGTGCGAACCCGCGTGTCGTTTCCGTTGTTGTTGCAAGGCACCGCGCCGCGGTCGGCGCTACTGGAGCGCTTCAAGAACACGCCGGGGGCGGTGCTTTTCGCAACCTCGAGCTTCTGGCAAGGCGTCGACGTGCCGGGCGAGCAGCTTTCTTGCGTGATCGTGGACCGTTTGCCGTTCGCGGTGCCCAGCGATCCGATCGTGGCGGCGCGGGTGAGCGCTTTGCAGGAAGACGGGCGCAATCCATTCGCGGAATTTCAGGTGCCGCAAGCGGTGCTGGCGCTAAAGCAAGGTTTCGGCCGGCTGATTCGCACGAAAACCGACCGCGGCGTTCTGGCGTTGCTGGATACCCGCATCCAGCGCATGCCGTATGGTAAAATTTTCTTGGAGTCGCTGCCGCCGTATGGAACGACGCAGGAATTGGCAGATGTGGCGCGGTTTCTTGGCAGGTGAGGCCTGAGTAGTCGTTCAGGAAAGAAAAGGAATTAACACAGAGGGCACGGAGTCCGGAACACAGAGATCACAGAGAAGAGGACGAGGATAGACAACAACGTCTGTCTCATCATCACTTTATGTTTCAGGTCAGTGTGGAAGAAACGTTTTCGGCGGGGCATGCGCTGCGGGGATACCGGGGCAAGTGCGAGAATCCCCATGGGCACAACTATAGAGTTCGCGTGAGCCTGGAAGGGCCGCAGCTTGATTCCATTGGATTGCTGTGTGATTTTACGCAGCTCAAGCAGGTCATGCGCGAAATTATCGGCGGGCTGGACCACCAGTTCATGAATGATCTGGAGGCCTTTCGCACGGTAAATCCCACGGCGGAAAATATGGCGAAGTATTTTTACGACGAAGTGACGCGCCAGTTGAAAGATTTGCCGGCGGGTGCGCGGATCACGGACATCGTCGTGTGGGAGACGGATACGACGAGCGCGCAGTATCGGCCGAGTGCATGAAGGCGCGGGTATTGAAGGAAGTCACGGCATGAATCGATCCTTTTACATCATCATGGTGCCTGTGCTAGTGGTTGCGCTGGGTTACATCCTGGTGTTCCGTCACATGGGAATTGCGCCCGGCTATCCGCGGCTGATTATCGCGATGACAGTTTTTTTTGGCGCTATCTGGTGGCTTGGGCGCAAGACGGCGCGCAAAGCGGGATCCAGCCGGCAGGTCTAGATCGCAGGTCATGTTCATCACCGAAATATTCAAATCAATTCAGGGAGAAGGCACGCGCGCGGGGTTGCCGTGTATTTTTGTGCGGCTGACGGGTTGCAATCTGCGCTGCACGTGGTGCGATACGGCGTACGCGTTCCATGGCGGAAAGAAGATGGCCGTCGAGGAGGTGCTGGCGCGCGTGGATGAACTAGCCGGCCGGCGAGAGGGGACGCATGGTTCCAGCGCCGTTGTGCCGTTGGTTGAGTTGACTGGTGGCGAGCCGCTTTTGCAGGAAGAGATCTATCCGCTTGCGGAAGGCCTGCTTGCGGCCGGATACACGGTGATGATCGAAACGAGCGGGGAGCGGCATGTGGGCCGTCTGCCAAAGGACGTGATCAAGATTGTCGATGTGAAGTGTCCCGACTCCGGCGAAGCGGACACGTTTGAGATGGGCAATCTCGAGGCTCTGGATGAAAAGGACGAAGTGAAATTTGTGCTTTCCACGCGGCGCGATTACGAGTTTGCGCGCGAGTTTACACAGCAGCACCGGCTGGCGCAGCGCGTTCGCGCGGTGCTGTTTTCGCCGGTATTTGAAGATCCGCAAGGGAAGTGGCCAGGGCTGGAGCCGCGAACGCTGGTGGAATGGATTTTGGCGGACGGCTTGCCGGTGCGGCTGGGACTTCAGTTGCATAAGTTTGTGTGGCATCCGGCGACCACGGGGGTTTAGAGCGAAAAAGAAAAGTAAAAAAGTGGAAGAGTGGAAAAGTAGAAGCGGAGCGATCGGCAGCGGTATTGTCAAACAGATGAGCGATATGCGCAAAGCGGTAGTGCTTCTGAGCGGGGGGATGGATTCCTGCGTTTGCACGGCCATCGCGCGAGAACGGCATGGCGCCGCGAATATCGCGCTGCTTCACGCGGGATACGGCCAGCGTACGCAGGAGCGGGAGTACCAGGCATTCGCCGGCATCGCCGACTTCTACGGCGTGCGCGAGCGGCTGGTGGTGCAGCTCGATCACTTTCGGGCGATCGGCGGCTCGGCACTCACCGACAAAAGGATTGCCGTGCCGGAAAACGAGTTGAATGCGCCAGGACCGCACGGGAGCAGCATCCCGGTGACCTACGTGCCGTTCCGCAACGCACATTTTCTTTCCGTGGCGGTGAGTTGGGCCGAGGTAATCGGCGCGGGCGCGATTTACATCGGCGCGGTGGCGGAAGACAGCTCCGGCTATCCGGACTGCCGGCCCGAGTATTACCGGGCGTTTCAGCAGTTGATCCGGGAAGGAACGCGGCCGGAGACGCACATCGAAATCATCACGCCGGTCATCACCTTGAAGAAGAGCGAGATCATTCGGCGCGGAATCGAACTGGGCGCGCCGCTGCATCTGACCTGGTCGTGCTACCAGAGCGAAGATGCGGCGTGCGGGGCGTGCGATAGCTGCTTGCTGCGGCTGAGGGCTTTTGCCGAGGCGGGTGTGGCGGACCCCATTGTGTACCGGCGCGCTGTTTCCGCGCAGCGTTGAGCTTGGAATCCGCCCAGGATTAGAGATAATAGGGGGCACGCCGCCCGGGAACTCCAGGGCTAGGGGCTCCCAGTGACAAAGGAGAATCAAGCATGAAGCCACTTAAGTGGATCGCTTTGCGGTCATACGGAAATAAGTCTTGGGTGTTCGCCGCGATGCTGGCTGCTGCGCTGATGTTCGCTGGTGCGCCGCGCGCGGGTGCACAAATCGGCACGATTGCAGGCCAGGTCCTCGACGTAACCGCCAAGCCATGGGTCGACATTGGAGTAGAAGCGGTTAGCGACCAGGGCGCAAAGGCGGAAACGAAGACCGACAAGGACGGAAATTTTTCCTTTCACAATTTGCGCACGGGCGTATACACCGTCACCGTGGTATTACCCGCGCCCAACCCGCCCTACATGGCAGCAAAGATTCAGGTAACGAGCGGCACCGAATCGCCGAAGATCAATCTGAACTTCAAGGACATCGTCGCGAAGCAGGGTTCGGAATTCGTGGAGCAGCAGAAGAAGCAGGAAGAAGAGAAGCAGAAGTTTCAGGGCATGAAGCAGCACTTCGATGCGGGAGCGGCTTTGCTCGCTCAAGTGGGCCAGGCGAAGACCGATTTGGCGAAAGCGCCCGCCGACCAGCGCGACGCGCTAAAAACGCAAGTAACGGATCTCTCCGGCAAGGCAGTTACGGAACTCGAGGCTGCGAAAGGGGCCGCTCCGGAAAAAGATCCGAACCTTCATCTAATTTTGGCGAGGCTCGGCGATGCGTATGATGCGGCTGGACGCAGCGATAATGCGGCCAACGCGTACAAGCAGGCCATCGATCTGAAACCTTCCGCGGCCTATTACAACAATCTCGGCGGGATTCTGGGGCGCGCCGGGAAGACCGAGGATGCGATGGCGGCGTACAAGAAGAGCGCGGAGCTGGATCCCGCAAATGCGGCGCAGGCCTATCGCAACGGCGGAATCACGCTGTACAACGTGGGCAAGATGAAGGAGGCCGTCGAGCCGCTGAAGAAGGCGACGGAGCTCGATCCGAAGAGCGCTCAGGCCTGGTATTTGCTGGGCGCATCGCTGGTCGGGGCCATGGAATACAAGCAAGTGGGCAGCAAGCTGGAAGTGGTGGTTCAGCCCGGCACCGTGGAAGCGTACCAGAAGGCATTGGAACTCGATCCCAGCGGCACGTATGGGCAGCAGGCCAAACAGGGCTTGGAGGCGCTCCAGCAGATCGCTCCGGGAATCGACACCAAGATCAAAACAAAAAAGAAGTCCTGAGAAGATTTGTAGCGGATTATTTGGGCCGGCTCTGCAGCGCAGGGCCGGCCTTTTGTTTTTCGCGGAGGTCGTTTGCGGAGTGACTCGCGACTTGACACAGAAAGGCCGCGGAAACTCTCGCTGCTAGCATGCGGTGATGCGCTCGGGTATCCTTCGTTGATGTAGCCCACGGAGACCCTCTGGCAGAAAATCCTCCAATGAGGACGAGCGCAATCGCACCCGAATGGCTGGCGCTGCTGGAGTGCGCGAATCCCTATCCTGCTGCGCCACGCCTGACTGAGCTGGTTCGCAACCCCATCGACTGGTCCGTCTTGCTGGCGCTCGCGGACGAGCACGGCATACTCCCACTACTGGCCAAGCGGCTTCAAGATGTCGACGACGCCAGCGTGCCGCCGGAGATTCGCCAGAAGTTGCGGGAGCGGCAACGCACTCAGGTGGTCTTCACCCTGAGCATGACCGCGGAATTATTCCGGTTGCTCGATCGCTTTGGCGCCTCCGGCATCGACACTTTGCTGACCAAGGGCCCCGTTCTATCGATGCGCTGCTACGGAGATCCGGGACTCCGGCAATATTGCGATCTTGACTTGATCGTGCGCGGCCGGGACATTGCACGGTCGACGGAAGAAATGATCGCGCTCGGATACGAGCCCAAGGTGCCGCTGGCGGCCATTCAGGCGCAAAAGCTTCCCGGCGAGTATGTTTTTGCGCGGCGCGATACGAAGCTGCTGGTCGAATTTCACACCGAGCACACCTTTCGCTATTATCCGCGGCCGGTGCCCTTGGAAGGACTTTTCGAGCGGCAGACGCGGGTGCAGGTCGACGGCCATGGCGTTCCGGCGCTTTCCACAGAGGACGAGCTGCTTCTCATCTGCATTCACGGCGCAAAACACTTTTGGGAGCGCCTGATGTGGATCGCGGACGTGGCGGCACTGGTGTCCCGCCAGAGCGTCGATTGGGGGCGCACGATTGCGGCGGCGCGGGAAGTTGGCGCAGAACGCATGCTGCACGTCGGGCTGCTGTTGGCGGCCGAGGTGCTCAATGTCCAACTGCCAGCCGAAGTTGCCGCGGACGCAAGGTCAGATACGGCCGCTACACGCTTCGCCCAACGAATCGCCACGCGACTGCCCTCGGCTGGTTCCGTACCTCTTGGACTCTTCGAGCGGGCGGCATTTCGCTTGAGGATGCGCGGCGGATTCCTGGCGGGACCAGCGTATTTGCTGCGACTCTCGCTTTCGCCCACGGAAGAGGATTGGGCGAGCGAGTCCGACGAGAAGCGCTCTTGGCTGCTTGACGCGGCCGGCCGGCCGCTCCGGCTGGCGCGGAAATACGGCCGCGACGGCCGGGAATAGGCGCTGCCGACCGAGATTGCCGGACGCCTACCTGCATTTTGGCGGTGTGCCTACCCCCTCCCCCTGGGGTTTTTGTGCAACGTTATCAAACTAAAGGACTTAGATCGTCGTGTGATACAACGTTATGATTCCATGGCAGTTACGGACATATTGCATCAATTTCGCAGGAGTTGGGTTTGTACAAATCGACGGCGTAGTTCTACGTGGGTAGAGTAGCAGAGGAGTAATCCGAAATCAAGGGAAATTTTGGTAGTGGGTCAGTTTCCGGTTAGCGCGTTAATCAGGCACTGTTTTTTTTCATTTCTCGGTGAGAGACGGTTTGCACGCTTTCTCCGGGTAGGAGTATCCTTCGCTCGATGAAATCTCGTCGATGTTCCTGTTCAAATATTATTGCTCTTGGACTCTTCACCTCCCTGATGGGATGCAATTCTCAGAGCGCTCCGAAACAAGAATCTTCAGAAACTATTGCGACTCTCACCGCCGGATGTGACAAGGGAAAGTATCTTAGCTGTTTTTCCTTGGGTACCAAGTTCGCGTCTGGCGACGGAGTGGCTAAAGACAATGCACGTGCTGTCGCGCTCTTTCAACGAGCGTGCGATGGCGGTGATGCTCAGGGCTGCGGTGCGTTGGGCTTCATGTACGAAACTGGAAGCGGAGTAGCGCAGGACACGTCACGCGCTGTCTCACTCTATCGACGGGCGTGTGACGGTGGCGATGGTCTGGGCTGCGCCTTCCTAGGCGCAATGTATGAGAGTGGTAAGCGAATAACGAAGGATGAGGCAAGCGCCGTGACACTCTACCAACAGGCTTGCGACCGGGGCAATGCCATGGGCTGCGGCGAGTTGGGTCGGATGTATTTCTATGGTCACAGCGTCGCTAAGGACGAAGGACGCGCCGTCGCGTTTTATCAACGGGCGTGCGATGGAAGCGATGCTCGGGGCTGCGCAAACCTTGGGGCCGCGTATGGGGTTGGAAGTGGTGTAGCGAAGGACGAGGCACGTGCTGCCACATTCTTTCAACGGGCGTGCGATGGCAACAATGCTGAGGCTTGCGCCACTCTAGGTGCCGTTTATGAGTCTGGCGAGGGAGTAACGAAGGATAAAGCCCGGGCGTTGGCGCTTTACGAGATGGCCTGCCGGACTGGTCTGAAAAAGGCGTGCGACGACGCCAGACGCCTACAGTAAAGTCGCGCAGTGCCGTCCAGTTTCGCTGATTCTGTAACTGCTCCTAACCACAATCCCGACATTCGGGGTCAAGTCCCGATTAGTCGGATTACCGGAAACTAGCCCACTACCGAAATTTCCGTCGCGAGACTTGAGGGAGAGCCGCTACGTTAAGTGCTTGGAGACATGGCAGTTAGTACCGGTGCCTCCTAAAGGTTGGATCGAAGGCTAAAGATCGACGGTGGAACCGGTAAGACAAACGGGCTAGCCATTGCTTTTGGGAAGATTTTCAGCGAAGTGCTGAAGAAAAGAGCCCGGACGGTTTCGTCCGGGCTCCGTGTACATCGCAAGGCGGCGCCAAGCCGCCGCACTCCATAGGATTAGATGTTCGTGCTGTGCGTGACTTTGTGCAGCGTCTTTTGTTTGGGCGCCGGCAACTCCACGGTGAGCGTAATTTCGCTCTTGTTGCGCAGGACGCCCAGCTTGGCGGGCTTGTCGTCATTCTTTGCCGCGAGCTTCTC
>JBGOVR010000043.1:0-30766 GCA_041478205.1 Candidatus Acidiferrum sp.
GGTACGTGCACCTGGCGATGCGTAGGCAAAGAAACATCGCTAAGGTGGCCATGGCCCGAAGACTTGCAGTTCGGTTGTATTGGATGTGGCGCAACGGTTTGGAATATTCGCAGTCGATCGAGTTCGGTTCGTACGCGGGACAGCTCGTTACCGGACATGGCGTGCACTAGAACGCCGTGCACTTGATTGGGCATCCCGCTCCCTGCCAAGGGAGTTTGAAGAAGTAATCATGGTCGAAGTTGTGATCGGAGAGATGTTTGGGTCGGACTGAAACCGACCGCGAGATTACGAGCGGGCCTTGGTCGTTGATGCAGAGAAGAAAAAGAACGACAGAGAACGAAAGAGAAAAACTCTTTTAAATGAAAAGAGGAAGTGTGCTCAAAAAGAGTTTAACAGAGCCGACAATGTTAGAGATGTCTGATAACCCGACTTATTAGGCACTTGAACTTAGCTGGTTCCCAAGACTATAAACAACTAAGTAGTTATAATAAAGTTAGTGCGCTCGCACATGTCATTCAGCATCCCGATTTCGGCACTTCTCCTATACCCCTTCCTGTACCTGCTCCCTGTTAATCTTATCCGCTTTCGGTGGGGTTTCGAAGCGGGTCTTGCCCCGATGCCGCCTGAAGTGCGGGAAAAGGCCGAGGCTGCCGACCGCATAGTGCTCTGCGTCACCCATGTGATTCTCCTTGTGGTTGTTGCTTTGTTGATGCATGGCTCTCCGATTTCTGAGTACGAGGTTGGATTAACCGCGGACAATTGGAAATCGGCGCTTGGGATGAGTATCCTTCTCAGTCTTTTTCCTCTGGGTCTCGGCGAACTCCTTTCACAAAATCTCCCTCCTGAGAAATCTCGAAGGGAACTGGAATCGCGCGGCCCAGTGGCAACTTGGTGCGGTCTCGCCGTGCTTGGTTCGGTTCACAGGAATTCTGGCGTGTCTTCTGCATCGCAGCTCTCATTCGCCTAGGTCTTTCCGCATGGGTCGCCGTCCTAATCGCCGCGGCCGTGTATGGGACCTTACACTTACAGACCAGCACCGCAAGAGCCCTTGGCTCGGCTGCGTTCGGCGGAGCCGCAGGTTTTCTATTTTTCAATACAGGTTCGCTATTGGCTCCCTTAACGATGAGCCTTATTGTGGCGGGAGCTAACCTCTATCACGTCAAACATGCGTCTTCCCTGCGCGAGCAGACGAGCGGAAACCGAAGCATCCAATCGCCAATGTCGCGGTACTTAAGCGCGTGTCCGGCTTGTGGAGCAATCATTCAGCGTCCGGACTTTCATCGGCACGGAGATAGCTTTCCTTGCCCCAGTTGCGGCGAATGGTTGACATACGACCTGAAGTTCGTTTGGGCAATGTGCGCCGTATGCTTTGTGGCGGCGGCTTATGAAACGTGGCGTATGGGCTATCGAGATGCAGCGTTCATGTTTATCACCTTTGGCGGGACGATCCTTCTAAGCTTTCTCAACATTATCCTCCAGGCGTTGCTAATCCTTGCCAAGTACAAACGAGCCCGAGAAGCCTTTCGTAATAAGCTGACTATGTTCGCAACCGACAAAACTGACTCTGACAAGAAGTCCGGTCCCCAGTGAGTTGCAATCGGTAGCTGGCTCCTCGTCGCAGCTATGAGTCCCAGTGCCTGATTAACGCGCAAACCGGACAAGTGGAAGTGCTGGGAATTCTTAGACCGAAGATTGGTGGTGGGTGAGGGTGCTGCCCCCTCCCGGCACGCTTATCTGGCGTTTACCAGGGTTTATAAGACCCCGCTGCACGGCTGGTGCTACCCACCGATTTGCGGAGTCGTATTATGGGTTCAAGTTGCATTTTTCCAAGATACCGCGCCAACAGCGCAATGTCACCACGGAAAAAGAGTCTCAACTCCTGATTAACGCGCTTATCGGACAAGTGGAGTGATGATACGGCAGATGTCCGGTAATCCGACTAACCAGGACTTGCGTGCTAACCAAACGGTGGGAAATCTAATTCAACTACACAATTGTCTCCCACAGCGCTACACCCTGCAAGGACTTCAGGGGCTGAAGCCCATTGAGGGCGCCTGCGTTGCGTCGGGGCCGAAAGCCCCGACCTCCTAAAGAGAAGAGTTTTTCGGAAGGCCGCGAGTGGCTGGACTGACCAGAATCGCGGTCAGGTTCTGCTTTGCGCACTGGCTACGTGCGTTTGGTGATGACGAAGTGCGTCGTGTTGGGAGTGGGAACGTGTTCGGTGCATTGATAGCCGAGCTTCGGTGCGTCAATACCTTCCAGAAGGCATTCTCCGGAACCGAGGAGGATGGGCGACATGGCTAGGTGCATTTCGTCGATGAGTCCGGCGCGAAGGTATTGCCGGATGGTGGCGACCCCGCCGCCGAGCCGGACATCGTGACCGTTCGCAGCGTCAACAGCTCGTTCCAGTGCGGCGTGAATGCCATCGGTGACAAAGTGGAAGGTCGTGCCTCCGCTCATGTCGATCGATGCGCGTGGGTGGTGGGTGAGCACGAAAACAGGAGTGTGGTACGGCGGATTGTCGCCCCACCATCCCTTCCAAACGTTGTCTGGCCAAGGTCCGCGGAGCGGTCCGAACATGTTTCGACCGATGATCCACGCTCCGATATTGGCAAAGCCGCGTGCGGCAAAGTCATCGTCAATTCCCGTAGTGCCGCCCTCTTTGCCAAGCATCTGTTGAAAGGTGCGTGTGGCGAAGACCCATTCGTGCAGCGCCACGCCGCCGACGCCAAGTGGATGGCCGAGATCCTGATGGGGGCCGGCACCGTAGCCATCGAGGGAGATCGCAAAGCTGTGGACGCGAAGCCTGGACATAGATGGGAAGCTCCCTTATGGGCAACAATGCGCTCGGATTGTACCGCTCCTAGGGATATTGCATTACCAAAGATGCCGGCGCTACCAACGGAGGCAGTGGCCGAACTAAAGTTCGGCGCCTACGTCTGGATACCGCGGTTGACGGCTGGGCAAGTGGGGTGGAGCAGTGCTGCACCCCTACTCTGAAAACCGCGCTCCGCTCCACCCAGGGGACACTCTGCACCCTGCGAGAAGTGTGGGAGTCGGGGTAAGTACAAGAAAAGAAGGAGTTAACGTGGAGATCGCAGAGAAGACCGGCCCTTGCAAACCGCATTGTGAAGGGTCCGACTCAATACTTGACAAATACAGAATTGACCTCTATATAGAGTCCATTCCCCTGGAATTCCCTCTGCATGCTTTTGTTGGACAGGTTTTGCAAAGGCCTTGAGACCGTTATACGAAAGGCGAGTTTTGCCGATCGTCGTCAGCCGTTTTGGAGAAGCCATTTGGAGAATATTCGTCTAGTGCTTCCTGCGGTTGGATAGAAAGGCCAGCAGGTGGGAGAGCAGAAGAAGGGTGACCAGTGAGGCGAACGCCAGTACGGGCAGGGTAATGAACTTACTTTTGAAGAATCCGCGCAGGACATAGTAGAGCGTCCAAAAAAAGGCCGACGAAACAAATGCCAGCCACATACAAAAAGGACACTTACCGAGCTTCTGGCCGAGTTCCGAGGTTCCGCAACCTTCGCAGCTCATGGATCTCCGCAGGGAGCAAAGGAGTCATCTGCTTATGATCTGTCAGGCCCTATTACTTCCCTTTGTCATTCTGGTGACGCTGATCATTCCCATCATTCAGCAGATTATCACCACGGTTTGCAATTGGGTCAGCTCCGTCATCACCACCATCCAAAACGTTGTGAAGCAAGTATGCGATTGGCTGCCCTGGCCGCTGGACTCCATCTGCAACTGGGTGAGCCAAGCCATCACGGTATTGCAAACGGTGTGGAATTGGATTTGCAACACTCTTATCAACACCATCATAACCATAATTACGTATCTGATTAATTTGATTATATTCGTGGTCAGAATCATTTGCATCATCATCACCATTGTCATTCGCTTGCCGGGATTTCTGCTGTGCCTGATCGGGCTGTCGTTCCGAAAGAGAATAAGAATCTGCATCAAGATTTTGACAAACGAAAAAGGGGAATCCCAAGTCACCCAGAACGGCGTCCAAAGCAGCATCGATATGATGAAGGAAGTGTACCGGCAATGTAACATTTCCGTTGAGGTGGAGAGCATCGAGCGAATCGTCAAGCCTGATTTGCTTTCCTCCACCGACGACTCGATCGGGGGGCTTTTTTCACTTTGGCATTCCTGGTTTTCGCAACACGCGTGCAGTTGCTGCGGCCAGGTGACCGTTTTCTTTGTGGATAAAATACAAGGCTCTTCGGATGGTCTCACCTATTGGGGAGACAATTGGTGCCGTGTGGATGCTACCGCGAATTCGGACCCCACCATCATGCCGCACGAGGTCGGGCACCTGTGTAACCTCTGGCACGTGGGCGACAACAAGGATTTGATGTTCCCGGACAGCGGCCCTCCGACAAACCCGCGCAACACCTTGACGAGTTTTCAATGCTGCACGATGCGGCTCTCTACGTTCATTTCGTCCTAGAGGGGCTTTTCACCAAGCCAGGCGCGCTTCTTTTCGTCCAGCGTGGAGCGAACCCGGTCTGCATCGAGCAACTCACCGCGTCGCGACGGCGATTCCGTCAAATTGACGAGTAGCCAAGATCCGCGGAGAAGGCCCACCCCAAAAAGGTGGGGCACCCCGCCAATCGGGAGATTGGCGTTCCCGGCGCGGGGCGCGGATCAGACTTCGAGGATTACTGGGAGGATGAGGGGGCGCTTGGAGGTGTGCTTGTTGATGTAGCGCTTGAGGTCGACGCGGATTTTTTCTTTGATGACGCCCCAGTCGGTTTTTTCTTCGGGGTTGGATTGCTCGACGGTCTTGAGGATGACGTCGCGTGCTCCGGCCATGAACTCGTTGCCATTGTCGCTGAACATGCCGCGGGTGACGATTTCCGGCTGCGATTCCATGCGGCCGGTATGTTTGTCGATGGCGATGATGGGGACGACGACGCCGTCTTCGGAAAGGTGCTTGCGGTCGCGGATGACGACCTCTTCAATCTCTTCCAGCGAGCCGGAGTCGACGCAGACGCGCCCGGCGGTCACGGGATCGCGGCGGAAGGCGCCGTCCTCTGTAAATTCCACGGGGCGTCCGTCTTCGAGAACCAAAATTTCGCCGGAGACGCAGCCCAACTGATAGGCGAGCGCGGCGTGGCGGAAAAGATGGCGGTATTCGCCGTGAATAGGAATGAAATAGCGCGGCTTGACGAGCTGCAAAAGCAACTTTTGCTCTTCCTGGCTGGCGTGGCCGGAGACGTGAATGATCCCCGCGTTGTTGTCGTAATAGACCAGCGCGCGGCGGCGGAACATGTGATCCAGCATGCGGAAAATGGCTTTTTCGTTTCCGGGAATGATGCGGGCGGAAAGAATGACGCTGTCGTTTTCATCGACGGAAACGAAGCGATGGTTATCGACGGCGATCCTGGAGAGCGAGGACATGGGCTCGGCTTGGCTGCCGCTGGCCAGGATGACGATGCGCTTGGGGTCGAAGTTGCGAATGTCTTGCGGGCGGACCACCATCCCGTCGGGAATGCGCAAATAGTCCAGCGAATGGGCGATCTCGACGTTGTCGACCATGCTGCGGCCGACGAAGGCGACTTTGCGGCCGACGCGCGAGGCGATATCGATTACTTGTTGAATGCGGTGAATGGAAGACGCGAAGCACGACAGAATTACGCGGCGCGGGGCGGAGCGGCACAGCTCTTCGATTCGGGGAACGATGGCGCGCTCCGAGGGAGTGAACCCCGGGCGCTCGACGTTGGTGGAGTCGCTGAAGAGCGCGAGAACTCCTTCGTTGCCGTAGCGCGCGAAGGCATGCAGATCGAAGGGCGCGCCGCCGACGGGCGTTTGATCGATCTTGAAGTCGCCGGTGTGAATGATCACACCGAGGGGCGTGCGCACGGCCAGCGCGACGCAATCGATGGTGCTGTGGGTGACGGCGATGAATTCAATCTCGAACGGGCCGATCTCCACCATGCGGCCGGGCAAGACCTCTCGCAAGGTCGTGGAGCCCAGCAGGCCTGCTTCTTCCAGGCGCTTTTTCACCAGGGCGAGCGTGAAGCGGGTTCCGTAGACGGGAACGTTGAGGTCTTTCAGGATGTAGGGCAGCGCGCCGATGTGATCTTCGTGGCCGTGGGTCAAGACAATGGCGCGAACGTGCGAGCGGTTCTGCTTTAGATAGGTGGTGTCGGGGATGACCAGATCGACGCCGAGGAGCTCGGATTCGGGGAACATCATGCCGGCGTCGATGACGAGGATGTCTTCGCCTAGGCGCAGCGCCATCATGTTCATTCCGAATTCGCCGAGGCCGCCTAGGGGGATTGCTGTGAGGGAATGCGTGGTCTTGCTCAAAGAAAGTTTATCTCCGTTATGTGAGCTTCAATCGTATCACAGCGGGCAGGCCTCCGCCTTGAATCCGATAGCCGCTGCGCGGGATCAGGTTTTGGCAGTTGCTAGGATCTGCCACCACTGAAAAGGTGAGCGATGGCGACGAGGATGACGGCGCCGACGGTGGCTGCAGCCAGGCTGTATAAGAAACCGCCGCCGAAAATGCCGAGCTTAATGAAGAGCCAGCCGCCGAGGACGGAGCCGACCAGGCCGAGGATAACGTCCGTGATGCAGCCGAAACCCGCACCGCGTGCGATTTTCCCGGCGAGCCAGCCGGCGATCAGGCCGATGACGATCCAGCTGATCAGGCCGCGCTGCGACACATGAAAGTCAACCACTCGGCCCTGGAGAAGGTGCAAGAAAAGGGTTGCTAGCATGCGGTCTCCTTCGACGGAAAACTACAGTGCCCCGAGTTCGATGGCGGCATTGTAGCGTTGCGAGGGGCAAATACCAACTGGCAGCTTGGGCTGCTTGGGCGATCGAGAGTTTATGCTTCGCGGACCGGCCGTTCTCGGCGAGCGACCGTAGAAGGCGGCGCCAAAGCGCCGCACTCCATAGGTGCTTATCGTTTGCTGGGTTGCTGCTGGGTCATGCAGTGCAGGGTGCCGAGGCCGAGGACGAGGTCGCGGCAGGCGATGCCGACCACTTCGCGATCGGGAAAGAGGCCGGCAAGAGTGTTGAGGGCGACGCGATCGTTGGCGTCGTTGAATGTTGGAACGATGACGAGCTTATTGGCGATGTAAAAATTCGCGTAGCTGGCGGGCAGGCGCTGTCGATCGAAGTAGACCGGAGCGGGCATCGGCAACGTCTCGATGCGGAAGTTGCGGCCGTCGGTGTCTTTCATGGATTTGAGCAGCGCGAGATTTTCTTGGAGGGGGGCGTAGTTCACGTCGGAACGGTCCTGCTCGACGACGGCGACGATGGTGGTGGGGTTGACGAAGCGGGCGAGGTCGTCGACGTGGCCATGGGTGTCGTCACCGGCGATTCCGTTGCGGAGCCAGAAAACCTGCGTGGCGCCGAGGTAGTTGCGGAAGACTTGGGCGTAATCGTCGCGAGAAAAACCGCGATTGCGCTCCTGCGTGGTGCTGAGCAGGCATTCTTCCGTGGTGAGCAGCGTGCCACGGCCGTTGACGTCGATGCTGCCGCCTTCGAGCACGACGCGGCGGCCGTTGTGCATGGGCTGCCAGACGCGATGCTTGAGTTTTTTGTTTACGCCTGCGGCGGCCACGGCATCCTTTTTGTGATTGCCGTACTTGGCCCAGCCGTTGAAGAGCCAATGCGTGAAGGCGACTTCGCCGGAAGAATTGCGCAAGCAGATCGGGCCGGAATCGCGCATCCATCCGCGGTCGGTGGGAACGCGGAAGAAATCGACAGCTTGCAGATTGGCGCCGGCTTTTTTCAGGATGGCGCGAACGCGAGATTCGGCTTCGCGATTCTGGACGAGGAGATAAACGCGCTCCACCCGTGAAAGATGACGGACGATTTCCGCGAACGCCCAGGGGATGGGTGGAAACTTTCCGGGCCAGTCCGAAAGCTCATGCGGCCAGCCAAGCCAGGTGGCTTCGTGGCGTTCCCACTCCGCGGGCATCCAGAAATGATTTTCAAATGGCGTGGAAGGAGCTGGCGATCGCGGCATGCGGGTTATTCGCCCAGCCAGCGATTTAGGATGGGTCCGTAGGCATCGATGCGGCGGTCGCGCAAGAACGGCCAGTTACGGCGAGTGTCTTCGCTTTTTGCGGGATCGCACTCGACCACGAGAATTTCTTCCTTGTCGTTGGATGCTTCGGAGAGGACTTGTCCGAAAGGATCGGCGACGAAGGAATTTCCCCAAAACTCGAGGCCCGCGTCGCCAGTGGCGGGCTGGCCTTCAAAGCCCACGCGATTGACGACGGCTACGTACACGCCATTGGCGATAGCGTGGGCGCGCTGAATGGTGCGCCAGGCATCGAGCTGCGCGGCGCCGAATTCGGCTTTTTCGTGGGGATGCCAGCCGATGCTGGTGGGATAAAAAATAACTTGCGCGCCGCTGAGCGCGGTTAGACGCGAGCCTTCCGGATACCACTGGTCCCAGCAGATTTGAATGCCAATTTTTCCGTACTTGGTGTCGAAGTTGGGAAAGCCGAGATCGCCGGGCGCGAAGTAAAACTTTTCGTAGTAGAGCGGATCGTCCGGAATATGCATCTTGCGGTATTTGCCGAGAAAACTGCCGTCGGCGTCCAGCACCGCGCAGGTGTTGTGATAAACGCCGGCGGCGCGGCGCTCGAAGAGCGAGACGATGAGCACGACTTTTCGTTCTTTGGCGATTTCCGCGAGCGCCTGGGTCGCGGGACCGGGTACGGGCTCGGCGAGATTGAAAAGCTCGGGATCTTCTTTCCGGCAAAAATATTCGCTACGGAAAAGTTCGTGCAATGAGATGATCTGTGCGCCGCGCGCGGCTGCTTCGCGTATTTTGCCGATCGCGCGGGAAAGATTTTCCTCGGCGTCCTTCGTACAACGCATCTGCACGAGGCCGACCGTAAATTTGTCTGCCATGATTTTTAGTTTAGCACGAGCGGAAACGGCGCTCACTCATGTGCTTTTTTCTTTTCTTCGCCGCGAGTTTGTACTATCAATCGCCACGAACTGCAAGCGCGGAAGCAGCGAAGGAGCAAAGGCCGCGCGATGGCAACGCGAACGTAACGCGCGATTCATTTTTGTTTTTCAGGAGAGGCAATGGCGAAGCAGCGAAAGAAGACGGTCACCGGGCGGGTGTTGCACGACCCGGTGAAGGACAAACTCCGGCCGATGTTTCCCTTGGATCTGTCAAAGTGCCGCACTATCGACGAACTGGTGCGCGCCATGGGAGACACCGCCTTCACCGGCCGTCAGATTGGCGACGCCGCCGACGTTTTGGAAGCCATGGCGCGAGACAAAGACTGCTTCGTGGTTTTGACGCTTTCCGGGGCGCTCACCGTCGGCAAGATGGGCCTGGTTTTTTGCGATCTGATCGAGTCCGGCGTGGTCAAGGCGATCGTTTCCACCGGGGCGCTGATGGCCCACGGTTTGGTGGAAGCTACCGGATTGTCGCACTTCCGCTACAACCCCGAGATGGACGACAAAGCGCTCTTCGAGGCGGGCTACAACCGCGTCTATGACTCTCTCGAGCCGGAAACAAATCTCGATCACGTTGAAGAGGTAGTGGATCACATTTTCGGCGAGTGGGATGCGGAAGAGGTGGCGTGCAGCTGGAAAATTCACCGCAGAATTGGCGAGTACCTTCATAAGACCATGCCGGGGAGGGGAATTCTCAAGTCGGCCTACGAGCACGACGTTCCGGTGTTCGTACCGGCGTTCACGGACTCCGAGCTGGGCATCGACTTTGCTCTTCATAAGATCGCCCGGAAGCAGGCAAAGCGCCCGCTGCTGCGCTTTGACCCGTTCGAGGATTTCGAAAAGTTCGCCGATACCATGCTGGCGACCAAACGTATGGGCATTTTCACCGTTGGAGGCGGAGTCCCGCGCAATTGGTCGCAGCAGTTTGGCGTTTACGCGGAGCTGCTCGCTCGCCGCGGCTACAGGAAACTGCCTCTGAAGCGCTACAACTACGGACTGCGAATCTGTCCCGAGCCGGTCCATTGGGGCGGTCTGAGCGGCAGCACGTACACGGAGGCGGTGTCCTGGGGGAAGTTTGTGCCGCCGGAGGAAGGCGGGCGGTTCGCAGAAGTGTTCGATGACGCGACGGTGGCGCTGCCGTTGGTGGTGGGAGCGGTGCTGCAGCGAATCGGCTATTTCAAGCAGGGCAAATAGGTAGAAGGTCCGCGAGAGCTGGGAAGGAGAGCGTCCATGGCGAAGACTGCCGCTTCAAGGAGTCAGCCGCTATATGGAGTACACCCTGGTGTCGCGATGGTGCAGAAGTGGATGTCTGAGCTGAAAGGAAAGACGGGGCGCTCGCTCGAGGAGTGGATCGCACTGGTGAAAAAAGAAGGACCACATGGAGGAAACGCGACGCGCGCCTGGCTGAAGAGCAAACACAAGCTGGGAATGAACAGCGCCTGGTGGATTGCGGAGCGCGCAGAGAGAAAGGGAAGCGAGGAAGACACGCCGGAGTCGTATCTCAAGAGCGCCGTACAATACGTCGAGGCACAATACGCGGGACCCAAGGAGAAGCTGCGGCCGATCTACGACGAGTTGTTAGGGCTTGGGAAGTCGTTGGGAAGCGACGTCAAGGCATGCCCTTGCAAGACGATCGTTCCTTTGTACCGAAATCATGTGTTCGCGCAGATCAAGCCGACGACGAACAGCCGCGTCGATCTGGGCTTCGCGCTCGCGGCGCACAAGGGCAAGCTTCCGAAACGGCTTGTCGACACGGGGGGACTGGCAAAGAAGGATCGCATCACGCACCGGATTGAGCTCAAGTCGCTGGGAGAGATCGACGGCGACGTGATAAAGTGCCTGAAGACGGCGTACGAGTTGGATGCTTGATGCGAGAAGGTTTGAGGGTTAGCAGGAGAACCCGAAATGACATGCTCGACCATGCCGCCAAGTGGGCTGTCTGGGGATTCACCCCGGGGCGGCACTCAGAGTCGTGCCAACCGCCAGTTTCTGTTTGTGGGTGCTGCCGAACAACCTGTGGGTTAGGGTTTGGTTGCTTCCTTAGCCGGGGTTTCGGCCGGGACTGAGGTCTTCCTATAGATGATCTTTTTCGTCCCGCCCTCGCAAGTTCCCACCACTTTACCTTCCGCGTCCTGTTCCTTCGCCACGACTTCCAGGGTGTACGACGTCACCCCTTTTGCGTCCAGCTTCTTCGCGATTTCATCCTTCAGCTCTTCGCAAGGCTTTGCTCCCTGTGCGTGAGTGGGCACCGAAACAAATAACAGAACGCCAATTGCCGCCAACAGTTTCATGGTGTGATCTCCGTGTGGGGATGCGAACTTACAACCAAGCATACTATGGCTCAGCGCATCCAGCCGGCGGCCGCGCGGCGCCTTCACCCTAAAAGATACGGTATAGATTCAATCTCTGGCCCGCCTTTTGGGAGTGGAGGAGGTGGCGGGGAGGAGCACCGTGGGCCAAAAGAAGTGTCCTTCGTCCGTTTCTGTGAGCGTACTCTAAACTCGGGACACTAGTCGTCTTCGCCGATGAGAATAGCGGCGCCGAGCACGGTGGTCCATAGGCCGCGCTTGTCGCCGACGGCGGACTGGGTGACGTTCATGGTGCGGACGATCTTGTTGGAGATGCGGTAGACCTCTTTTTTTTCGTCCCAGGAGAGGTCGGGGTCAAACTCCACGTTGAGGGTGGTCGCGAGCATTTCCGCGGCCAGCTCTTCCGCATACTCGCCGGCGACTTCTTCGGTTTCGCCGAAGGAGTGATGCTCCGAAAGATACCCGTACATCGATTTATCGCTCGGCAAGGCCAGACCGATGCTGGCGGCGATCAAGCGGTGCGCTTCTTTGGTGGAATTCTCGCTGATCACGGTGAACGCCACTTGGCCGGGCTTGATGTACTTCAAACCTTCGCTGCGCGAGATGAGTTTGCAGTTTGGCGGGAAGATGGAAGACACGCGAACGATGTTGCAGGCCGCAATTCCTGCGTTCCGCAGAGCGAGTTCAAAGCTGGAAAGCCTTTCACGATGTTTCCCGACGCCTTTGGTGAGAAATATTTTCTTTGCGACGAACGCCATGGTGCCGGTGTGCGGTGCCTCCGTGGGTGGTTTGACGGCGAAAATTTTTCCGCTGTGGAAAAGTAACAAGAAGGTATTGCAGTGTCAACGCATTTCCGGGGCTCCGCAGGTTTGTTTGCGCGCAGAAGGTTGGCGGTAACGAGGCGTGAGATGCGAAAAGGTTAAAAGAGCCGCTCGATCATTCTTTGGCGACGTGCTGCAGCAGCTTGCCGAGCGGTTTACCCAGCGCCAGAACTTTTCCGAGATCTCCGGCGGTGAAGTCCGGGCCGGCGGCCTTTGCGTTCGAGCCCTTGCGGCTGATCTGAATGACACCGATCACCTTTTCGCCGGCCAGAATCGGGGCGCTGATAATTTTCTGAATGGCCTCGGCGGCCTCGGGGCCGGTCTTCACGCCTTCAAATACGCTGGCATGCCTCGCGGAGGCGAAGGTATTGTTGATTTCCGGGCGGCTCTCGCGCGCGGTACGCGCGGCCAACGCCGAATTGCTGGTCAGCGGAATGTGCCCGACATTTTTCAAGGATTCCGGGACGAGAAAGTAGAGGTGCCGCCACCGCGATGACAATCCGAGGATGGCGACTTCATCGGGTTTCACGTTCAAGTTCTTGGCAATGCGTTCCGCCACCGACGGCAAGGAAACCGGAGAAGCGCTGCCGGCATCACCCACCAGGGTATCCACGAGGCGTTCGAGTTCGGTGACCAGGCTCATCATTTTATCCAGCGGTTGCGCCGTGCGACATCGCGGCCAGGGAGGAGAGGCACCCGGCAGGGTACAACGTTACGGCCAAGAATAGCATTTGTCCTTTGGAAAATTGTAAAAACGAAGTAACTGGTGTCGGTAACTAATAATGGGCAAAAATTTCAGACGCTTCATCCGCCTCTGAACAGAAGCGCTGGCCGAGATCGACCGCCAGGCGTGGAAACAAGCCCTGCTCGGGTGGCTGGTAGGGTAGAATCTAGTCGCTTTTTTCACGAGGAGAAAAACTGATGCCGCGCGCCCGTGTGATTCTGTCTATTTGTGTGTGTTTGGCGATGGCGTTCTGGCTTTCCGGTGCCGCCTCCGGCGATGACGTCGCCGACCGCGCCCATAAACTGCACTTTTCCGCGATCGTCCTGGATACCCACGACGACACCACCCAGCGCTTCTTCTCCAAGAGTTTCGATCTCGGCAAGCGCAATCCCGACGGCCACATCGATATCCCCCGCATGCGCGAAGGCGGGATGAACGCCATTTTCTTCTCCATCTGGATCGACGGGCGCACCATGGGCCCGCCAGCCATCCAGAAAGCTCTCGATCAGATCGACGCGGTCCACGAAAACGTCCGCAGGTTCTCCAGCGACCTCGTTTTTGCGCGCACCGCCGAAGACGTTCGCCGCGCCCATGCCCAGGGCAAGATTGCCGCGCTGATCGGCGTCGAGGGCGGCCACATGATCGGCAACGACATCCGCATGGTGCGCGTCTTCGCCGATCTTGGCGTCCGGTACATGACGCTCTCCCATTTCTACAACGACGAATGGGCGGACTCCTCTACCGACAAGCCCGTTCACAACGGCCTCACGGACTACGGCAAGGAGATTGTCCGCGAGATGAACCGTCAGGGCATGCTCGTGGATATCTCGCATGTGTCCGACAAAACATTTTACGACGCGCTGGAAGTCAGCAAGGCCCCGCTTATCGCCTCGCATTCCTCTTGCCGGGCCATTTGCAATCACGCGCGAGACATGACCGATGACATGATCAAGGCGCTGGCCGACAAAGGCGGGGTCATCCAGATTAACTATGAAAGAAGCTTTCTCGATCAGGCTTACAAGGATGCTTACGACAAAACCGTCGGCGGCGTGGTAAGCAGCTTCGACCAGGAGACCAAGATCTGCGGCGACGATACCGAGTGCCTCCTACGCAAGGTCAAGGAAAGAACGGACCAACTGACCGCCGAAGGGAAGCTGCCCCATGTGAGTTGGGAGAAAATCATCGAGCATATCGATCACGTCGTGAAACTGGTCGGCGCGGACCATGTAGGCTTGGGTTCCGATTTTGACGGCGCGGACATGCCGGAAGGCATGGAAGACTGCTCCAAGCTGCCGAAAATCACCGAGGCGCTGCTGCGCAAAGGCTATTCCGAAGGTGACCTTCGCAAAATTCTCGGCGAGAACACCCTGCGAGTCATGGAGCAAGCCGAGCGGGTGAGCAGGGAACTACAATCTCAGCAATAGAACTTCAAGGAGAGCGATGCGGCGTGAAATGCTTCAAACCATCCTCGCGGCTTGCGGGTGTCTGTCTGCCCTCGCTTTCCTGGCGGCGACCGTGATCGCCGACGATCTCTCCGCACGCGCACGCGAGCTGCATTTTTCCTCCATCGTTGTGGACACCCACGACGATACCACGCAGCGCTTTCTGGATGGCGACTTCGATCTCGCTCCCCGCAATGCCAGGGGCAGCATCGACATCCCGCGCATGAAGGAAGGCGGCCTCGGCGCCATTTTTTTCTCGGTCTGGATGCCGAGCAAAATCACCGGACCGAAAGCCGTCAAGCGGGCTCTCGATCAAATCGACGCCGTTCGCGAACAAGTGCGTAAGCACTCAAACGATTTGGCTCTGGCCACCACCACCGCCGAAATTCGCGAGGCCCGCAAGCAAGGGAAGATCGCCGCGCTACTGGGCGTCGAGGGCGGGCACATGATCGCCAGCGATCTCGGCGTACTCCGCACCTACGCGGCACTTGGCGTGCGCTACATGACGCTGACGCACAGCGGCAATGTCGAATGGGCCGACTCCTCCACCGACAAAGCGGCCCACAACGGGCTCAGCGATTTCGGCAAAGACGTCGTTCGCGAAATGAATCGCCTCGGGATGATGGTGGACATTTCGCACGTCAGCGACAAAGCATTTTACGACGCGCTGGAAGTCAGCAAAGCCCCGCTGATCGCGTCCCACTCCTCATGCCGGGCGATTTGCGACGCGGCGCGCAACCTGACCGACGACATGATTCGCGCCCTCGCTGCGAAGGGCGGCGTGATCCAGATCAATTATCACGTCGGTTTCCTCAGCCAAGAGTTTCGCAGCGCCGAAAAAGCACATCCCGAGTGGGAGCAAGCCATCGCCGCGGAAATCCAGAAGCGTTGCGGCGATAAGGAAGGCTGCCAGCTCATCGAAGGCGACAAAATCACCCGCGAATACGTCGTTCAGGGCAAACTGCCGCGTGTCGATTGGATGAAGATCATCGAACACATCGATCACGCGGTGAAAGTCGCCGGCGCCGATCACGTCGGCCTCGGCTCCGATTTCGACGGCGCCAACATGCCCTTCGGCATGGAAGACGCCACGAAGCTCCCGCAAATCACGGAGGCGCTTCTCTGCAAGGGCTATTCCGAGGGTGACGTAAGGAAGATTCTCGGCGAAAATACACTACGGGTAATGGCCGACGTCGAACGCGTCAGCCGCGAGTGGAACTCAGCGAAATAGAGGAGAGAGAATCGCAATGACGAGACGCACTAAAGTGGGCAAGAGCACCGCAAGAAGCAAAGTCGCTTGGCTCCTTTTGCCGAGTCTGCTGGCTGGACTGCTGGCAATCACGGCGCAAGCCCGGCCCCAGGCGCAACCCGCCCAGCCCAAGGCTCCGGTGCAACCTGCAACGAAAGCAACTCCGGCCCAGGGCACGGCCACGAAAAAGACTCCGGCAACTGCTCGCCTGTACGACCGCGCGCTTCTCCATCCCGCATTGCTCAAGGACAAGGCCCCCGATCAATACAAAGTAAAATTCACGACCACCCGTGGTGATTTCACCGTTACTGTGAACCGCGCCTGGGCGCCTGTCGGTGCCGACCGCTTCTACACTCTCGTGAAGCATCATTTTTATGACAACGCCAGTTTCTTCCGCGTTCTACCCGGCTTCGTCGTGCAATTCGGCATCAGCGCTTATCCTCCGGTTTCCGCAGCCTGGAAGAGTGCCGATATTAAGGATGATCCCGTGGCCCAGAGCAACCTCCGCGGTTACATCGTGTTTGCCACGGCAGGCGCGAACACCCGCACCACGCAAGTGTTCATCAATCTCGTGGACAACAAGCGCCTCGACAGCATGGGCTTCGCCGCATTCGGCCAAGTCACCGAAGGGATGAACGTCGTCGAAATGATGTACGAGGGCTACGGCGAAGGTGCGCCGCAGGGCGCCGGACCGGATCAGGACCAGCTTGAAAAGAAGGGCAAGCCCTACCTCGATAAAGGCTGGCCCAAGCTCGATTACATCAAGACCGCGACGCTGCTCACGACCGAACCAGCTGCAGCGTCTAAACCTGCGCCGGCGACGAAAAAGCCCCAGTAGGACACGTGTTTTTTTTCGCGCCGAGTAAACGAGGGCCCGTCCTGAGCAGCTATCGATTTTTCAAGTGTCACGGATTCGTTTTTTGCGGGATACTCGATTTGACAACTTTGGGGAGCAAAAGTATTCTGTAGCTTCGATGACTACTACTTGCCAGGCGATGTGTTGTCCATGCGCGTGCAACGCTGCGTGTCGTACAACCTCCATCTCTGGCCAGAGGAGTTTCCGGACTTAAGTTAGACGTAGCCAAGAGTTCCGAAGCCCACGAGCCAGAGTTTCAGGCGACGTGGGCTTTTTTGTTTTTGAGGGCAGGACAAAACCCAAATGGCCGAAGTCAAAGAAACCAAAGCACAACGCGTCGAACGCCTCAAGCGCGCTAAAAACGCCTGGGAGCATTTCGACGAAATCCGTGAATTTGCCCGTCAGGGCCACGCCGCCATCCCGCCCGAATGGCTGGGCACCTATCTCCGCTTCTGGGGTGTTTACACCCAGGGCGATGGCGCCGGCGTGGTCGGCGGCAAGAACGGCGAGGGCAAAGCCACGCCATTCTTCATGGTGCGCATCCGCATCCCCAACGGTCTCTTGACCAGCGCCCAGACGCGTACCGTTGCCGACCTCGCGGAGCGCCACGCCCGCGGCGTCGCGGACATCACCGTTCGGCAAAACGTGCAGTTGCACTGGGTAACCATCGAGTCTCTGCCCGACGTGCTCGAGACTCTCTGGAGCGCCGGCTTGACCACGATCGGCGCGTGCGGCGACGTCACGCGCAACGTCACGGGCTGCCCGCTTGCGGGGTTCGACGCTCACGAAATCTGCGATGCGTCCCCGCTGGCGCTCGAGATCAATCGCCAGCTCGGCGGTAATGCAGAGTTCTACAATCTGCCCCGCAAATTCAAGATTTCCATCACCGGCTGCCGCTCTTGGTGCAATTATCCGGAAATCAACGACGTCGGCTTCACTGCCGTCACCAGAAAACGCTTCAGCGCAACCGAAACGGGCTTCTCCTTGCGGGTAGGCGGCGGGCTTTCCACTGACCCGCACCTCGCCGTCCGCCTGAACGCGTTCGTCCAGTGGAACCAGGTCGTTCGCGTCGCCCGTGGCGTCGCGGAACTCTTCCGCGAATCCGAGGTCCTGCGCCAGAATCGAGAACGCGCCCGCCTAAAGTTTCTCTTCCTTCAGCATGGCTGGACACCGGAAAGCTTCTTGGCCGACCTGGAAGAGCGCATCGGCTTCGCTCTCGACCCCGCCGAAGCGGAAGAAGTTCCCGCCGACATCCATCGCGACCACGTCGGCATTCATCCGCAGAAGCAGCCAGGCTTTTCTTACATCGGCGCCAACGTTCTCCGAGGCCGCATCACCCCCGAGCAGTTGCGCGCCGCCGCAAACCTCTCGGACCGCTACGCCGACGGCCATGTTCGCAACACCATCATGCAGAACCTCGTGATCGTCAACGTTCCCAGCGAACACGCCGCAAGGGTAGCGGGTGAACTGAACGCCGCCGGCCTGCCCGTTCAAGCCTCCACCTTCGCTCGCGGCACCGTGGCCTGCACTGGCTCCGAATTCTGCAAACTCGCCCTTACCGAAACGAAAGGCTTCGCCCGCTGGCTCACCGAAGAGCTCGACCAGCGCCTCCCCGGCTTCCAGGAACAAATCCGGCTGCACATCACCGGCTGCCCCAACAGTTGCGGCCAGCACTGGATCGCGGACATCGGCATCGAAGGCAAAAAGATTAAATCCGGCGGACGAATGGTCGATGCCTACTATTTCTGCGTGGGCGGCAGCGTAGGCCAGTTCGCCTCGATCGCACGGCCCGTCGGCTATCGTTGCGCCGCCACGGAAGTTCCGGACGCCATCGAGAGAGTTCTTCGCGAATTCAACGAGCAACGCGCACCCGGCGAAAACCTCCGCCAATTTTTCGCGGGCCGTACCAACGATGAAATTCGAGCGCTCCTGGCAGGCAGTCTTGCCGCGTCCGTGGAACGTGATACGGTTCAAGGAGCGGTGCCGCTCGGCGTCGAGGGTTAGAACCGTGGGCCTATTCGCAGCGCGCAGGAGAGCAATCTGATGGGCAAAGTCTATTTGGTCGGTGCGGGCCTAGGAGACCCGGATCTCCTCACTCTAAAGGCCGCACGCCTGCTCGAGCGTGCCACCATCGTTTTCCACGACTCCCTGGTCAGCCGCGAAGTGCTGCAACGCATCGCGCGCGGCGCCGAGATCATCGACGTTGGCAAGCGCTGCGGCCATAAGCTACTCACCCAGGAAGAAATCAACGCACTCCTCATCTCCTACGCCGCGCGGCACGAAACCGTGATTCGCCTGAAGGGCGGCGACCCGCTGATCTTCGGCCGGGCCGGAGAAGAAATCGAAGCGCTCCGGCAAGCCGGTGTTGATTTCGAGGTCGTGCCCGGCATCACCGCGGCACTTGGCGCCGCCGCAGCAGCCGGAATTTCCCTGACCGACCGCCGCGCCGCATCGCAAGTCGTGATCACCACGTTCTCGCGAGGCGCCGACGGCAGCGCGATGGACTGGGGCGTCGTAACCAGCGCCACGACCCTCGTCCTCTACATGCCCGGAGCCGAATATGCCGAAGTCGCGCAGCGCCTGCGTGACGCCGCCATGCCCGAAGATTTGCCGTGCGTCATCGTGTCCCATGCGACCGGCGCGCACCAGCAAATCCGCTGGACCACCGTGGCCGGTCTTTCCTCGGAACAACGATTGCCCGCGCCCGCTCTCCTGATCGTGGGGCGCGTAGCAGCACAAAAAGTCCGCGAGATTAGCGCCGCGCACTGGCGTGGCGAAACGCAAGAAGGTCAAGCCAAGCGTATCCCTGTGAGCTAAGTCTTCACTCTGGGATTGGTGGCGGGCGCGGGAAAACTCTTCGGCTTCTAACTCCGTGGGCCACAAGAAAAAGGGGCGCTCAACTGGCGCCCCTTTTCTGGATCTTTCCCGTGAACTCCGTGTTCTGGCCTCTGTGCCCTCTGTCTTAAATCTTTTTATTTCTTACAGCCCCAGCACAGTCACCAACTCCTTTACCGACCCCGCCGACTTCTGCAGCGCCGCATTCTCCTCCGCCGTCAGCTTGATTTGAATAATTTCTTCAGCGCCCTTGGCCCCAAGCTTCACCGGCACGCCCACAAACAATCCCTTGATCCCATACTCCCCGTCCAAATACACCGCGCAGGGCAGGATCTTTTTCTTATCCTTCAAGATCGCTTCGACCATCTCCACCGCCGCTGCGGAAGGCGCGTAGTACGCCGATCCCGTCTTCAACAAATTCACAATCTCCGCCCCACCCTTGCGCGTGCGCTCTACAATCGCATCGATGCGCTCCTTCGGCAGCAGATCCGGCAGCGGAATCCCTGCCACCGTCGAATACCTCGGCAGCGGCACCATGTCATCCCCATGGCCGCCCAGAACAAACGAGTGCACGTTCTCCACGCTCACCTTGCACTCCATGGCCACAAACGCGCTCATGCGCGCAGAATCCAATACGCCCGCCATGCCCAGCACGCGATTCTTCGGGAACCCGCTCACCTTAAACGCCGCCTGCGCCATCGCATCCAATGGATTCGTCACCACGATGATGATGCAGTTCGGCGAATGCTTCACGATCTGCTCGACCACCGCCTTCACCACAACGTAGTTCGCTTTCAATAGATCGTCCCGGCTCATCCCCGGCTTGCGCGGAAATCCCGCCGTAATCACCACCACGTCGCTGTTCGCCGTCGCCGAATAGTCCCCGCTCGCCGTGGAAACGCCGGTCGCATGCGAGTCCGTCCGCGTAATCGGCCCCGACTCCACCATGTCCAGTGCCTTGCCCGCCGGTGGCCCGTCGAGAATATCCGTCAGCACCACGTCGGCCAATTCCAGATCGACAATCCTCTGCGCCGTGGTCGATCCCACAAACCCGCCCCCAACCACTGTCACCTTTTTTCTGCCCATTCCGCCCCTCGTCGCTAAGATTCTTCTCTGCGCTTTCTCTGCGTACTCTGCGTTAGGCTTTTCTTTCTTTTTCCAACCTAGCGCGCCACGGCCGTGCCCTGCATATTCTCAATGATCGCGCTCGCGAATACCGACGTTCCGACTTTCGTCGCTCCCGGCATCAAGCGTTCCAGATCGTAAGTCACCCGCTTCTGCTGAATGGTCCGCGCGATTCCGTCCTCAATTAACCGCGCCGCTTCCTTCCACCCCAGAAACTCAAACATCATGGCGCCGGAAAGCATCAACGAGCTCGGGTTGATCACATCTTTGTCCGCATATTTCGGCGCGGTTCCATGCGTAGCCTCGAACACCCCGAATCCGTCTCCGATGTTCGACCCCGGCGCCATGCCCAAACCCCCAACCTGCGCCGCGCACGCATCCGAAAGATAATCACCGTTCAAATTCGGCGTTGCCAGAACGCTGTACTCATCCGCGCGCAGCAACACTTGCTGAAACACAGAATCCGCGATCCGGTCGTTGATCATCAGCTTCTGTTTCCATTTGCCCTTGCCGTGCGTCGCGTAAATCGCGTCAATCGTCTTCTTCACCTCGTCGTACACGGTTTTCTTGAACGCGTCCGTGGCCCGCTCGAGTCCCGGCTCGATCATCGCCCCATTTTGTTCCACCGTGAGCTGCGAGTTTTTGTCTAGATTATCGACGATCCAGCTCTCGCGTTCGGTCACCGTCTCCGCACGAAATTCTTCGCGCGCCAAATCGTAGCCCCAGTCACGAAACGCGCCTTCCGTGAATTTCTGAATGTTTCCCTTGTGGACCAACGTTACGCTCTTGCGCCTATTCGCGAGCGCGTAGCGGATCGCGCGCCGCACCAGCCGCTTCGTTCCCGTCGGCGAAATCGGCTTGATGCCCACGCCGGAGTCCCAGCGAATCTGTTTCTTGCCATCCTTCAGCATCTCGTTATTGAGAAACTCCAGCAACTTCTTCACTTCCGGGGTCCCGGACTTCCACTCGATCCCCATGTACACGTCTTCCGTGTTTTCCCGGAAAATCACCACGTCCATTTTCTCGGGGTGCTTTACGGGAGACGGAACCCCCGCAAAGTAGCGCACCGGACGCTCGCAGGAATACAAATCCAAGAGTTGGCGCAATGCCACATTGAGCGAGCGAATGCCTCCGCCCACCGGCGTAGTCAGCGGCCCTTTGATCGCCACGCGAAAATCGCGAATGGCGTCCACGGTATCGTTCGGCAGCCACTCCTTGAAGGCATTGAAGGCTTTCTCTCCGGCAAACACTTCAAACCACGCGATGCGCCGCTTCGCCCCATACGCGTGCTCCACCGCGGCGTCAAACACGCGCCGCGAAGCCTTCCAAATGTCGCGCCCAGTCCCATCGCCCTCGATAAAGGGAATGATCGGCACATCGGGAACCTGCAATTCGCCGCCGCTGTACCCGATGGCCTTGCCGCCAGCAGGAATTTCCTGGCCGTTGTAGGAACTCTTCATGGATCCGAATCCTCCGGGGAGTTGCGAACTGCCCTGCACGTGCATTTGACGTCACTGCTGAAAATTACGTTACGCCTAGCATCCTCTAATTATTTCCGTGCGCCAACGCGAACCTGAAAACATATCACAACGCTCACAAACTCCGAAATGGCATCCGTAGCGCAGAATTCATTCCGTGCACCGATTCGGCGGCGCAGAACTATAGGCCCTAGGCGTCCGGCAAGCGTGAATTCCCGGAACTTCGGTGTAGAGTTATACTCCCGAAGCGCCAAAGCGCGACGTTGTGAGCCTAACTACAAGGAGAAATGTCGATGATGCTCGATTGGAATGAATACCACAAACAGGTTGGCGCCACGATTGGCGAACTGATGAAGCTTAGCCCGGACACCGTTCGCGGATACCAAACCTTGACTGCTGCCAATTCCAAGACCGGCAAGCTGGATGAGAAAACCCGGCAGTTGATTTCGCTCGCCGTGGCGGTCACTACGCGTTGCGACGGCTGCATCGTCGTGCACACCGACGCCGCGTTGAAGGCCGGCGCTACAAAGGAAGAAATCGCCGAGGCCTTAGGCGTCGCCGTCGCCATGAATGCCGGCGCCGCGCTCGTCTTTTCCACGCGGGTCTTGGATGCCGTCGCGGCAAAAACGGCGCAAGCGCACAGCGGGTAAATCAAGAATAGGAAGCCAGCGGGACCTCTTGTTCCGATCCTTGCAGGGGCGCAGAATGCTGCGCCTCACACGCGCAAGAATTTCAAGCCCAGTCTCGCAAGCCCGATCGCGCCAGACGCGTTTTCGCTAGAACATGTTCCAAAGAAACTGATTGTAGACCTCGTGGTGGAACTGCACCTCGGGAGTCTTCACGAAGGTGCCCAGCGATCGCGCGCAACGATCCGCCGCAGCTTGCTTCAGGTCCGCATAACGGCCTTTTACATCTTCGCCCAGAAGTTTCGTCGTCCATTCCGCTTTCCGGAAATTATCCAGTGCGGTATAGATGTTGTCCGGCAGATATCGCTCCGCTTGCCTGAGATTCTTGATCTTCGCCGTGTCGCCCTCGATGCCGGTCTTGAAAATCGAGTACATCACCAGATACGGATTCGCATCCGGCGCCACCGACCGCACTTCCACGCGCATGCTCTTTTCGTTCCCGATGGGAATGCGAATCATCGAGCCGCGATCCACCGCTGAGGCTTTGAGCTGATTCGGCGCTTCAAAGTGCGGATCCAATCGGCGGTACGCATTCACGCTGGCGTTGAGCAATAAGCAGATGTCGTTCCCGTGCGTCAAGATGCGGTCGACGAAGGCCCATCCAAACTTGCTGAGTTTCTCTTCACCTTTGGGATCCCAGCAAAGGTTTTTGCCTTTTTCGCTCACGGACACGTTGGTATGCATGCCGTTGCCATTCACGCCGACGACCGGCTTCGGTAAAAAGCATGCCGTGAGCCCCATCTTGGTAGCCACTTGGCGGCAAATTAGTTTGTAAAGCTGGATCTGGTCCGCCGCCGCCACCACTTCACCGTAGCCGTAGTTGATCTCGAATTGCGAAGGCGCGACTTCCGGATGATCCTTCTCATTCTGGAAGCCCATCGCGCGTTGTACTTCCGCGGTGGTATCGATGAAACTCCGCAGCGGATCGCTGGGCAGCGAGTGATAATACCCGCCGGTGTTGACGTACTCGAATTTTCCGGTCTCGTTGTAGCGCGCCTCCGCGTCCACACCGTTAAACAGAAATCCTTCAATCTCGTTGGCCGCGTTGAGCGTGTATCCTTGCTTCTTGTGCTGTTCCTCGGCAAATCCTTTCAGCACTCCGCGGATGTCCGCGCTGTACGGCGTCCCGTCTTTGTCGATCACCTCGCCAAACACCAGCACCTTGCCCGAACCGAACACGTCCGCCGGAGCCCAGTAGAACGCGGCCCAATCCATCGCCAGCCGCAAATCGCTTTCCCGCTGCGCGGTGAAACCCCGGATCGAAGAGCCATCGAATGTCAGGTTGTCCCAGCTCTTGATCAAAAACTTCTTGTCATAGTCCAGCATGTGCAAGCGGCCTTCCAGGTCGCTGAAGAGCACCGTCACCGCCTTGATGCGCTTCTCGTCGCTCAGGTACTTGATCCGCTCTTCCTGAATCTTGTGCGCCGCAACGCGGTCGTGGCGCTGCTTCTTCGCCGTCAGATTCAACTCTTCCAGCTCTTCATATGAGAGCGCCAAAAAATTACGCAGTTCGTTCGACATGAGTCTCCTCAAAATAAGTTGTGGGTAAATCCGGGAGCGGCATCCAAGGCGGACAATGACTGGCCATGCACACGATAGGGTATCGCGCCGTTCTTTCGACCGTCAAATCCAAACTCTCATTCCACGAAACTGAAAAATGAATCCGTTAAATCAAAAATCTGCATCGCTGCGGCTCCTGGTAGCGCCGACATCCTTGCCGGCCCTTCGCTAGGCGCGCGGGGAGCCTCCGCCCCGCGTCGCAGGGCTTCTTTCACTTACACCCTTGTACCCTTGAACCCTTCTACTTCCGCTCGACGGACCTCGCTGCCGAAGCTCCCCCTAGTCGTAGTATTCCTGCCCCAAATGCGTAATCAAATCTTCCCCGACCATCCAGCGCAGCGTGTTCTTTAGCTTCATCAGCTGGATAAACAGGTCGTGCTCCGGATACAGCTTCGGCGCGGTCATGGGCGACTTGAAATAGAAGCTCAGCCATTCCTGGATTCCGCGCATCCCGGCGCGCTGCGCCAGATCGAGGAACAGCACGAGATCGAGCACGATGGGCGCCGCCAGAATCGAATCGCGGCACAGAAAATCCACCTTGATCTGCATCGGGTATCCCAGCCACCCGAAAATGTCGATGTTGTCCCAACCCTCTTTATTGTCTCCGCGCGGCGGGTAATAGTTGATGCGCACCTTGTGGTGCATCTTGCCGTAGAGCTGCGGATAAAGGTCCGGCTGAAGAATGTACTCGAGCGCGCCGAGCTTCGATTCTTCCTTCGTTTTGAACGAGCCCGGATCTTCCAGAACCTCGCCGTCGCGATTGCCCAGAATATTCGTAGAGAACCAGCCGTTCAGGCCCAGCATGCGCGCCTTGAACGCCGGCGCCAGCACCGTCTTCAGCAGCGTCTGCCCGGTCTTGAAATCCTTGCCGCAAATCGCAACGTTGTGCTCGAGAGCAAGCTGCTGAATAGCCGGAATGTCGACGGTGAGATTCGGCGCGCCGTTGGCGAACGGCACGCCGCTGGTCACCGAAGCCCACGCGTACAGCATCGACGGCGCGATCGCCGGGTGATTGGCCTTCATGGCCTCCACGAATTTCTCCGGAGTGGAGTGCACTTCTTCCTGCTTCAGAAAAATTTCGGTCGATCCGCACCAGCAAGTAACCAGCCGCGAAACCCGCTTGGCCTTCCGGAAATTCGCGATGTCTTCCTTGATTTGCAGCGCCAGCTCGTACTTGTTCTTGCCCTTTTTGACGTTGGGGCCATCCAGTTTCTTCACGTACTCCGGGTCGAACGCCGCCTTCATTGGCTTTATGCCGGACAGGAAAGTCTTCGCCTTCTCCAGGTCCTGCAGATTGAGCACTCCGGCGTTGGAAGCGGACTGGAACGCGTTGTCCTTGTAAATATCCCACCCGCCAAAAACCAGATCCTTCAGCTCGCCGAGCGGAACCAATTTCTTGATCAGCGGCGACCGCCCCTCGGTGCGCTTGCCCAGCCGGATCGTGCCCATCTGCGTGAGCGACCCCACCGGCTGCGCCTTTCCCCGGCGCACAAGCTCGACCCCGGCCATGAACGTGGTGCTCACCGCACCCATGCCCGGCAGCAGCACTCCCAATTTCCCCTTCGCTGGCGCGATCTTCGCAGGCTTTTCCATGCCACTCCTCAGTAAGAAATGATTTCACAGCAAGAATGATCGCAGCAGACGCTGCGCGGCACCCCAAACAAACCAGTAATGATGAGCGAACGAGCGCAGATTTGCAAACTGCGAGGAAACACCCAGCGGACTCATCCGGAAAGCTGAGCTACCCGCACTGGCAGGCAAATCTTAGCGTTGGGGGAAAATGAACGTCTCCAGTAGGTCTGCGCGTTCCTTTTCGTCCGACGCGACCACGCGTAGAAGGTCGCTGACGGAAAGCATGCCGCAAAAGCCGCGACTCTCGTCCACGACCAGCAGGTGATAGACGCCGTTCTTCTCCATCAAGCGAAGGCAATCTTGCAGCGCCATTTCCGGAGTCACGGTGATCAGCCCGCGCGTCATGATCTCCGCGACCTTCATCCACGCCGGGCATTTGTTTTCGGCGGCGACCTTGTCGGAAATATCGCTCTGCGAGACCACGCCTACGAGCTGGCCAGCGGTGTCCGTGACGCCGACCGAACGCACTTGTTTCTCTCGTAGATATTGCGCCGCTTGATGAACGCTGATCTCTTGCGTGATGGAGAAAACTTCGCTGCGGGACCCGATGAGATCCATAACTTTCATAGGACCCTCCGGGACTGGTCTTGTTGGCTGGATACTACGCCTAGAATGCGCCGCGTTACAACCAGAAAACCGCTTGGCCCTGCCCACAGCCTGTAATTGCCAGTGCTTCGGGAAAGGGCATTCGCGACTCCCAGCCTGACAACGAACGGCAGGAGGGACCCATCTAATTCGGTCTATCGGTGTGCTGGCAGGAGTTCCCAGATTGCCGGGTCTTCCGTGCCCAGCACCCACGAGCAGAAACCCTGCAGTCCGCGGTCCTTGACCAAGGTGTAGCGTTCCCGGAACGCTCGCGCGTCGGTGTAGAAAATCCATTCGCGCACGTCGTCGCGATAGAAGTAGAACCACGGCGTGCGCTCGACCGCATCCCATTCGAGATGCCCCTTGTACGCCTTGGCGAGGTCCCAGGCGTCCTCGGTGGAGATGTATTCCGCGGTCGGATTTGGCTTGTCGGTTTTGTCAGGCGCTTTGACCGGCGTCCCGGAGAACCAGTGGTAGCCGTACAGCGGGATCCCCAAAGAGAGCTTCTGCGCCGGCACGAGTCTCAGCGCGTAGTCCAAGTTCGCTGTCGTCCACGCCCATCCACCGACAGGCCCCGGCACCGTCCACACGGTGTGCTGGTCGTAGGTCATCAGGCAGATTAGATCGACGGCTTGCGCCAGCGCTTTCAGATCGTACGCACCACGCCAGTTCTGATACATCCATGCGGAGAACCCGCCTTCGCCTGGCGCTCCAGGCGCGCCAGGTATCGTGGCAATGGAGACTTGCAGGCCTTCCTTGTGGAAGGCGGCTGCGGTCTCTGCGACCACCTTGGTGAGCGCTTGCCGGTCGGTCCAGTTCACATTCTCGAAGTCCAACTGAAACCCGATGTAGGTGTTGTCTTTGCACGCCTGGATGAGTGCGGCGATCATCTGTGTGTAGGCGGTGACATTCACCAGCAGCTTGTGCGCGTCGTCCTGCACGAAGCCCGCGCTCGTAAGCAGCGGCATCACCGGCACATGGTGCTGGCGCGCAACTTCCAGCACCAGCGGGTTCGGCCCGCCGGACACCAGCCCGTTGGCGTCCACAACATACCAATTCGGCACCAGCACGTCGATCTTGTCCGCGTGCGCGAAAAACGACCGCACCGAGTTTGCCTCGCGCGTCAGGTAGAACAGGGCCTTGGGTTGCTGCGCCCGCACCGGCAGCCCAGCAAACACAGAGAACACGACGAGAGGGAATACCGCGCGCGAACGTTTCATAATGCGCGCAGTCTAGCTGCGCCAGCGGCCGTAGCGCAACGACGGGCGCCCAAATTCATTCTGGGCGCCAAGGCTGCTCTGTCTGCCCGGTATCCGTCATACACCTAATGTACGGGAAATGGTGTATGCTCTTTCTATGGGCAGAACGAACATCGAAATCGATGAGCGATTGGTCCGCAAAGCTCGCAAGCTCACCCGGCTCAAAACGAAACGCCAAATCGTGGCCAAAGCTCTGGAATTACTCGTGCGCTCCGAAACCCGCAAGGGTCTTCTCCGCTACTACGGAAGCGGAGTCTGGAAAGGTGACCTTAAGGCCACGCGGAGAAGCCGCGTGTGATCCTCGTGGCCCTTGGTGTTGATAGCGATTGGTCTTGATAGCCCTTGGTCTTGATCGATAGTTCCGTCTGGATCGACTTTTTCAGCCCTGCTCCGCGTCGTGCCGGCAAGGAGCTCCGCCGTATGATCGCTGACGCGGAACCTTTCGCTCTCACGGGAGTGGTCGTCACCGAGATCCTCCAAGGACTCGCTCGGGACGTTAGCCACATCGAGCGCTATCTCTCGATGTGGGAAATCCTCGAACCTCGCGGATTCGCAACCTACCGTGAAGCCGCAGCCATTTTCCGCGTGGCTCGCGCCAAGGGCGTCAGCCTGACCACCATCGACACACTGATTGCGGCCATCGCTCTGGAGCACGGCGCCAGCGTCTTCACCCTCGACAAAGACTTCTCTCGCATCGCTCGCCTAACGAACCTGCCGCTGCACCCGCTACCATGACCGTTTATGGACCGTCACACAAACAGGCACTGCAGACTTCCCACAACCATAAGCCCTCTGAAAGCGCAACACAGGCGCGGGATTGCAGATCGCTTACTGCGTTTTGCCTGTTTGAAGGCAATTTAAATACCGAGAATGGGGACAGCTGCAGTGAGGACTACAGGTCCTTCTGTGACGGCCGAGATGAGCGTTCCCCCAAGCCGGACGGTAATCCTAGCTGGGGCAACTCGTCTTTCAAACTGTGGCGGTCCTACCTCTCAGCAAATGCACCAAGAGCATCACTATCCCCACGATGAGCAGGATGTGAATGAGACCCGCGGAAATGTGAAACGCCAAGAAACCAAGCAACCAGAGGACGATCAGAACCGCAGCGATTATTGCCAGCATGTCTTCATCTCCTTGACAGTCGCGCACAGCACGAATGCCCTTTTTCTCGTCGGCTTCGTGCTTATGGGGAGAAGGCTGCCAGATTAAGAATTTCAAATCTGTTCGATATGAGTCACATTCTCAAATCGAACCTGGGCCACCTTCCGTGGCGGGGTGGCAAACCACGGGCGGAGCTCGCAGGATCTTCCCACAACTCACAAAATCATTGGACTTAAAGTCCCGCCGAATCATACTCTTACAAGAAGGCTGGCGTGGGCTCGCCGTGACCGGTCAATGTCTTTACGATACGGCGGCTCTCGCGTTGCGCCACAATGAAGCGTCGGTCACGCTGAACGGACTCCAGGAGAAAACACACTGAACCGCCGCGAACTATTGAAGACTGCCGCAATCACCGGCGCGGGCACTCTGGCCGCCGCGGGCGGCGTCAACGCACTGGCTCCCCTCGCGCTACCCGAGAAGATGGTGTTTGAGACCAACCGCAGCCATTGGTCGAAGGCCCTCCCGCCTGCGAATCCCGCGCTCGCCGCGGATCTGGAAGCCGACGTGGTGGTCATCGGCGGAGGTTTCACGGGTCTTTCGTCCGCGTATTACCTGCGCAAGAATTCGCCCCACAAGAAAGTCGTCCTGCTGGAAGCGAAAGCCTGCGGAAACGGGGCTTCCGGACGGAACGGCGCAATGCTCCTCTCGCTGACCGAAGACCGCTTCATGCAGTTGGGCCCAGACCGCGCGCTCGACAAAAAAATCTATGACCTCACGGTCGCCAATATGCGGGCGCTGCGCGAGATTGCCTCGACCGTGGAAATCGACTGCGAACTGGAAACGAGCGGTGCGCTGCAGGTGTGCAACACAGCGGATGATGTTCTGGCAGGGGAAAAATACGTGGAGAAAGCGAACGCCGTCGGTATTCCCGCGGAAATCTGGAACAAGGAGAAAACTGCCGCGGCGCTGGGCACGAACGCTTACGAAGGCGCGCTCTGCGATCCCAGCAGCGGTCAAGTCCATCCCGGTAAGTTGGTGCACGTCCTGAAAGCGGCCGCCGAATCCGTGGGCGTAGCGATCTACGAAAACACCCCGGTGGTGCACATTGAAGAAGGACCCCTACATAGGATCGTGACCGCAGGCGGGCACACCGTGAAGGCAACGGCGCTGGTCCTGGCGACCAACGCATACACGTCGAAATTAGGCTATCTGCGCCGCGCCATATGCCCGCTCTTCGATTACGTCGGAATCACCGCTCCGCTCAGTGAAGCACTCCTCACGGAGATTGGCTGGAAGAGCCGCATGCCTTTCAACGACAGCCGCATCGAAACGTATTACCTTGGGCTGACCAAAGACAATCGCATTCACATCGGCGGTGGACCGGTGGACTACGCGTTTAACAACGGCGTTGCGGAACCCGCCGCGGCGGCGCAGGGTTACGAAAGACTTGCGCAGGAGCTCGCGCGCATTTTCCCAAAACTGGCAGCCGTGCCGTTTGAAGCGACCTGGAGCGGTGTGGTTGATATGTCGCTGGATCAAAGTCCCGCCGTGGGCGTGATGGGCAAGCATCACAATGTGTTTTACGGGATCGGATTTTCCGGCCACGGAGTAAATTTGACTTCTCTGTTCGGCCGGATCATCGCCGATCTCGCAAGTGGCCTCGGCGAGCAATGGGCCTGGCTTCCGTTCGTCAACCGCCTGCCGCTCTACATGCCCAACGAGCCGTTCCGCTGGCTCGGTGTGCAGGCCGCGCTTCGCTACTACCGCATGACCGATGCATCGACGCCGTAGAAGAAAAGGCCGAGCCTCTTGTGATGGCAGAGGAGCCAAGATAGACTGCCGCCCGTGAAAAAGACGCGCGTGCTTGTTGCAGTTCTTGAAGCAGGGAACACGAAACCCAGTCAACCCGCCCGACCGCTATGCCGCTCTTAACCATAGTTTTCACCGACGTTGTCGAGTCCAGCGCCACCAAGCGAGACGTTTCGCTCGGACGCGACTCCGGCGAGCGCGATCGCGCCTACCTCGAGGGCATCCAGAAGCGTCATTTCAGTTTGATTCGCGAATGTTGCCGCGCCCACGGTGGACAAGAAGTCAGCACCATGGGCGACTCCTTCTGCCTGACGTTCGATCACCCGGTAGAA
>JBGOVR010000126.1:0-13815 GCA_041478205.1 Candidatus Acidiferrum sp.
AAGGCTTCGGCATCCTCCGCGGAAACACGCGGGAAGCCGGCTTCGATGCGGCCAACACCTAAACTGTCCAGTGCGCGCGCAATCTCCAGCTTTTGCTGCGGAGTCAGCACCACCCCGACGCTCTGCTCGCCGTCACGCAGCGTCGTATCGTAAAACTTCACCGAGGTCCCGTGCGCGAACGTCCTCTCCACATCGGAGCGATGATTCAGTTCGCTGATCCAAAGCCCGTCTTGCCGAGCAGTCGCGTTCATTTCTGGCGCCCCACTCCCGCAGCTTCAACCGTCTTGCCGCCGTATATCTCTTTGAACGAAACGACCGGATTTCTCAACACTCCGATCTTCTCGATCTCACATTCGACGACGTCTCCTGTTTTTAGATAGAGCGACTTCGGGTCGTCGCTGAAAGCCGCAACTCCGGAGACGGTGCCCGTGGACAGTACATCTCCCGCCGAATAGCCCATCGGCGAATAATGCGAGATGATTTCCGGTATGGTGACGGACATCTTGCTGGAATGCGATTGCTGGCGTATCTTGCCGTTTACACGCAGCTCCATCGCCAGATTGTTGGGGTTGGGTATCTCGTCCGCCGTGACGATGTGCGGACCCAGCGGACAAAATGTGTCGATGGCTTTGCAAAAACTGAATACGCCCGACTTCATTTCCTGCCGCTGAATATCTCGCGCGGTTATGTCGTTGAAAATCACGTACCCGCCAATATAGTCCGCTGCGCTTCCCGCGGAGAAATGCTTGCCGGATTTCTTCAGCACGACCGCGAGCTCTAGCTCGTAGTCAACCTCCTCCGTAAGATGTTCGGGATACACGATGGCTTCGTCCGGTCCGATGATGGCGTCCACGTTCTGAAAGAAAACAATCCACGGCAGCACCGGGTGAGAAAATCCCGCTTTCTGCGCTTCCGTATGGTGCTCCCGGAAATTTCCCGCCGTGTGGAAAAATTTCTTGGGAACGATGGGAGCCTTGATACGCACTGCGTCGCGCCGAAAGAAGGTCGGCTCTCCGGACGCCCCCTTCAGTTCCGGGCCTTCTTTGAGTGCGTATTCGAGCGCCACTCGCGCCGCGTCAAGCCCGCGGTCTCCATTCTCGAATAGCCCGCGCATGTTCGCGGGCACGCGAGCATCCGCGAGGGGGTAGAAGGCGCCTTCCCGCTCGACGTTCCGCAAATACACTGCGTACGCCGCATTAAGATCCACAATGTTTCCGTCAGGCGCAACCGCCCCGATCCGGTCTTGACGAGCCTGGTGCTGGAAGGAAACCAATTTCATCGACGATCCTCTCAAGTCGCAAACGCACCGCATGTTACCAAAAATCAGCGCAGTATGCAGACGTGACCCACCGTTCTCTTATCTCTGCTGCGAATGAAAACTTCCAATCGGCAACCGCCGATGTGCGCATGGGGCTTTCATGAATATCGTGGAGGAAGTAGGTGGGACCCCGATCGGGCGCATTCAAGAAAACATCACCAAGACAGCAACGGTGATCTAACCGACGGCGGAAGAGTCTCCCAGGGAACCGTATTGCCGTTTGAGCGACCTGGCTCCTGGCTTCGTAAAAGCGATACGCCAGAAGTTTGCTTTCGCGGGAGACAGGAACTCCACCCCCAAGTATTTCTTGCCGTCGCGATGACGCCGGGTCGATACCACTCGGCATTGAATCGACTGTCGCGTGTTCTCGTTCATGAGCACGACTGTCTGGTCGGGTGCGACTTCCGCCTCCACCGGAATCAAACAGCCAAACTGGCTCACCGTATGGGATTGCGTTCTGATGATGAACTCTTCTCCCGACACCGCTTGCCCGTCAACCCGCAACGGCACCGCGAGTGTAACGCGGGCCGATCGACGTCTTTCGATTCGCCGATAACTGGTGACCTGCATCGCGCCAGAAACTCCGTTGGGGACAATCACGCCGTCTTGACCGTGCAGTACCGAAGTGTAGCACGAAGCTGGCGGCATCAGGACGCCTCTGGGCCTGTGTTCTCTGTGAGTCAAGCACCCGCCCCCTGGCGAGCGTCGCTCTCGCCATGAACCTGCGGTTGTATGCCAGATAAAGCGTGGAGGGGCTACGGCAATCAGGTGAGTCCTGTAGAAAGGCCCAGGAACTCCCGCATCCGTTGAAGAGCGCTCGGGTTTGGCTCGGAACTAACCAGCTACGACAATGGGCGCCCGCAGCTCACGCACACTCCCGCTGCGGTTTGCCGAGCGGTCGAGACTCTCCTGGAGGTTCATCAACGTTAGGAAAGTGGTGAGAATGCGCTTCTTCAATTCGTCGGACAAACGTAGGCGGCCGGTGGCCACCTGGGTCAGCCTCATCGCGGTTGTCTTGACGTAGCTAGCAATCTCGGATTGCCGGGCCTCGCTGGTCTTTCCCATGGCGGTTTCGCGGCGCAACTCGGCGCAATCGTGCTCGATACCCAGGATAAAGTGCAGCACGCAAAGGCGTTCCGCTTGAAGTTCCTGCGGTACCGGTACCTGGCACCAGCAAAGGCCTGATTGGCTCGAGCTAGGTTCCATGATTGACAACCTCAAAGAATTCTAAGCAAAGCCAGTACCAAAGTACCAATTCTTCGGGGGGGTTTTTGCCGGCCCAAATTGCGCCCGGGTACCCAAAGCGGCCTATTCTTCGACCCCGGGCCTATTTTCATCCTCTTGGGCGAGTGGCGTCACCGATGGAGACACTTGCAGGGACCCTGCATTTCCAGCCAGGGCGAACGCGAGCTGGGGCGAACCTTCTGAAAAGGCAGCAGACCGTGGCTGTAAGGTTGGCTAACTTCGCAAGAAACCAAGCCCTTATGCGCGGCAGGAAAGATCGGGGCAAAAAGCCATTCTCCGTCGCTGCCAAGGACCCCATTTTATTTCCCCGTGAGCGCCTGGCCCTGGTTAGCCACAAGGGACTGTGAGAAAGCTTGCCGCCACAGCTCCACAGTCCGATCCCTTTCGGCCTGAGGACGTTGCAGGCGTAGAGCAGACTTTCCTCAGGGCATTGGCAACTCGTTACAACGCAAATGCCCTAAAAGTGAAAACAAGTTCCTAGCTTCGGACTCTTCTTGGCACGATCCAGGCACTTGGCAGCGCCGTGAATCCAGGCGAATCCCCATGGATTTCAATGGTTTGCAGGCTCTCAGCCCCTATTCCCGGTTGCCATCCGCGGCCCAGTCGAACCCGGGCTTGGCTGTGCCCCGTCAGTGGCTCGGCGATCTCTCCCACAACCGGAAGCCGCCGAGGAACGCATTTTCATTGCTACCAAGCCGCGCCCCGGGAGGCAGCTTCTTCAGTTTCTTGCTGTTCCCGCCGCCTAGGACCACATAGTCGGCTTCCAGCGCGACCTTTAGCTTCTCCACAACTTCAGCCACATGTCGGCGCCACCTTTTCTTTCCCAGTCGCTCCAGGCCCCGCAGTCCCAAATAGTCCTCGTAGGTTTTCTCATGCTTGTAGACAAGGTGTGCGAGCTCCATAGGTTCTAGAGCTCCCTCAACGACCATGGCCGACCCGAGACCCGTGCCCAGCCCAAGAAATAGCATGCGGCCGCCTTTGTAACTCCCCAGCGCCTGCATGGCAGCGTCGTTGATTATCTTTACCGGACAACCAAACGCTTTAGAGAAATTGAATCCCACCCAACCGCCCCCCAGATTGTGCGGCTCCCGAAGCGGGTGCCCGTTAATGATCGGCCCGGGGTATCCCAGTGAAATGCAGTCGAATTTCCAATCCCGTACGGAATCCTTAACCACGCGCACCATTTTGCTGGACGTCATTTCCGTCCCGGAAGGAATTTTGCGCGGTTCCTTCTGGCCCGTCGCCAGTAGCTTGACGTTTGTGCCGCCCACGTCGACGACCAACACTCTTGGAGATTTTGGCGTTTTCACAGTTTTCATTGGCGTTCCTCCAAGACGTACCGAAACTTGCGGGCAGCGCTCTTTTCAGTGTCCGCGAAATCCACGGTCAACGGAGACCTTTGTTCCTGTGACTCGTCTAATCGGCAAATACCCAAGCCGCTGGTGCGGAAGGACAAGCAGCACGGCAAGGCGCATGAGCATCACAACGGGACTTCTGGACAACTTCGACTGCCGCACTTGGGCGTCGGTCGAAAGGTCATTCGTATATGCCCGCAGTCGGTAGTTTCCGGATATGCCGTGACTCCAGACACAATCGCCAAAGTGACAAGGCGTACCACATCCCCGGTTCGCTGCCTACACGGGAGTTGCTACATCGTGCGCAGCAGTTTTAGGTCATTCGAGCAGCTGAGCCGGTGATTCTTGCGGCTGGCTTCTCATCAACTGGTCGTAGACCGTCTGAAACGCATCGGGGCTGACGCCGTACTAGCCACAGGATTTATCACTAGTTGCGCGCCCGCTGAAAGACTAAACACCGTCCCATCGGTTCCTCCCTTCAGCCTCCTCGTCTTTCAGCTCCTCATGCGTCTGGTGCAGTAGACCTAGACTGCGTGCGTCTGCCAAAACGATCGGGTACACGCGTCGAGTATTCTCTAGGTTCTCGTACTAAAGGGCGAAAGCTGGTTGCCGGATTCATTTTACCTACAACCAGCCGACGCTTGAGGCCTGGAACATTCTCCTGTCGATAGTATCTTCCTTCGAACTAGTTATGATGAGAGCTCAGACCAATCGCATAGCCGGCGAACTTGCCGTTGACTTTGCCGACCGGATCAGGGTCCCCGACGAGATTGATGCGAAACTGGTCTCCCGCCTTGCCAATGCGGAATTCCTGACCGTCCATCTCGAAGCTGTCCGTGGATGTGACGACATTCTCAAAATGGACAAAGAAATGTCCGGATAAAGGCGAGGGTTCAAAGACTACCTGGTGTCGCCACGAAGTGGTCAGAATGGCCTTCCCGCTCCGGAAAGAGTCGGGGTTCGGGGTGGTGAGATCGCCGTTCGGGTTGTCATTGAAATAGATCGTAGAAGTGCCTTCACGGTTGATAATGAGCAGATTGCCGTGATGGATCACGCGCTGCGTGACGGAATCGTTGTAGAAGGTGAAGCGCGCGGTCTTCTCGTTCTGCTGGGTCGGATCGTCCGTTGTAAAGATCTTATCGAGACCCTTGACAAGGGTGAGGTAACCGTACTGCACCGAGGTGGCGGGTAGGCCTGGCCCCGCCGGGGGTGCATTCTTGACTTGGCCGACCAACTCGAATAGCTCCTGGTCTTCCGCAACGTGGATCCCTTTGAGGTCTGGATCCTGGCCAGCCGCGCTCGAAACCAAGAGCGGCCAGCTCAACAGTGAAACGGCGAGAAGGTAGGTAGTGCAAATTCGCATGGTACGCATGGATTCTCCTTTTCATCTTTGCGCGCTCGGGACGAGTGCGCCCCGAAGATTTCTTCTCCGGTGTGCGTCCGGTGTACGAGCAAGCGCAGTGGAAGGCAATGGAGACCGACTGAAGCTTGACTGAAGTTGCTGTGAAGACCCATCTCTCGAAGAAGACATGGCTTAGAGCGGGGTGGGCGGCAGGCAAGCGTGAATGTGATACACTCCGCGCAACTTCGCGCCGGGGACCAGTGATGGCTTTCTACCGCTTCCTTGATTTCGAACTCGACCCCAGCCGGTATGAACTGCGGCGCCAGGGCCGCAACTTGCGCCTAGAAAAGATCCCCCAGGATCTCCTGATTCTGCTGGTAGAGAAAAAGGGCGATCTGATTACGCGGGAAGAGATCATCGAACGCATCTGGGGCAAGGATGTCTTCGTGGATTCTGAGGCCGGCATCAACACAGCCATCCGAAAAATCCGTCAGACACTTCACGACGATCCCGAAAATCCGCGTTTCATCCAGACAGTAGTAGGCCGCGGCTATCGCTTTCTTGCGCCCGTTACGCTTGTGGAGGAATCACCGGCTGGCTCGAGCGAGGCCTCGACAAACACCGCGACACCTGAACATCCAGTCTCAGGAAGTGTGCAGTCCCGTACCCCACGGATCATGTGGGCCGCCGCTTCCGTGCTTGTGGTGATTGTTCTGGCCCTCCTCGGAGTAAACGTTCGAGGCTCGCGGGACTGGCTTCTTGGCAGATCAAGACCAGTCGCGATTCATTCTCTTGCCGTCCTACCTCTTGAGAACCTGTCCGGCGACCCTGTACAGGATTTCTTCGCGGATGGTATGACGGATGAGCTGATCACCAATCTGGCTAAAGTGGGCTCGCTCCGAGTCATATCTCGAACCTCGGTGATGCGCTACAAAGGGACACGCAAATCGCTGCCCGAAATCGCGCATGACCTGAATGTTGATGCCGTGGTTGAGGGTTCTGTAGTGCATTCCGGAAACAGTGTGCGCATAACCGCACAATTGATTTACGCCCCTACAGATCGGCACCTGTGGGCCGAAGAATATGAGCGTGACCAGCACGATGTCCTCAAGCTGCAGAGGGAGGTGGCGCGCACCATTGTTCAGGAAATCCGTGCGACCCTTACTCCAGATGAGAAAATCCGTTTGGGCAGCACGGGTGCGGTTGATCCAAAAGCCTACGAGGCATATCTCAGGGGGCGCTCCTACTGGAATCAGCGGACGGAAGCGGCACTCGGAAAGGCGATCGAGCAATTCAATGCAGCCATTCAGGCTGATCCGAACTACGGCGGCGCATATTCCGGACTCGCCGATTGCTATACTACACTTGGCTACTTCAGCTATCTGGACCCGAACGATGCCTTTCCGCGCTCCAAAGCTGCGGCGGACAAAGCTTTGGAACTCGATCCCACGCTGGCGGAAGCGCATGCCTCGCTGGCCTATTACAACCTTTATCATGCTTGGGACTGGACAGAAGCCGAAAAGGAATTCCATCAGGCAATAGCCCTTAACCCGAACTATGCCACTGCGCACGAGTGGTACAGCGTTTTCCTTCTCGCGATGGGACGCCCGAAGGAAGCGTGGGTTGAAATTAATCGCGCGCGCGAACTGGATCCGTTGTCGATTGTGATAAGCACAGATGTTGGTTTTCACTACTTTTATGCCCGCGACTACGATCGGGCCATCGAGCAACTGCGCTCCACTCTTGCTATCAACCCTAAATTTCCGTTGGCGCACCTTTGGCTGGGTCGGTCCTATCAGCAGAAGAAGATGTACATGGAAGCGATTGCCGAACTCAATCAGGGAAACTCAGGTTTACCTGATTGGCCCTTGGGCATTGCAACGATTGGCAATGCGTACGGCGAGTGGGGAAAAAAATCGGACGCGCAAGCTACATTGGCGCGCTTGAATGAGCTCTCCAAGACGAAATATGTCACGCCTTACGGAATAGCACTCGTATACATGGGAATGAGGGATAAGGAAGCAGCGTTGACCTGGTTTAGCAAAGCCGTAGACGGTCGTTCTCATTGGTTGCTGTGGCTGAGGCTCGACCCTCGCCTAGAGTCGTTGCACTCCGATCCGCGTTTTCATGAACTGGTGCGTCGAGTGGGATTTCCTGAATAATCTTGATCGCCGGGTATCGGCTGCTGGACGATGCCTTGCCTGAGTTCGTGGTGACGCTCGCAGGGATTGAAAATATAGAGAGCATGGATGGCTAGGAAATAACCCGGAGCTTGGCAGCTGTCAGGCTTGCTTCAGGCGGTCTGTTCCCAAAGGGAGAGAGTATGCGGCTACCACGATACTTGAGCGTGAAATACCTCATGGCTTCACTGGTGCTACTGCTCGGTTTCACCGCGCTTCCCACGAAGTCGTTCGCGCAAGGTTGAATGCCGGTTCGGTTCAACTCCCCCAGTTTGGGGGAGGGTAGCAGGCCTCAACTCAAGGCGCACCAGTGGCAGATTGACTTGTCGTATCGCTATCTTCCCGCTGATCAATGGTATGTAGGGAGCGATGTTCAGGAAAGCTCTGCTCCTTTCGGGAAACCGCTGTTCCTCAACATCAACTCATTAAACATCAGCGTGGACTACGGTGTTACCGACCGGTTCAGCGTCACCTTCGCCCTGCCGTTCTCGCACGGCACGCACTCGCGCTTCTACGCCGATAAGAAACGCCATGAGGTAAGTGCCGCCGGGCTTGGTGACATGAGCTTCGGCGGCACAGTGTGGCTCTGGAATCCTGCGAAGCATTTAAACTCCAACATCTCCCTGGGGCTTGGAGTGAAGACGGCGAGCGGGGACAACGCGGTGACCGACAACTTTTTCCTAGGGAACGGTTCTGCGATCCAGTTCCCCGTGGACCAAGCCATCCAACTTGGCGATGGCGGGTGGGGCATCATTTTTCAAACTCAGGCATACCGAAAGCTCTTCGAGCGAGCATCAGGATACGTCTACGCTTGGTACCTCATGACTCCGAAGGAGAAGACAAATGTGCCATCGCCTATCGGGGGCGTGCCCTTGTCCGTGCCAGACGTGTATTCCACACGCCTCGGCATGGCCTACGCTCTGTGGCCGGCACGAGGTCTTTCAGCGAGCATTGGCATCCGCATCGACGGCATACCCATTCGGGATCTCGCCGGCGGGAACGACGGCTTCCGCAGACCGGGCTATAGCCTCTACCTTGACCCAGGGGTGTCCTTCGTTCACGGCCGCAGCACATTCACAATGAACATTCCAGTCCTCGTGCATCAGGACTTCAAGAGGAGCATAGTTGACGTCCAGTTGAACAAGGCCGGTGGTGGAGACTTGGCGAGGTATCTGATGCTCGCCGAGTATAGCGTTCGATTCTAAGCTCAACCATCCTTAAATGGTGCTCCGTATATATATTCCTGCTTCGATGAACCACTTGTAGGCCGCTGCGACCTGCCGCCGAGGCCTCCCAATCAACTGGACGTAAAACGCTACACGTAGAAGGGCCGTTCGTGCCCGCCCGGTACATGCTGTCCGGATTGTCGGCTACTTGGAAGTTGGGTCGAAACGGGCATCTGGGAAGTGACGGCTCGTCTACACGGCCGCAAACTAGCCCACTTACTCCGATTCCGCCTACGTTGACAGTCCTTAACTCGCAGCCCTATACTCCGCGCCTGGCTCGCTGGCTTGCCGCAGATTGATGATCGATGCGAAACCCATCTTCTTGATTTCGGGTACCGCTTGGGCTTTGGTCGCACCGGCACAGGCGACCGTGGTCTCCAGGCGATTGAAATTGGTGACGCCCTCAACCGTTTCTTTCGTTACCTCCTGCGCCCGGGCTGGTGCCGCTGCCATCCACGCGGTTGCCATCCAACCCGCCGCGATTAGGAAATGTGATTTCATAGCAATCCTCCTCCAATGGAATTCGTTTAGGGGTATCAGCATAACAAACGCTATTGCGCTACGAATTGCGCTGGACGGTAAGAAGGCTTACCGGATATTGGGACCATGTGCTCTCGCGGGCCAGCTTGGCAAGACAATTCGGCGATGCCCGCGTCGCCATACCGGGGCGGCCGCTTTCATCCTTGCAGTGACGAGCGGCGATGAGCTCACTTAGGCGAGTGCTTTTTTCAGGAACTCGAGCGTCCTCTGCCACGCGGTCTCTGCGGATACCGCGTCAAACACCTGGGGACGCGCTTCGTTCATGAAGGCGTGCTGCGCCTCGTAGCGATAGAGCGCGAACTGCGATTGCGATCCCTTGAGCGCGGCCTCCAGTTCGTCCACCTTGGCCGGCGTACACCAGTCATCCCGGTTCGCAAAGTGGCAAATCAGGGGAACTTTGATTTTCTTCAAATCGGCGGCGCCGAGGGACGCAATGCCGTAGAAGCAGGCGCCAGCGTCCATCTCCGGCACACGGATGGCAGACAGGATCGTCAGTGCACCACCCATGCAGAAGCCGCCCACGGCCACCTTCTTCGACGATTGTTTTAGATACTGCACGGCGCCACGGATGTCTTGACCGGCGGCATCGGGGAAGTTGAGGTTCGTCATCAGGTGGTTTGCTTCATCGTTGGCCGTGGTGACTTTGCCTCGGTAGAGGTCCGGCACGAGCGCCCGGTAACCGGCCCCGGCAAGCCGATCCGCAGTCTTCTTGATTTGATCGTTTAGTCCCCACCACTCCTGGATGACCACAAAGCCGGGCGCGCTCGATCCTGTCTTGGGCGTAGCCAGATAGCCAGGGCAGGTCTTTCCATCCGGTCGCTTGAACTGAATCATCTCACCCATGGGAGCCCTCCACTCGATGCTTGGCCGCGAGCCTCATACTATAACTCTCTGCCTTTTTTCGGCTACCCAGTTGAGTCGGCGCAGCCTTTGCTTGGAACTTCCTCGCGCTTTGGGAAAGTCCTGTAAGCGCGGATAACCGCACAAATGCCTGTCGCTAGCCAAAAACGGGAATCTGGGAAGTGACGGCTCGTCTACACGGCCGCAAACTGGCCCACTACTCCGATTCCGGCCCCGATTCCAGCTACGTTGACAGCCCTTGACTCGCAGCCCTATACTCCGCTCATTCTCGCTCATTCTCGCTCATTCATAATTCTGATCAAGGGAGAGTCCCGTGCGCACCCAGCGAAATCAGTCGAGGCTCGCCGCCTTCTTAGCCGTCCTCATCGGCGGATTTTCTCTGTTGGTTTTCTCCCCTACGGAGAGCGCCTGGGCGCAGTACCCTCCGAAGTATCAGGTCGATCCCTTTTGGCCAAGAGAGTTGCCCAACAATTGGATCATGGGACAAGTGGGCGGCATGGCCGTCGACAAGCACGACCACATTTGGGTTCTGCAACGCCCCGGTTTGGACACTCCCGACGAGCTAGGCGCATCGCAAAAACCACCGTGGTCGATGTGCTGCTTCGTTACGCCACCGGTGCTCGAATTCGATACCCAAGGAAACCTGCTGCAGTCCTGGGGAGGTCCCGGTGAAGGTTTTGACTGGCCCAAGCGCGAGCACGGCATCTACGTGGACAAGGACGACAATGTTTGGGTCGGCGGCGCCGGCGACACCGATCGTCATCTGCTCAAGTTCAAGAACAACGGGAAATTTGTCATGCAGATCGGCCACCCCTCCGCCGATCCCGCCGACAGTACGCGCACCGACATTCTCGGCCGCCCGGCAGGTATCGAGCTCGACGCCGAAGCCCACGAGCTGTACCTCGCCGACGGCTACCTCAACAAACGAGTCATCGTCTTCGACTCCGATACCGGCGCCTTCAAGCGTCTCTGGGGCGCGTACGGCAACCCGCCGAATGATGTGGATCCCGGACCTTACAATCCCGCCGCGCCTGTAGATCAGCAGTTTCGCAACCCCGTCCACTGCGTGCACATCTCCCGCGACGGTTTCGTCTACGTCTGCGATCGCGCCAACGACCGCATGCAGGTCTTCACCAAACAAGGCAGATTTGTGAAGGAGTTTACGCTACATCCCCTGACGCTGGGCCGAGGTTCCGTCTGGCAATTCGCCTTCTCCATCGACGAAGGGCAAAAGTTTCTCCTGCTCGACGACGGAGAGAACAACGTGATCTGGACCGTGCGCCGCGACGACGGCACGATCGTCGGCCAAACCGGACACAACGGCCGCAACGCCGGCCAATTCCATTGGGTCCACCAAATCGTCTCCGACTCCCAAGGCAATCTCTACACCGGCGAGGTCGACACCGGCAAGCGCATCCAGAAATTTCTTCTAGTCCACGCGCCAAAAGGTCATTGAGACCACAGTCCGGACTCTGGAAATCTGAAAATCAGGGTTTCGCATCCGCTACCGCTAACCCGGCCAAAGTCTTCTCAGCTTCCGCGAGCACTGGATCGCGTTTCTGCTGAAGATCGGCGGCGGTTGGCATCACCGTTTTGTCCGGTATGACGCCGGTGCCCTCGAGCTTGCGTCCCTTCGGCGAGAACCACAAGACCTCGCTCATTTCGAGCACGCCCCCGCCCTTCATCTCTCTGGGTTTCGCAATTCCCAGGACGCATCCGCAGGATTGACTCCCCACGATCTTTGCGCGCTGCGAGTCCTGCATCCCCGCCGCAAAAACCTCCGAGGAACTCGCGGAGCGCGCATCCACAAGGATGACGACGGGACCGGAGTAAATCTGGTCGCCCGCCTTGCCAACGTAAAGTTCCAGGGGCAATTTGAATATGCCGGCAAATTCCGAGAGCGGCTTTCCCGATCTCGTGGAATCCTTTGCAAAAAGAGTTCTTTTGTCGAAGAAATAGCTGGCAATCGGCAGCAGCACGGAGAGATCGCCGCCACCATTTCGACGCAGATCGATAACGATTCCGCGCGAATTTCTAAATCTCTCCAACGCCTGCTTGAATTCCTTGGTGATGGGCGGCTGAAATCCGTCGAACCGGATATACGCGTTCCCGAACGGCAGCACATCCGTGGCTACGTCGGGCGCGACCGAATAGATCTGCCGCGTTATCGTGGCCGCAAAACTCGAACCGTCGGCTCGCTGCAGCCCGAGCTTCAGCGTGCTATCGGGCGGGCCGGCAAACATTCTGCCGTAAACAAACATCCGCGTGGCCCGCTCGGAAGACGACGCCGGCCTGCTCTTCTCAATTTCCGCAATGCGCTCTTCGATCGATTTCCCGTCGACACTCAGAACCACCATGCCGGGCTCAACGCCGGCGTGAGCCGCATTGGAATCGCGTCTGACGCTGGTGACCACCGTCTTGCCATCCACGTCATCGACGCTGAAGCCGGCGGTAACACCTTGTTGCTTCTTGTAGTTCTTCCATTGCTCCGGGGAACTGAAGCGCGTGTGCGCGTCGTGAAGTTCCCCGGTCATCCGGCTCATGAGCGCGTAAAACTCTTGATCGCTTTTCGCCGGCTCAACAAGCGGAAGGTAGCGTTGGTGAACTTCGTCCCAATTCACTCCGTTGAAGGAAGAGTCGTAATAGTGATCCCGGATATCCTTCCAAATCTTTTCAAAGACTTCTTTCTGGTTTTTCGACGATAAGCGCTGAGAAGGCGTCGCGTCCGCCGCGGAAGCCGCGCCGCCCGCGGACAGTGCGCGAGGATTCTCGCTGCCCGATGAAAAGCTGTTCTTGAGGGCAGCCGATTGCTGAGCCGATCCTGTAGTTCCAAATCCGGCAGCGACGAAACTCAACGCCAAGAAAATCGACTTGCGTCGAGTACGCCTGCGGCTGGGCCGAGTGGGTGCGGTCATTTCGCGAGTGTCCGTTGCCAGTGGAATTATAAGGACACAAACGCGTTTCCGCATCCCTAAGTTGTGGGCGATGGAAGTTTGCGGTGTGTCCGTTCATGGGGTGCTGGCGTCGGCCGGCTCGTTGGCGAAAAGGCGGGCGAGTTCGGCGTGTTCCATCACGACGGCGGGGTCGCGCTGGATGGCGCCGAAGTAGCGCTTCTGGAATGCGTCGCCGGATTCCGAGGGCGCGAACATTTTGCGGGCGAGCACGATGGCGCTGTGGGTGTCCTCGGGCGTTACGGGTGGTTCGCCGGCAAGGGTTTCGTCGAGACGCACAACGAACTCGGAGAGATTGTGGAGCCAGGCGAACTGCTCGTGGTCGATGACCAGGCGAAAGAGTTCGCCGGTGGAGACATGGCCATTGACGCGCTCGTAGTCGCGGCGCTCCATGTCCAGCAGCGTCTTGTGCAGGCGCAGGAGCGTGATGCGGAGAGCGACGAGTTTCTGGCGGGCGGGATTTTGCGGTCCGCCGTTGTCGGCCGAGTATGGATCGGGAGCGCTCATCGTTGACGCGACGTTTGGTGCGACAACTTTATTGTCCGACAGGACGCGATTGATTTCCAGACCAACGGAAAAAGGATTTAACACAGAGGACACAGAGAGCACCGAGGGGACAGAGGAGGAAATCTGCGCAGAAGAATTAGTCATGGTAGCGCTGTTCGCCGACCGGGAGGGGAATTGGCAGACGATTCCCTTGCGGGGGAAGCGGGCACGTGGCGTAGGGCGTGTAGGCGCACGGGGGATTTTCGAGGCGATTGAAATCGAGAACGAGCTCGCCGGGCTTGTCGAGGCCC
>JBGOVR010000046.1:0-30344 GCA_041478205.1 Candidatus Acidiferrum sp.
GTGTGTCTCACCTGACTCAGTCATGAAGCAAAACCTTCGAGTTAGCCTCGGTGCGGTGGTGCTGGCGCTTGCCACGCTGGCGGCGGTGATCTTTGCGTGGCTGAACTTCGTACAGCGCGAGGAGTTTGAAAGCCCGGACGATGGTGTGGCCTGGATGGACGGCGCCCACGGGGCGAGGGCTTGGAAGTTGGCCCCCAATTCTCCGGCCGCGCGGGCGGGCGTGCGTCCCGAGGACATGCTTGTCGCCATTAACGGCGTTCCGGTGAACACTCAGGTGCAGGTAACCAAGCGGTTGTGGCGCGCAGGGCTTTGGACGCAAGTGCGCTACAAGCTGGTCCGGAACGGCCAGGAGTTCGAGACGCCTCTGGTGACCGCGCCGGCCGAAAAGCCTGCTTCCATTGAAAACTACGCACGAGTGGTCGGTCTTCTTTACCTCTTCATTGGTCTTTTTATTTTCATCCGGCGATGGAACGCGCCGCGAGCCGTGCATTTTTTTGTCTTTTGTCTGGTTTCCTTCATTCTTTATTCGTTCCATTACAGCGGAAAGCTGGACGCGTTCGACTATGAAGTCTATTGGGCCAAAATCGCGGCTCTAATGCTGGCGCCTGCGCTGCTTCTCCATTTCGCGCTGGTTTTCCCCGAGCGGACCGTAGCAACCACCCGCTCGCTCTCGAAATTGGCCATGGTGTATGGGCCGCCTTTGGCGCTGTTACTTTTCCATGTGAGCACCGCCCTGAACAAGTTCGGGTTTGTGCCTTGGCTTGGGTCGCGCGTACTGCTGGACAAGATCGAGTGGAGCTATCTAGGAATCTACTTTGTCGCTGCGGCAATTGTTTTCTATAAGAGCTTCCGCGAGGCGCCCTCTGGCGTGCTTCGTCAGCAGCTCAAGTGGCTGACGGGAGGAACACTCGCGGGCAGCTTGCCCTTCGCGCTCCTCTACATCGTGCCCTTCGTCATCGACGCGGCTCCTCGCACCTGGATGAAGTTTTCCGCGCTGAGCCTAGTGCTGATCCCGCTGTGCTTCGGCTACGCCATCATCCGCTACCGCTTGATGGACGTGGACATCATTTTCAAGCGCGGCCTTGCCTATACCGCAGCGACCGCGGGAGTAGCAGCTGTCTATTTCGCGCTGGTTGCGCTGATCGCGGAGATTTTCCATGCACAGACCACCGGCCCTGTCGGCGGCATGATTGCGATCGTGATCGCGGCGTTTCTGTTCCAGCCATTCCGCGAATGGATTCAGGCGCGGCTGGACCGTTTCTTCTATCGGGATCGCCTGGACTACCGTCGCACGCTGATCGAATTCGGCCGCACGCTCACGAACGAAGTGCGGTTCGATCCTATGCTCGGATCGGTCATGGACCGCGTATCGCAGACCTTACTCGTCGACCGGCTGGCTATTTTCATGGAAGATCCGCTCCAGCCCGGGCAAATGCGGCTCGCTCGCTCGATGGGCGTGCGCTTGTCCGAACCAATGGATCTTACCTTCCTCGAGCCGGCCCGGCCCGAGTTCGCCCGTGGGGCGCTCTTTTTTGAGTCGCCCCGCGCGGCGAGAGACGTCGGCGATTCCGTGCGGCAGACGCTCGAGCAACTCGATTTGAACTATTTCATTCCCTGCCGGATTCGAGAGCACACGGTGGCGGTGCTGGGCCTCGGCAAGACCGTGGACGGCGATTTTCTTTCCAGCGATGACGTCGAGCTGGTGCAAACGATAGCAGGTTACGTGGCAGTGGCCCTGGATAACGCCCAGCTTTATACCTCGCTGGAGCAGAAAGCCCTCGAGATTGCGCGCCTTAAGGATTTCAGCGAGAACATCGTCGAATCGCTCAATGTCGGCGTGCTGGCGGTTGACTTGGGTGGCATCGTCGAGTCCTGGAATACGCGGATGGAACAGCTTTTCGGTGTCAGCCGGCAAGATGCGGTCGGCCACCAGTTGCGGGCGCTGCTGCCGCAGGAGCTGGCTTCCGAGATCGCAGCTCGCAAAGAGGAAGAGCAAATCACCGGCATTTACAAGCAGCGGCTCCATCACCAGGGGAAATACTTGACGTTAAACGTCTCGATCACGCCGCTAGTCAGCAAATCAGGCGAGCGAATTGGCCGCCTGCTCCTCTTCGACGATGTGACCCAGCGCGAGCGCATGGAAGAGCAGATGTCGCAGACCGAGAAACTCACGTCGCTCGGATTGCTGGCAGCCGGTGTGGCTCACGAAGTGAACACACCGCTGGCGGTTATTTCCAACTACATCCAAATGCTGGCGAAGCAGATGCCGGAAGGCGATCCGCGGCAAGGGATTATTGACAAGATCGTGAAGCAGACTTTCCGCGCCAGCGAAATCGTGAACAACCTGCTGAATTTCTCGCGCACGGGTGCCGCCGAATTGGCCGACATTGATGTCAATCGCGTGGTGGAAGAGACTTTGTCTCTGGTGGCCCATCCATTGAAGACCTCCCAGATCCAGGTTGTGAAGCAACTGGGCGAGACCTTGCCGCGCGTGCGAGGCTCCGCGAACAAGCTGCAGCAGGTGTTTTTGAATCTGTTCTTGAATGCGCGCGACGCTATGCCCAGCGGTGGCATGCTCGAAGTGCGCACCGCAGCGCATAACGGCAGCGTCGAGGTCGAGGTTGCCGACACCGGCGCCGGTATTCCCCGCGAGCACATCCATCGCATCTTCGATCCATTTTTCACCACGAAAGCCACCGGCCGCGGCACCGGCCTCGGTCTTTCCGTGAGTTACGGCATAATTAAAGAGCACGCTGGAAAGATCGATGTTCGCTCGACCCCTGGCAAGGGCACATCCTTCCATGTTGAATTCCCCGCCGTCAAGAAAGCGGTCCATGTCTAAGGGTTCGATCCTGGTAGTAGACGATGAATTGGAAATTCGCGAGGGCCTTGAACTGCTGCTGGCCAGCGAAGGCTACGGTGTCTCCAGTGCGGGCACCGGCGCGTCCGGCTTGGCAAAGCTGGAGGAGCATCCGTTCGATTTGCTGCTCCTCGACGTAAGCCTTCCCGATCACAACGGTCTCGACCTTCTAAAGGAGATCCGGCGGCGCGATCCCCATCTTTCCGTCGTATTGATCACCGCGTACGGCTCCATCGACATGGCGCGTGCCGCGTTCAAGAGCGGCGCGATGGATTACATCACTAAGCCTTGGTCGAACGACGAACTTCTGGCCCAGGTTGCGCAAGCTGTAGAATCTCGGCGCCTGCGCGAAGAAAACGTGCAGTTGAAGCGCGCGCTGAAGCAGCGTTTCAATTTTCCGAGCATCATCGGCAAGAGCGAGAAGATGCTCACGCTGCTGGACTTGGTCACCCAGGTTGCTCCTTCGCGCTCCACGATTCTCATCAGTGGAGAGAGCGGCACCGGCAAAGAGCTCATCGCCAAGGCCATTCATTCGGCTTCCACGCGTGCGGACAAAGCCTTCGTGCCTGTCAATACCGGCTCCATTCCGGTGGACCTCCTCGAATCGCAGCTCTTTGGCCACGTGAAGGGCGCCTTCACCAGCGCTGTGGCTTCCAAGAAAGGACTTTTCGAAGTTGCCGATCAGGGCACCATTTTCTTTGACGAAATCGCCACCATCAGCCCGGAAACACAAGCGAAGCTCCTTCGCGTGATCCAGGAACGAGAGTTCATGCGCCTGGGCGGTACGGAACAAATCAAGGTCGACGTGCGCATCGTGGCAGCTTCGAATGTTGAACTACTCACTCTCGTGCGCGAAGGCCGCTTCCGCGAAGATCTCTATCACCGCCTGAATGTCATCCACTTGCGATTGCCGCCGTTGCGCGATCGCCGTGAAGACGTTCCTTCTTTGCTCGCACACTTCCTGATCCGCTACTGCGAGGAAAATGGCAAGACGCCGCGCCAGTTCACGCAAGGGGCCTTGAAACTCTTAATGGACTACGACTGGCCGGGCAACGTCCGCGAGCTGGAAAATGTCGTCGAGCGCGCCGTCGTTCTTTCCACGCAGGAGCGCTTAGACATCGACCTGCTGCCCGAGAGTATCCGCAGCAAGGAGATCGTGCGCGGCGTGCGTCTGCAGCTTTCCGAATTTCTTCCGCCGCTGCCGGGCGAGCCCGGCTCGCGTTCTGGAGCCGACCACCCACAACCTTCGCTGTTTCAGATCATGGACGAGATCGAGCGCCGCATCATCATCGACATGCTCGAGCGCACCGGCTGGAACCAAACGGAAGCCGCGGAGCACTTCATGATCCCGTTGTCTACCCTGAATCAGAAAATCAAACGTCTGGGAATCGATGTCCGCCGCCGCGGCCGCAGCGACGAGACCTTCACAGCTACCATCGGCAAATGATGCCGCTCAGTGCGGGATGATCTGAATCCCGTTGACCGGAGCGCGCTTCGTGCCATTCGGATGGGGTACCGGGGATTGCGGTGAGTGTGAAGCTCGTGGCGTCGTCTACCCCGCTCCGCTGGGAAATGATCACTCGTGGGACATGGTCTGGACGAGTAGGTAATGGTGTCATTTGGGTTTGATTGGTGGTGGCGGCCTCGCAAGAGTGGGCCGCCACTTGCTCATGCAGACTTTTCCTTTTTCTCTTCTGATGCGACGGAACGCATTATTTTTCTTTGCAAGATTTCCAGAGAGTCCTTTAGGTCAGCCACGTCCTCTTTGCTAAGAGTGTTCGGCCATTGAAATACCGCGCGACTTCCATCAGACAGCGGCACGACAAATTCTTGCATGTGTTTGTTCGGCAATAGCGGTTTATGGGGTTCAGTAGGGGTCGCAGGATTCGATGGTATTCCAGAGGGAGCCTTTTCGCGAGTCAACTGTTCCATGGGAAGGCCAGCGTACTGGCCATCCACAAAGGCATACTTCCCATCGGGGCTTAACTCACGAATGCGTTTCGGCTCTTGGAATTGCAAGACACCCATAGATTCCCACTGGACGTAGTCGCCAATCTGGATAGAGCCCTTACCTCCATCCCCGTCTTTGCCATCCTCCGAGGCAACCTTATCAGACTCAGAGAGTTTTGCAAACGCAATTGTGTCTCTGTATTCCCTGATAAAACCATCGACTGAGTTTTCGTTGAAGGGCGGCGTCCAATCCAGGATTAGAGTATGGCGGAGCTGATCGTTGGAAACGGTCGGCTCAAATCGCTTCCACAATTCTTTATGGATTTTGGGCGACAATGCCGCCTCTTTAATTGCGCCTTCACGGTCAGATGAATCCGCGCGAGTGTCCAGAATTATCCGCAACGCAGTCTGCGTCAGTTGTAGCTTACGTTTTTCGCCAGTGCCCTCGTCACGCATTAGGCCAAAGCTGATTAGGGCCGCAGCAGTCTGCAATGCTCCGCTACTTTTTTCTTCATAGCCCCAGTGCTTAGCTGCCACCTTCATAAATGCGAGACCGCGATTCTCTTTGTCGTGAAATTCCTTTGCTCGCCTGAGCGCCGTCTCCAGATTGATGTACGGATACGCAGGGCTGCGCATCCGCTTTTTCCCTGAATCTTCTACGGTTTCGACTGCTTTTGTAATCGGTGTCGCCATCAGCGTCCTCCCATCCAAGGCATTTATACCACGTACGGGATAGGTAGGCAAGTCTTATTTAATCAGTTTTACCTTGACATGGGTTAGGTTCCGATGTAGGATATACCTGTAAACAAAAAGCCCCGCTCCCGGCTGTAACCGAGAACGAGGCCAAATCCAGCAAGCGGGGTAAGCCGCATGCCGAACCCAAACAGCATTTTCGGCCTGCCTCGCGGAAAAGGCAAGCCGAAATGAACGTCCTTCCGATAGAGAAGCAAGCTCAGATTCTCAATTCCCTTGTAGAGGGCTGCTCCGTGCGATCTACGGCCCGTCTCGTGGGCGTCGAGCACAAAACCGTTCTCCGCGTCCTTTTGCGTGCTGGCGAGCGTTGCCAGCGCATCATGGATGAGAAGATGCGGAACATTCACTCCCGCTACATGCAAGTGGACGAGATGCACGGCTACGTCCAGGTTCGCCAGAAAAACCTAGACCCGCGCCGCCACAATGCACTGACTCAAGGCGAGCAATATGTATTTATCGCAATCGACTCCGAGACAAAACTTGTGCCGACATTCCTTGTCGGAAAACGGAGCGCGGAGAACGCTTATTGGCTAATGAGGGATTTGGAGTCGCGCCTTGCAACGAGGGTGCAATTGACCACAGATGGCTTCCGCCCGTACGTGAGCGCTGTGGACGATGCATTCGGCATCAATGTGGACTTTGCGATGCTCGTGAAAGTTTACAGCCAAGATGAAAGCAAACGGGAGCGATACAGCCCCTCGGACATTGTCGATGCGATACCAATACCAGTCACCGGAAACCCTAAGGCTTCGCGCATTTCCACTTCCCACGTCGAACGCCAAAATCTTACAGTTCGCATGCAAATGCGCCGTTTTACCCGGCTAACCAACGCTTTCTCCCGCAAGATTGAAAATATGAGAGCGGCTCTTGCGTTGCACTTCGCCCACTATAATTTTTGCAGGGTGCACTCATCATTGCGAGTTACGCCCGCGATGCAGGCGGGGTTAGTAGACTGCGTATGGAGCGTTGACGACTTGTTAACGACTTAAAGAAAATACGCCCTCCACTCCTCTTTCTGTTATCCTCAGATGGAATGAGTGGAGGGCACCATGATTAGCTGTTTCGATGTGGCCCGCTACTTCCTAGCCCTAGTGGATGAAGATGCGGGCGATTCTCTTTCCAACCTGAAATTGCAAAAACTGGTCTACTACGCTCAAGGGTTCCACCTTGCCCTGTACGATGCGCCTTTATTCCCTGAGCGTATTGAAGCATGGAAACACGGCCCCGTGGTTCCACCGCTATACCATGAGCTCAAGCAATTCGGAGCTGGGTCCGTGAAATTGGACGGAGAGGTTGACCGAGATAAGTTTTCGAAAGAAGTTGGCGGCTTACTTGATGAAGTATATTCAGTCTACGGTCAATTCTCTGCTCTACGGCTGCGCAGCATCACCCATCAAGAACCACCGTGGCAGCAAACAGCAGATGGTGCGGTAATCTCACACGAATTTATGAAAGATTACTTCAAAACTCAACTAACAAAGTGACTTTTCGCGGCCCCCAGCCCGTCAGCGGTAAGCGGATACTGGCACCCACCTCTCAGCCAGTAAACGCGGATAAGGAACCGCCTGCATTCTGCCTGCGCTATGTCGTTCCTAAGTACTGTCTGACCCGTTGTAATGCTGAACAGAAGGTTGCTTTTGCACAGCGATTATACGAGTTGAGCCGGAGCACTTGGGTCGAACTACGGAACGCCGGGAAGAAGGGCGGCACGGAAGTATTGCCTCAATTCAGAATCAACGAGGCCATGCCTTCCTGTATCACTCCAGACGTAACCCTAATGGCCTTCCGCTTCTGGGGCAAGGCTCCAATGGTTGGATTTAGGGACGGCAGAATCTTTCATATCGTTTGGCTGGACATCGATTTCACGCTTTACGACCACGAATAGCCTTCAGCAAACCAAATGACACCACTACCGACGAGTACATCCGCTCGACGTTTCCACTTTTCTTTGGTACAGTGAATCGCTTTTACGCAGCCAAAAGCTTCTTCTCAGCATTTAGTTACTTGTGATTTGACTTAGAAACCGCTTCGAGTCCTCGGAAGCCTTTCACAATTCGGTCATCCCTTAGGGGAAACGACAGGAGGGCTCCTGCTATGATGCTAATCTCTGCGGAGCGCACCGCGAGACCCATCCTTGTCTTTACTTGTGTATTCTTCTTTGCTCTCCGGCTCATGTCGGGATGTGCCGGAGTCAGCGTTTCGTCCGGAGGCGGCAACTCTCCTACTCCTACTCCATCGGTTTCCGTCATTATTTCTCCGGCCGTTTCATCTGTGTCCGCCGGCCAAGGGCAGAGTTTCACCGCGACGGTCACGAACGATAGCCGAAATAAAGGCGTTACATGGTCATTGAGCGGCGCCGGCTGCCCTAACGGCGGTAGCTCCTGCGGCACGCTGTCAGCAAATTCGAGTGCGTCCGGCGCAGCTACTACCTACAACTCCCCATCCACGGTTCCCGCTCCGGCTGTCGTGACCCTCACCGCGACCTCCGTTTCCGACGGCACCAAGTCTGCAGCGGCCATGATTACAGTGACGGCTGCCGCACCGGCGATCGTCGTAAGCGTGTCGCCGTCGCCTGTTAATATGCAAACAAGTGACAGCCAAAGTTTCACTGCAACCGTTCAAAATGATTCGCAGACCAAAGGCGTGAACTGGGCGGTTTCCGGTACAGGTTGCAGTGGTGTTACCTGCGGCACGCTTTCGGCAACGGCCAGCGCTTCGGGTGCTGCCATCACCTACACGGCGCCCGCTGCTCTTCCGTCTCCGGCCACGGTCGCTCTCATCGCCACATCCGTCACCGATGGCACCAAGTCCGCGACCGCCACCATTACCTTGACGTCGACCATTTCGGTGACCGTTTCCCCGAGCGCTTCGTTGGTGCGGGTGAGCCAAACACAGACGTTCACCGCGACGGTAACGAACGATGGTCAAGATAAAGGCGTTGCTTGGTTGCTCTCTGGCGCAGGTTGCAGTGGCGCTGCCTGCGGCACGCTTTCGGAGACTTCCAGCGCTTCTGGTACCGCCATCACGTACACTGCACCGGCCAACGTCCCATCGCCAACTCTCGTCACCCTTATTGCCACTTCTGTTTCCGATGGCACCAAGTCTGCCGACGCCACGATTACGGTCACGGCCGCTGCGGGAGCCATCGTCGTTACCGTGTCACCCACCCCTATCAGCGTCCCAACCGGTGGCGGCCAAAATTTCACCGCGGCCGTCGAAAATGATTCCCAAAACAAGGGAGTAACCTGGGTGCTCTTGGGCGCAAGCTGCAGTGAGAATGTCTGCGGCACGCTATCCGCCCCGTCCAGTGCGTCCGGGGCTGCTATTGTCTACACCGCCCCAGCAAGCCCTCCGAATCCCACGACGATAATTCTCAAGGCGACTTCCGTAACCGATGGCACCAAGTCTGCCGACGCCGTCGTCACCATAACTGGGGCAACGACTGGTAGCGCGAGCGCCAGCCGCACCCGGAAGCGCGGCGTAACGGTCTCGCAAGCCTCCGAAAACCGAGACACCGCCGCCAACGCGGTGAAGGTCGGTGTCCCAACCGCAGCAGCTAACAGCAGGGCCTACATCGGAACGCGCGGAGACGCGATGCACTTTGCCTTTCCAGATGCAAGTGCGGAAGTACCAGGAGTACCGAGAATACCGTCATCAATTCCATCGATGATTTCATGCCGAACTTTGAAGTGGACAAAAACAAAATAACTCTAGTAGGATGCGAGTCACGCGAAATGTATATGAACTCAGTGATGACGGTTCTTTTCCGTGGGACTTTTTCTTTCGAGTAGGGCTGCAGGGATGTAGCAGTGTCAACGTCAGAAGTCGTCGATGAAGCTTCGCGAACTCCTCCCCCGCAGGCGTGTCGTGAACAGAGGTCCCAATAAAGTTGAAAATGCTTCTGGGACTGAAAGGGCGAAGCTGTGTCTCATTTTCAGCATAACTCGATCTCGGCAAGTGAAGACTTTTGGTACGCCGTTTCGACTTGTTCGCGGCGGGAAAAATTTGCGACTGCGATCCTTGGGAACATCGTCGGACGGACACTGCACGAAGAAATTGAAAACACTCTCATCGGTTGTGAACTTGAATCAAGACTAATCGTTTCCATCGAACTGCTCCAGCGCTCTCTGGCAGTCAGCGTTTATAGCTTCCATGTTGAACCTGTGGATGACTCACGCGGCGTCGCCGCGTAACCGCGCATGTCGATGCTGCTCGTTAGTCTGGTTCTGGTCTGAGAACTGAACGATGACATCTCGCTGAGAATGATTTCTAGTCGTGGTGATGCGGAGAGTATGTCGCAAATTACATCCGGGGAAGTCCAGAACGCGCTCAACTTGCGGATCTCGTCGGCATCGGCCATGGCCGCTGAGAGTCGGAAGGGGACTAGGAGTTCGCGTCAGGACCCGACGATCTTCTTCCTTGCAGTCGATCTTTTACTAGTTACGGCTTCTGCCTGCCTTGCGACGTTTTCGCGTTTCCCGATGTCGGCCGCTAATTGGGGACTGTTGAATGAGGCTAACGTCGTCAAACATTTTGGTTTTCTTGGTCTGTACGCGGGGTCGCTGATTCTGTCTTGCCACGCATACAAGGTTTATTCCGCCAAGGAGATCCGGTCAACACGACACGAACAGTCCGCTGTGCTAAAGGCCGTTGCCATGGCCACGCTCCTCGTCGCAGCATTCATCTACCTTTCGGGCGTGAAAATTATTTCTCGCGTGGTTATCGGGGAAACGGTGGTGTTGAGTACGATTGCGATGATGGGTTGGCGGCTCCTACGACGGCAAAGGATCATAGAAGGATTGAATTGCCGGAATGTCTTGATCGTGAGCGCCGGTCCAATGGGCCGAGATCTCGAAAGGCATCTTTCGCAAAACCCGCACCTGGGGTTTACGGTGAAGGGTTACCTGGACCGTCGGCAAGATGGGGCGCGCTCGCAGCATCCGGAACGGCGGAGCGCCCGGAACGACCTGAAAATCCTCGGTAGCATTCGAGACTTCGCACGCGTTGCCCGTAGCAATTTCATCGACGAAATCTTTATCACTTCTCCTGAAAACCGGGAACTGGTGAAGCATTTGATTTTCGAGGCGCGTCGCAGCGGAGTGGATGCCCGCATTGTCCCAGATCTGTACGACGGGCTGGCTTCGGCGGCTCCTATCGAATATCTTGGACATATTCCCATTATGTCGGTTTGCCATCAGTCAGTTCCGACGGTCGGACTGGCGATGAAGAGGTGTATCGACATCCTGGTCGCGATAGCGGTTCTCATCCTCCTGTTCCCTGGCTTGCTGTTCATCGCGCTGTTGGTGAAAATCAGCTCTCCGGGACCCATACTGTATCGGTCAACGAGGGTCGGCAAAAAGGGAAGAAGTTTTATCTGCTACAAATTCCGTACGATGGTGGCTAACGCGGAGGAATTGAGAGACTCGCTGCACCACCTCAACGAGCGCGAGGATATCTTATTCAAGATTTCGAACGATCCTAGGATTACAGCCGTAGGGCGTTTCTTGCGCAAATATAGCATCGATGAGTTGCCTCAGTTCCTGAACGTCTTGAAGGGCGACATGAGCTTGGTGGGTCCGCGGCCGCCGGTTCCAAGCGAATACAAACAATATGCTCTGGAGCACCTGCGACGGCTGGATGTCTTTCCTGGAATTACTGGATTATGGCAGGTGGCGGCACGCAAAAATCCGTCGTTCCAAAGTTACATCGCGCTCGACACTCATTACGTGAACAATTGGAGCGTGTGGCTTGATTGCAAAATCCTCTTGAGAACGATTGCCGTAGTCCTTGCTGGAACCGGTCAGTGATACGTACTTCGAGATTGCCGGATCGAGGGTGTGGCAACAGAGACATTCCGCAACTTTTGTAAACCTGCCGAGCGTAGAAGGCATGCGAATGCCGACCGATATCGCGACACAATCGGGCCCGAGGCAAAAAGCTGTTGTACCAAAGTCAGGCGCTTTTCTTTACGAGCACTTCTCACGTATTGTTGAATCGACGGAGCAATCCAAATGAGCACACCAATGAGCATGCAGCCGCGAAAGAATGAATTCTCTACGCGCCAGCGTTTGTTGCTAGATTCACAAACGACAACTCATTCTCAACAGCCCTTGACGCTGCAAGAGGTGCTACGGGTTATGAAGCGGCGCCGCAAGGCGGCGTTGCTATTTGCCGGAGGAGTGTTGGCACTGGTCGCCCTCTATCTGACTTTTGCGACTCGCCGCTATGCCGGGGAAGCTACGTTAGAGTTCGACAAGCAAAATGCCGACATGCTGGGAGTGAACGGGGGTGCCGCAGGAATGTCTGACGCTCTTGACTACAACATTACCTTGCAAACGCAAGCCGGGATTCTGGAGTCGGACACGCTTGCCCTTCAGGTCATAAAGGAATTGAACCTCGAGCAAACGGCAGACTACAAGTCGAAGTGGAATATCTTCGATCTTCCGAGCTTGGTCGTCGGTCTTTTTGAGTCGCCGGAGCCTTCCGAGGCAAATCTGCCCTTGGAGCAGACGACTGGGCGGAGAGTGGCGGCACTCAAGAAGTTCCACAAGAACCTCAAAGTTGACATCGTGGCCGGCTCGCGCATGATCAAGATCACCTTCTTCAATCCTGACCGCTACCTGGCTTCCACGGGCGCCAACAAATTACTCACCGATTACATTGATTACAGCTTCCAGACCCGCTACCTCGCAACGTCACAGGCTACCGGCTGGTTGAGCAAGCAGTTGGCAGAGATCAAAACACAAATGCAATCCGATCAGGCCCGCGCGGCCAAACTGCAGCGCGAAGCCGAAATTTACGGAGTCGGCCAAGATAAGCACAACGCTACGCTGAGTCACCTGGAAGCTCTGGACTCAGCCCTAACGACCGCGCTCGCGACCCGCATCGTGAAGGAAGCGGCATATCGCGCGATGCAGACTGGCGATCCGGAAGTGATTGCCGGACTCGCGAACAGCTCGAGTGTGGGTGTAGCCAACGGCGGCGCGGGACCTACGAATGAGCTTCTGACCATTCAGACATTGCGTCGTGAGGAGTCGGAGCAGAAGGCCACCCTTGCACAACTGACCGAGAAGTACGGGACTCGCAATCCACGGGTGATCGAGGCGAGCCAGCAGCTCCAGTCCGTGCAGGAATCGATCAAAGAAGAATCTGGGCGGCTTGGCCAACGTGCGAAGAGTGACCTGGAGATTGCGTCGCACACGGAAACCATGGCTCGGAAGGTGTTTCAGGAACAAAAGGCCTTGGCTGAAAGTCTGAGCGACAAGACCATACAATATGAAATTGCGGCCAACGAAGCGGCTTCTTCCCAGGAGCTATACGAAGGACTCCTGAAAAAATTGAAAGAAGCCGGGGTGATGGGCAGTCTCCAGGCTACAAATGCTCATATTGTTGACCCGGCTCGCATTCCGGACAAACCGGCGACGCCAAAACTACTGTTAGTGATCGCAGGAGGTCTTGCGGTTGCACTATTTGGGGGAGTTTGCACCGCCGTTCTTGTCGAGGCCGCCGACGATACGGTTACTTCCCTGAACGATATAGGCAACATAACGGGCCTTCCGGTGCTAGGATTTATCCCTCGATACAAGCCTCTCCCCGGAACTAAGAACGGAAAAAGGCTGCGCGGCGGCGGTTCCATTGTGCCGTCGGAAGTACCCCGCCAGCGCTTGCTCGTCGAGAGGGACCCAATGATCGGAGAGTGCTTTCGGGCTGTTCGGACCGCCGTACTCTTGTCAGGTAAGAAAGATAAGAAATCGCAAGTGATCGCGGTCTCCAGTCCGTTGCCGGGAGAGGGTAAGACCACCACGGCACTGAATCTGGCGCTGGTCCTGGCGCAGAAGGGAGCAAAGGTATTGCTGGTCGACGCCGATATGCGCCGCTCAACACTCGAAAAGGAACTCAAGCTTGAGACCGGACGTTCGGAAGGATTGAGCACGGCATTGAAATCGGGATGCGACGACTCCATGATCGCCCATTCTCCAATTCACAAGAACTTGCATTTCTTGGGACCTGGTCCGCAGCCGCAGTATCCGGCGGACCTTTTGAGCTCCCCTCAAATGTCGGCTTGTCTCGACGGGTGGCGAAAGCAATATGATTTCGTCATTGTCGATACCCCTCCGATCTTGCTGGTGACCGATACTGTAGTTCTTGCGCCGGAAGTCGACGGCGTCGTTATCGTCGCCCGCCATGGGATCACCAGCCGTGAAGCCCTTTCCAGAACGGCAGAGCTCTTGACGTCAGGGGGAGGAAATATTCTCGGCGTTTTGCTGAACGCCATCGAAAAATCGTCCGACGGCTACTACGGCTATTATGGTCACCAGAACTACTTTGCAACCGCGGATGCAACAGGGAGCCGGCTGTCATGAAAAACAAGCTCACAATCTTGGTAGCTTCTTTCACGGTGTGTACCCTGGCTGTTTCCGCGCACCCTGCGGCGCCGACAGCTCAGGATCAGTCAAGTCCTTCAAAAACCGAACCGAAAGCTTCCCTGAAGCTGGGACCCGGAGACCTGTTGCACGTCAGCGTGTATGAGATGCCTGAACTCGAGCAGCGCATTCGGGTCTCGGATCAAGGTACGGCGACTTTTTCGTTGATCGGCGAGCTGAATGTCGCGGGCATGACTGCGGATGAACTCAGAGGAGAAATTACCACCAGGCTACACGATGGTGAGTTTGTCAAACGGCCAAATGTCACGGTGCTGGTGGAGGAGTACACCACGCAGGGAGTGGCTGTGGTTGGTGAGGTCGCCAAGCCGGGTATCGTTCCGATCTACTCGGGTCGCAGTGTGTTGGACATCTTGTCCGCGGCAGGTGGCTTGAAGGATACCGCCAGCACCGAGATTTTGATCCGACGTCACGGGCAAACTGGCGATCCCGAAAGAGTGCAGCTTGGAAGAGATCGACAGTCGTTGAGCGGGCCCATGGTGGAGGTGAATCCTGGGGACCAGGTGGTGGTGCCGCTTGCCGGCATCGTCTATATGCTGGGCGACCTGAACCGGCCCGGTGGATATGTCATGAGTGAAAATGGTAAGATATCGCTTTTACAGGCACTTGCCATGGCAGGAGGAGCAACTCAGACGGCATCGGAAAATCATACGAGGCTGATACGCCCTACACCAAGTGGGTATGAAGAAAAGGTGATAGCGCTCAAGGACATCATGACCGGGAAGCAGAAGGATATTGAACTGCAGCCGCGTGACGTCGTTTACGTACCTTTCAGTGCTCTGAAACATGCCCTCTTGGGAACGCAATCCATCTTGGGTGCCACTTCGTCAGCAGCTATTTTCAGGATCCCGTAGATTCTTGCTGTTCACTATGAAGTCCGACATCACGTCGCTCCTAAGCGACAAAATCACTATCCCGGAAAGCCTCGATAAGCTTAGCTCTGCATTCAAGACTGCCAAGCCGTTTCCCCACATCGTGATCGACAACATGTTCCCCGACAGACGCCTCGATCAGCTCGTCGCGGAAATACCGTCGATGACTGACGATCATTGGGTGCATGAAAGCAACGATCAACTCGAAAAATATAATCTGCGCTCGGCTATAGAACTCGGTGATAACGGTTTCCAGCTAACTGCGTTTCTGCATTCCGCCAGCTTCCTGTATTTCTTGTCGGAACTCACGGGAATCTGGGAGCTCCTGCCGGACCCGTACCTGCAAGGGAGTGGTTATCACCTGATGCCGAGAGGCGGAAAGTTCGATGTACACGCGGACCGCAACACAGCTTACGAGACCGGCCTGACCCGGCGCCTTTCTCTGATCATCTACCTGAATAAGGATTGGAAGCCCGAGTACGGTGGCCAATTCGAATTGTGGAACAAAGACGCGACCCGCCGCGAAGGGATCGTTGAGCCGTTGTTCAATCGCACCGTAATCTTCGAGATTGCGGACGTCAATTTTCACGGCGTGCCCAACCTCGTGGCGTGTCCGAAAGGCCGCAGCAGGAATTCCTTTGTGGTCTACTATCACACGGTTGGAGTAAATGGGCACCGGGACGCGCCTCCCCATACCTCGATCTACGCACCCAGCTTTTATCAGAAGGGCTCGGCGCTGCGCAAAATGGTTAGGGATGTCACGCCGCCCATTGTCCTCCGTACTCTCCGAAGGGTGCGCGATCGAAGAAAACTGAGTGCGCGATAACCCCGGGCTCCAAATGGAGCTCCGCCCCGAGCGTAGGGGCAGCAGTCTTCACAATCTGTCCGTCGTCCAAGTCACCGCATGATAGCCTTCAAGAAAGAATTGCAGAAGGTGCGCAGCAGTTCGCTCGCGCGAAATGCGGGCTGGGTTTTCGTTGGGCAAGGAATCGGTCTTCTTCTTCAGGCTGTCTACTTTGTTTTGCTCGCGCGCCTTCTGGGAACCAGGGAATACGGTATCTATGCTGGCGCCTTCGCGCTGGCGTCGATGCCTTCGGCGTATAGCACCCTAGGAACGGGAACGCTGCTTGTCCGGTATGTCAGCGCCGATAAGCGGCTATTTTCGATCTATTGGGGCAATGTCCTGCTGGTGACCTCTATAACAAGTTTTGCGGTGGTAGGCGTGCTGCACATCATCGCCAAACACCTGCTGGATCCAGGGAGTGCCGCGATTGTTGTTCTCTGCGCGGTAGGAAACTGCTTCTGCAGCCAGCTTGCCACGTGTGCCGGGCAGGTCTTCCAGACATTTGAGAAACTCCGAATTACCGCAACGCTAAACCTTCTGACGAACTTTCTGCGTTTTCTTGCAGCGGGCACGATGCTATTCAGCCTCCACCGTGCGACGGCGTGGCAGTGGGCGATCGCGTCTCTGGCGGTGTCCCTGATTGCTGCGCTTACTGCAGTGATTACAGTAACGGTGAAATATGGCCGGCCGAAGTTTCAGCCCAAGATTTTTTTCTCGGGGGCGGCCGAGGGTTTTGGCTACTCCTTCGCCACCTCTACCACTTCCGTTTACAACGACCTCGATAAGACGATGCTGAGTCATTACGGTATGCATGTCGCAAACGGCATTTACACGATGGCGTACCGGGTGGTCGATATCGCGACAATTCCTGTCTTATCGATTCGGGATGCGGCGATGCCTCGCTTTTTCCGCGAAGGCGCTCGGTGGTTGAAGCACTCCGCTCACCTTGCATCCAGGTTGCTGAAGCGGGCCGTGGTGCTCGCCCTGTTTTCTACGGTGGTGATGTTTTTCTTAGCCCCGCTGATCCCGCGCATCGTGGGCCCTGGTTTCACGGAGAGTATATTGGCGCTGCGCTGGCTGTGTCTGATCCCGGTTTTTCGCAGCGTGCATCAGATGGCGGGAAGCGCGCTGACGGGGGCCGGTTTACAGAAATACCGAACGAGCTCGCAGCTAACGGCGGCAGTGGCCAGCCTCTGTCTAAATGTGGCGCTGATTCCTAGATATGGTTGGTTGGGAGCGGCATGGGGCAGCCTGGTCACGGATGGCCTATTGGCCGCGATGAATGCCGGGTTTCTGGCATGGCTTTGCCGGTCTTCTCCTACGCTGCAACCCGCCCTCGGAGGCAGCCATTTAGTGGGGAGCGAAGAATAAGTGGGCAGCGGCCCGGCAGCTCATGCTGTGCCCACCCAAATCGTTTGTGTTCAAAACTAAGGTAACCATTCAAATGCGAATCGCGATTGTACATCCTTGGTATGTCATCCGTGGCGGGGCGGAGCAGACCGTCAATGTTCTGGCTTCCATGTATCCGGAAGCTGATTTCTTCACACTTTTCTACCGCGAGCAGGATCTACCGAGTAATTTGTGCGGCAGATCGATCACAGCTTTGTCCTGGAATTGGCTTCCGGCAAGACATCGGCTCTATCGCTACCTTCTGCCGCTTTATCCTCTGGCCTTCGAGTCGCTAGATCTACGCGGCTATGACCTCATCCTGACCAGTGATTCCTGCGTGGCGAAGGGCATCCTGATTGATCAGGGTGCGGTGCACGTTTGCTATTGCCACAGCCCGATGCGTTGCCTATGGGATCTGCATCGAGAGTTCAGCGCGAGCATACCCAGCATAGTGAGGCCTATATTCACACTCGGTACGCACTACGTGCGGCATTGGGATTACACCGCTGCTCAGCGGGTGGATGCATTTGTCTCCAATTCCAAGAATGTTGCAGAACGAATCTGGAGGTTTTACCGCCGCGAAAGCCTGTTACTTTATCCTCCCGTCGAGACGAATAAGGGGTACATCGATGACAGAACTAAAGACTACTACCTATGTGTTGGGCGTCTCACGGACACGAAGCGGATCGACCTGCTCATCGCCGCTTGTAATAAGCTCAAGCGGAGGCTCGTAGTGGTAGGAGTCGGGCGAGAGGAGAAGCGTCTGAAGGCGATGGCGGGCCCGACGATCGAGTTCGCTGGAAGGGTATCGGAGGAACGCCTCAGTGAGCTCTACGCGCGATGCAGAGCCCTTCTTTTTGCCGCAGATGAGGATTTCGGGATTGTGCCGGTAGAGGCGCAGTCTTTTGGGAGACCTGTACTCGCGTTTGGACGGGGGGGATCGCTAGAGACCGTGACCGGAGTCGGCAGCAGCGGAGGCGACCATGCAACTGGGGTGTTCTTCCAGGAACAAACGGCAGAGTCCTTGCAAAGGGCAATCGTCGAGTTTGAAGGCCTGGAGGAAACCTTCGACCCCATCGAGATCCAAAAGCATGCAGCGAAGTTTGATACACGGAACTTTGTGAGCGGGATGACCAGTTTGGTGAAAGAGGTCACGCGTCGACCGGCTTCCGTGACCCGGGATCGGTCCACCATTCTTGGTCTCGCAGACGACGCAGCCGTCACCACCGGTCACAGCTTGCGTGTGGCCAGCATTCAGCGACGCGTGTGAGTTACCAGTGGCTCTATCTCGGACAGACAGCTTTGAGGTGCTGGCAGTTCTATGCGATCGACATTGACGCTTTTTCTGATTCTCACGGGTTTTGCCGGGATTGCTGCCGGACAGCAGCCATTCCAGGTGGGGGTTTGCACCCATTTCGGCCAGAACAAGGGCGACGTGCAGGCGAATCTACACCTGATTCAGCAGTCAGGTGCGGATTCTATCCGGGATGAAGTATTCTGGCAGGGGGTTGAACACCAGCGGGGTCAGTATGCGATCCCCAGAAATTCCGAATACTACGTCACCACAAGTGTGGCTCTAGGTCTTAAGCCATTACTCGCCCTGGATTATGGCAATCCTCTTTATGACCATGCCGACAAACCCACTTCGGACGAAGCAATTGAAGGGTATGCCAGATACGCCGAATTTGTTGTTCGCCATTTCAAGGGTCGCGTATCGATGTACGAGATCTGGAATGAGTGGAATGGCGGCGTCGGAAAAACCACCCCGGGTACCGCGGAAGCCTATGTAAAGCTTCTGAAGGTGGTATATCCGAGGTTGAAGGCCATTGATCCTAATCTCACTATTATTGCTGGAGCGCTAAATGGGGGAGGCGTTCGCGGCCCATGGCTTCGCCAGATGCTGGATGCTGGCGCGTTGAGCGCAGCCGACGCGATCTCCTTCCATCAATACATCTTTAGTGCGACGGGAAGCGGCAGGACACCTGAGAGAGTGATGGACAACATAAACCGGGTCGAGGAGTTGGTCCGAGGTTATAACGGCAACAAGGACTTTCCGCTCTATTTAACCGAAACCGGTTGGCCGACCCACAGAGGACCAGCGGGGACCGCACCGGATGAGGCAGGCAACTTCCTTGCTCAGACGATACTGCTGATGCGAACAATGCCATTTATGAGGGGTGTATGGTGGTATGACTTCCAGGATGACGGCACCAAGCCGGAGGCCTCCGAAGATAACTTTGGGATCGTGCGCACGGACTTGACCCCCAAGCCCGCTTTTACGGCGCTCTCGGCAGCCACGCGTTGGATTCGTGGGGCTGAATCGTCGTCGCGGCTAAAGACCTCGGACCCGTCTATAGATGGAGTCACTCTTCGGTGGCCGGATGGACACGAGGGGATGGCAATTTGGAGGCAGGGACCAGGCTCAAGTCGAATAAAGATCAAGGGCGTGAACGCACGTACCCTACCGGATGGGTCCTCATCCGCGCCCCCTGACCTGGAAGTGACAGAAGCGCCTACATGGGTCACGGGTAATAGCTTGGAGCTGCTGTGAAAGTTTTCGGCGCCAAGAACCTTGCCTGTCAAGGATGACAAATCTCGCAACAGCTACGGGAGAATCTACAATACCCACATGAATCATTGGAAATTAAAAGTCAGCGCAATCATCCCTACGCGCAATCGCCCGGACCTAGTATGCCGGGCGGTGCGCAGCGTCCTGGCGCAAACGGTTCGGGAACTGGAATGCATCGTCGTCATCGACGGCCCTGATTCGGCAACAGTGGAGGCATTGGATGCTATCAAGGACTCCCGATTGAAGGTGCTGGCTCTGCAGGAAAATGTGGGTGGCTGCGAAGCCAGGAATACCGGCGCCCGGGCCGCCCAGGGTGAGTGGGTAGCGCTCCTCGATGATGACGATGAATGGTTGCCAAAGCGCCTGGAGAAGCAACTTGCGAGCGCGGCCAAGGCCAAGGTACCAGTGACGATGGTAGCTTCCCTTTTCCTGGACCGCGGGACCGATAGCGAGTTGGTGCGTCCACGCAAATTTCCTGAAGAAGGACAGCATATTGCCGAGTTTCTTTGGTGCGAAGTTACCCCTCTCGGCGGAATCGCGGGATTTCCCCAAACCTCCACGTGGTTAATCCGACGCGAATTCCTCCTGGAAGTGCCCTTCACGAAGGGTCTGAAGTGCTTGCAAGACCTGGACTGGCTTCTGCACGCCTTTGCGGATCCCCGAATGCGCGCCCTATTCGTCGACGAGCCATTGGCCATCTTTCACAACGACTATGCCCGCAACCGCCTAGCGACGTGGATCGACTGGCAATACTCCTACCGTTGGGCTATGCAAAACCGCCATCTTTTCACGAGGAAGGCGCTCGGGTTCTTTCTCGTCATCTATTGTGTCAATCCCGCAGCGCAGCAAGGCGCTGGTTGGGGCGAATTGCGGTCCCTCCTAAGAGATTGCCGGCGCTATGGGCGAACCACGCTAAAGCTTCTATGGCTTTATGCCCTCTACACGCTTATATACCCGATTGTTAGAAAGATATTGCCTGCCGAGCGGAGAAAAACCTGGCTGTATAAGGTGATCAACTTTGCGCGCACGCTGACCGCTGAGCGAAGCTCCTAAGAATTGTTCAGCCAAGCCACCATCAAGGGTCAGGCCGTTCGCTACGGCCATTAGCCAGGAAGGGAACTACCGCGTTTATGTCAACTTCTCGCCTTTACATGGCTGATCGTCAGCCTGTCTGGAATTATGTTTTTGCGTGGCTATTGCTGGCGCCGCTGTTGTATCTTGCCGTTTACGGCGCGTTTTCCATCGATCATGCGGACTTTAACAACGCGGTTGCCGGGGAATACGGCACTCTGGTGGCGGGCAGAAGCAAGGCGATTCCCATGGCGGAGATTGGCTTCTGCTATGGGATCATCGGCATATTTTGTTGCCTGCATTTTCGGGCGTTAGTCAATCACTGCTTGAAGTTTCCAAGCCTTCTGGCGTTGCCGGTTTTGGCCGTAGCCTCAACCGCGTGGTCTCAGGATCCGGTCCAATCCTTTCTGCTAGGCAGCCTTTCGGTAGCGGCGACAATCTTTGCTTTCTACTTGTCGACGCGGTTCCCACCCGAAGAGCAAATGGAACTGTTTTTGTTTGTCGGGGCTGCGGTGCTCTTGAGTAGCATCGTGCTTGTCGTTTTTTTTCCTGCCATAGGAATTATGCAGCTGGATGGAAAAGGAGCATGGCAAGGGCTCTTCAACCACAAAAATCGGTGTGCAATGGGAATGGCATTTCTTCTCACGCCGGCTCTATTTATTAAGATGCGCGGCTCCATTGGAAGGAACCTTAAGTGGGTTTATGTAATTCTGACGCTCTGGCTGATCGTGATGACACAGGCGCGAACAGGTTGGATCATCGCTCTCCTCCTGCTGCTGTTTGTCCCCGTTGTACACGTATTCAGCCGCGTCTCTGGGTGGGAAAAGCTTCTGATTGCGATGGCCTTTGCTGTCGTTTCCATCTCGCTTTCACTTGCGGTTTGGGAGAATCATGAAGCTATTGCCGTGGCCCTAGGGAAAGACCCTACCCTCACAGGACGCCTGACGATCTGGCACGCAGTACTTACACCGATATCCAAAAGTCCCATACTGGGGTTCGGATACTCAGCCTTCTGGCTGGGGGTGAAAGGTGAAGCAGCCAACGTCGTCCTCGCAACCGGCTACAAGAATTTGGCAAACGCCGAAAATGGTATACTGCAACTGTGGCTCGAGTTGGGCCTTGTCGGCGTATTGATTTTCCTCTATACGCTCTTCCAAGCCTGCAAGAATATGGTGTTTTGCCTGCGGCTAGGTGCTCCTAGTTATGTCAAATGGTACGCTGCTCTAATTTTTCTCGAGCTTCTCGCGCTAGTCGACGGTGGAAAATTCATGTTCCCAAACTCCATAGACTGGGTTCTCTACGTGATTTCTTGTTTGGGCCTGGCGACCCAAGCGAGACTACTGAAAGAAAATAGAGTTCTATATGAAGGATCTTAATTTCTATTTCCCCGCATTCCGCGCCAGTTCCTGATTATTTCGAACCGAGCACTACCTGAAGGGGAGGACCTTGTTTTGCGTGGACCGGCCCGAGTTTTATTCTTCGATCACACTGCTGCGCTCGGTGGTGGTGAGATAGCTCTATACAATTTGGTGCGGCATCTCGATCCGAAACTGGTGAAGCCGTTGGTATTGCTTTCAGCTGACGGCCCTTTAGCTGACCGGCTTCGCTCCGACGTAGAGACCCATATTCTCCCATTGACAGAGAGAGTAACCAAATCTAGAAAGGAATCTCTAGGCATCCGTAGTTTGCTAAGGGTGAACGACATAGCCACTCTTGCAGCCTATACGGTGAAGGTCGCTCGCTTCTTGCGTTCCAATTCGATCGACCTGATACACACAAATTCGTTGAAATCCGATGTCATTGGAGGGGTAGCTGGACGACTGGTTGGGTGTCCAGTGCTATGGCATATAAGGGATCGAATCGAGGATGATTACCTGCCCAACTCGGTTGTTCACGCTTTAAGGGCTCTCAGCCGATGGGTGCCCAACTATGTCGTTGCGAACTCTGCCGCGACGCTCGCAACCTTGCGGTTGCCCACCGGGCGGACGCAACAAAATGGCACCTGCTCAAACACCAGATTCACCGTAGTTCACGACGGGCTTGATTCCCAGATGATTGATAGTGTTTGCAAGAGCAGAACTGCCTGCGTACCGACTATTGGCCTAATTGGGCGCATTTGCCCATGGAAGGGGCAGCATATCTTCCTCCAAGCCGCTGCCCATGTGATTCGCGCTTTTCCGGAAGCGCTATTTAAGATCATCGGAGCGCCTTTATTCGGTGAGCAAGCTTACGATTCCGAAATGCGACAGCTGACAAGCGATCTGGGGCTGGACCTGAACGTCGAGTTTATGGGTTTCCGTTCGGATATTGCGAAAGCCATTTCAGAACTTGATCTTGTAGTTCATGCATCCGTAACGGGAGAGCCTTTCGGTCAGGTGATTATTGAGGCTATGGCGGCGGGTAAACCGGTGGTCGCAACCAACGGCGGTGGGGTACCCGAGATCGTTAAGGACGGCCACACGGGAATACTCGTCCCCATGGGCGATCCGGAAGCGATGGCCACAGCAATCTGCAAGATTCTTACGGAACCTTTGCTGGCCGCTCAAATGGGAAATTGCGGGCGCGAAAGGGTGAAGCAGCACTTCACAATCCAGGAGACCGCAGAGAAGATAGTTGCTGTTTATGGTCGGCTCCTCGAGAATCGGCAAAGTAGCTTCGTCTAAAGGTGCCAGGTGACTCGATCAAGTCTTCCTGGCGCCATCTTGCGCGAAAGAATCGAAGCTGGGGCTTTCGCCTCAATTCAAACCTGACGGCAAGTTACCAGGTCAGAACGAAAGTTTGTTGATTACGTTCTGGAGAACCCGGCTGATGAACGACTGTGAACTAATCATGAGCAATGTAGTTGAGCAGGTTTCGGGTAGTCAGCGACCACTTAAGGTTGTCTCGATCTCGCATACTGCGCTTTCGAACGGACGGCTCCGATACTATCCCTTGATGGAAGATCAAGAAATTGACTTAACGCTGATTGTGCCCGAAAGGTGGAAAGAGTATGGACGCGAACTTTTTGCTGACCCTCCTTCGCCGCCCCTGGATATCCGGGTTCGGCCAATCCGCTTTCCCGAAGTTAGTAAAGCGAAGTGGTATCTCCATTTTTATCCCGGGCTCGGAAGGCTAATCGAGGAGCTTTCTCCCGATGTGCTTCATCTATGGGAAGAACCCTGGAGCGCTGTGGCACTGCACGCTGCGTGGCTCTGCAGTCGGCGATTTCCCCAAACCGCGTTGGTGATCGAGACCGACCAAAATATTCTGCGCCGGTTGCCTACGCCATTTGAACAAATCAGAAGGCGTACTCTCCGCCGGACGGACATGCTTATTGTTCGGCAACGCGAAGCTCTCGATGTATGTCGGGCGTGCGGCTACCAAGGGCCGAGTGTCATAGTGGAGTACTGCGTCGACGCCAGCTGTTTCTACCCGGCCGATAAACAGGCGTCAAGGAGCCAAATTGGGGTCAACGACTTTACAGTAGGGTACGTGGGCCGGCTGATCCCAGAGAAAGGTCTCTATACGGTTCTGGATGCTCTTCGAGCTTGCCGTCAAAACATCCATTTTACTTTGCTTGGTGAAGGGCCAGAGCGTGAATGCCTTGAGCAACGGGTGCGGCAATTAGGCCTGGAGAACCGGGTCCGCTTTCTTCCCGCAGCCTCGCAGGAAAAGGTCGCCCAGGTCTTGAATGCACTCGACGTCTTCATTCTGATGTCTCGCACTACACCGACTTGGAAAGAGCAGTTCGGCCGAGTCATCATGGAAGCACAAGCTTGCGGAGTTCCTGTAATCGGATCAAATTCTGGCTCGATTCCTTCGGTCGTTGGCAAAGGCGGTTGGATCGTAGAAGAATCCGACTCGGCAAGCCTCAGCCGACTACTCGATCGACTATCCACTAGTCCACACGAGGTAGCGGCAGCGGGTGTGGAGGGAGTACGGCAAGCAAGTACCCGCTTCTCGCGCGAAGCTGTCGCGGCGGATTTGCGCACCGCATTTGTTGAAGCGGCTCGTGGGCGGCGAGGCGGAGCTTCTGCACACGCGAACAAACATCCGAGCTATGCGCGTGCAAGATAGTTATTGAGTTCTTCGATCCACGAGGTGGTTCTGAGCTTCCGACGGAGATCTCCAACTGTGGAAACTCAAGTGAGTTCCAAAAGTATTCAGTCCTGTCAGTATCGATGCGCTGATACTCAGAGGCCTTTCTAGGGGTTCGTACGATCATGAACTGCGAATTGCGTATTGGAATTATTGCTCCGGAATTCCCGCCCGAAGTGGGTGGGATGCAATCTATGGCGCTGCATCTTGCGACCCATCTAGCTAAATCGCACCACGTTATCGTCTGCACCAAGCGAACTCTTCGACCAACGAAGTACCAATTTCAAGTATTGGCGAATTTACGCGGAAAGACTGAACACGATGTCGCGGTTTTGAATCTCGTCAATGTTGATGTATGGCTGGCGATGAATGCCGGATATGTTGCTATTGCAAGTAAGTTAGAGAAACCGGTGGTAGCGTATTTCCATGGAAATGATTTCCTGAACCCATGGGTTGTTTCAACTCCGCTACTGTTAAGGCTGCTAAGCAGAGTTCCCCTCGTGCGGGAGACCTTTACGGAGAAGAAGCATGATTACAAAAGGGCCCAAATTGCGGCCGGAATGATGTCCACCCTTAGGATCTTGACGAACAGTTCCAACACCAAGACGCTGATTCATAAGCATTATCCGAAGGCTCCGGAGGTGGTGGTTTGCCATCCAGGCGTCGAAGAGAGGTTTTTTCAGACTGACGTCGTGCCCGATCGAGATTTCTCTGTGTTGAAGCTATTGACGGTCAGCCGTCTCCAAAAAGGCTCACGCCGCAAGAATGTCGCAGGCGTTCTGGAAGCTCTTTCTTCTATCAAGGAGAGCCTTAACTTCAGCTATTCAATTGTAGGTGATGGAGATGACCTTGAGAGCTTGAGAGTATTGAGCGGCAAACTTGGTATAGCCGGCCAGGTGGCTTTTTGCGGCCGCGTCAATGATCACGATCTTCTGGAACTCTACCAGCACGCCGACTTATTTGTTCTTCCGGTGAAGGCCTCCGCTGTTGACGTCGAAGGCTTCGGCATTGTCTATCTCGAGGCAAATGCAGCTGGCGTTCCCGTCTTATGCAGCGCCGCCGGTGGTGCTACCGATGCGGTGATTGACGGCCAAACAGGCATCGTTCTCGCATCGTCAGACCCCGATCAAATCGCGGACGGCATCCTCCGGTTTGCGCGGTCCCGAGCCACCTACCAGGCAGATCGGCTTAGACAGTTCGCCTCTAACTTTACGTGGAGAATCGCCGCGGCGAGGATCGAAGGTCAAATATTAAGTAGCCTTGAGTCACTGGCTGCAGGGAAGCCCGCTGGCGGCTTGGTTGGGGTAACCTGCGCCCAGGACCCGAGCAGTCGCAGCCATCTGATCTATGACTCATCAGAAAGCCGATAACAAATCTTCGGGCGTCTTGCGTGCTCCTTTTGTACGGAGTGACGCAATCGACTTAGCAGCAAATTTCCCTAATGTTCCCTTTTTTTGCCACTTGATTGCACCAAGGAGTGCCGGCACTCTGCACAACCCTATTGTTACTAATTCAATGAAGGATGGTAGCCCACATGCTTGTTAGCCGGTCGGCTAGCTCCCTTTGTCCCGCTTGCAAATTATTTTCACAGGATCGCGAATGAAACGCCAACGTTCTCTATTCGTACCCGGAATTTTGTCTTTACTCCTTGCCATTTTCACTCAATTTGCGCCTCCCGCGATGTCGCAGGCCAACGTGCAAGGGCAGTGGAAGACGTTGCCCTACACCATGCCCGTTAATCCGGTTCACGTGGCGCTGCTGTATAACGGCAAGGTTGTAGTGGTTTCCGGTTCAGGTAACGTGGCCAATAATAAGAACTTACTAGCTGCCCTGTGGGACCCCCAAGCTGGCACCGTCACTACTCAGCCCATCACCTGGGACATGTTTTGCAACGGCATGGTGGTTCTGCCGGATGGACGGCCGTTTGTCCTGGGCGGCACGCTACAGTACGATCCGTTCTTTGGGCATCTTCGCACTTCGGCCTACGATCCCGCCTCTAACGCATTTGCAGAGATGGAGATGATGGCGGCCGGCCGGTGGTACCCCACCGGCACCGTCGTGGGTGACGGCCGCGTCTTGGTCTTCGGGGGCTTTCTGGACACGGGCCACACGAATACGTTTACCGAGCTTTATACCCTGGGCGCGGGATGGGGCCCCGCGATTGCCGCCCCATGGACTCCGCCTTTGTATCCGCGCATGCACCTCCTGCCAAACGGCAATGTTTTCTACTCCGGCTCCACTACGACCTCCAATATCTTCAATCCTTCCACCAATGTTTGGACGATGGGCGTCGCTCACACGAACTTCAGCGGTACGCGCACGTACGGTTCCTCGGTCCTCTTGCCCTTGACACCTGCGAACGGCTATACGCCAAAGGTAATGATCCTTGGCGGCGACAACCCGTCCACCGCTACCACAGAAATTATCGATCTCTCGGCCACTACCCCGAAATGGGTGAACGGGCCCAACATGTCTCAACCTCGCGTCCAAATGAATGCGACGATTCTTCCCACCGGCAAGGTTCTGGCACTTGGCGGCTCTCTGAATGACGAAGACACTACAACCGCTAGTCTGAATGCCGACCTGTATGACCCGAATACAAACACGTTCAGCTCCGCCGGCACGGAAGCGTTTGCGCGGCTATATCACTCGGTCAGTCTGCTCATGCCCGACGCTACCGTATGGGTCGCTGGCAGCAATCCGTCACGCGGCAACTACGAACCTCACATGGAAATCTACTCGCCCGCGTATCTGTTCAAACCTGATGGAACCTTGGCGACCCGTCCTACTATTACCAGCGTGTCTTCCCCGACCATCGGTTACGGCGACCCCTTTCAGGTACAGACTCCAGATGCTGCCAGCATCTCCACGGTCGTTTTGATGCGCAACGGCGCCTGCACTCACTCCTTTAATACGGACCAGCGCTACGTGGGTCTGTCTTTCACCACCGGATCGGGTGTCCTGAACGCAACCGCACCGCCGAACGGCAATATCGCGCCGCCGGGTTACTACATGCTTTTCCTCTTGAACAATGCAGGAGTTCCCTCTGTCGCGCAGATGGTTCAAATCTCCAAAACGCCCAACGATCAGGCTCCTACCGGCACCATCACCAGCCCGGCATCCGATGTGACAATCCAGCCTGGTCAGTCCGTCTCTTTCGCGGGCACCGGCAGCGATCCGGACGGCACCGTCGCTAGCTTTTCGTGGGCCTTCCCGGGCGGCAATCCAAGCTCGAGCAGTCTTGCCAATCCCGGCAGCGTGACCTATACCGCGCCCGGCACTTATGTCGCCACGCTGACCGTGACGGACAATTCAGGCCTCACCGATCCACGCCCGCCCACTCGCACGATCACTGTGCCGGACTACTCCGTGACGGCCTCCCCCGGTTCGCAATCCATCGCGCCGGGCAGCGGCACCACCTACACCGCGACCGTCAATTCAGGTGGCGGATTCACCAGCAACGTGGCCTTGAGTGTGTCGGGACTGCCTGCTGGCGCTACCGCTTCGTTTAATCCCACTTCTCTTCCGGGTTCCGGGTCCTCTACCCTCACCGTTTCGACCACCGGCGCCACGCCTCCGGGCGACTATTCTCTAAGGATACTTGGTACAAGTGCGACGCTCACTCATTCCACGGTAACTTCGCTGGTCATTCTGCAGCCTGGTGGCGCTACGCCGATCAACTTCGGATCTGGCTTTACTGCGACCGGAATGCAGTTCAATGGGCACACCAAACTCAGCGGAACGCGACTGCAACTCACAGACCTTACCGCCGCCAACGAGATTGCTAGCGCGTTCTGGGCCTCGCGAGTCAATGTGCAAGCCTTCGACAACAATTTCACCTTCCAGGTGACGAAGCCTGTCGCCGACGGTTTCACGTTCACCATTCAGGGGGTTGGTCCTACAGCCATCGGGCTATCTGGCAGCAATCTGGGTTACGCCCCTATGCCCACGAGCTTGGCGGTGAAGTTCGATCTCCACGGCAGCAATGGTGATGACGGCCAAAATTCCACGGGACTGTATATCAACGGCACCGCACCAACTACCCCCTCGAATGCCCTGGGTGGCGGGATAAACCTGCTGAGCGGCGATACCTTTCACGTCCAAATGACCTACGACGGCACCACGCTGACTATGAACATCACCGACGACGTCAATCCAAATGCGACGTTTACGATGTCCTGGCCGATCAACATTCCAACCACGCTAGGGTCGACCACAGCTTTCGTAGGCTTCACCGCTTCCACCGGCGGCGGGATGGCCTTACAGGAAATCCTGGACTGGTCGTATACTCCGACGACGACGACCCCGACACCTGATTTCTCGATCGGTGTTTCTCCGGGTTCGCGATCGGTCACCCAGGGCGGGGGCACCACCTACACTGCCACAATTACTCCGAGCAGCGGTTTCGCTGGCAACGTATCGTTTAGCGTGAGCGGATTGCCGACGGGTGCGAGTGGCTCCTTTGCTCCTACATCGATTGCTGGTTCTGGCTCCTCGACGTTGACGGTCACCACGACGGGCACGACCGCCACCGGGACGTATCCGTTGACGGTAACGGCTACCAGTGGAGCACTCACCCACACCGCCTCAACCTCACTCATCATCACCCAAAGTGGAGGGACTCCGACGATAAACTTTAGTTCCGGCTTTTCAGCGGCTGGGATGAAATTCAACGGGCACACCAAACTGAACGGAACTCGCCTGCAACTTACGGACTCGCTGGCAGGCAACGAAGTCGCCAGCGCCTTCTGGACCACACCAGTCAGCGTGACCACGTTTACGACCGACATTACCTTCCAGTTGACGACCCCCAACGCGGATGGTTTTACATTCACCATCCAGGGTGTGGGTCCGACAGCGATCGGGCTGGGGGGGAGCAACCTGGGGTATGGTGGCCCTCCAGGCATTGGCACCAGCGTGGCAGTGAAGTTTGATCTGCACAGCAACGCGGGAGAAGGCGTCAACTCCACTGGGTTGTATACGAATGGGGCGACACCCACGGTGCCGGCAACTACATTGGGCGGCGGGGTGAACCTGCATAGCGGAGATATCTTCCAAACGCACGTAAACTATGACGGCACCACGCTGTCGATGACCATCACGGATACAGCCGTCCCAGCGGACATCTTCACGATCACTTTCCCGATCAACATTCCGACCACCGTGGGAGCTAGTACTGCCTTTGTGGGCTTCACCGCAGGCACGGGAGGCAGCACCGCGACCCAAGAGATCCTCAACTGGACCTACACGGCCGCGGCCGCGCAGCCTGACTTCTCAGTGGCTGTGACTCCGAGTTCGCAATCGATCGCCCAGGGCGGCAGCACCACCTACACTGCCACAATTACCCCGAGCAACGGTTTCACGGACAACGTGTCGTTCAGTGTGAGTGGATTGCCGACAGGCGCGAGTGGTGCCTTTGTTCCCACATCGGTCGCTGGTTCTGGTTCCTCGACGTTGACGGTCACCACGACGGGCACGACCGCGACAGGCACGTATCCGCTGACGGTGACAGCTACGA